>CAYRCO010000001.1:0-33614 GCA_964422775.1 uncultured Rhodovibrio sp.
AGGACCCACAGATCTTCGCCACCAACACCTTCGACGCCATGAACGTGCTCGCGCTCGCCATGCTGCGCGCGCACCTGAAAGACGGCGAGATCACGCGGGCGACGCTCGCGGCGAACATCGAGCAGGTCGCCAACCCGGGCGAGGGAAAGACGACCGTGCACGCCTACACCGAAGGTGCTCAGGTGCTGAAGGACGGCGGCGAGGTGAACTACGACGGCCTGGTCGGCCCGATCGACTTCGACGCCTGGGGCAACATCACCGCCCCGTTCGGCATCCGGCAGGTGCAGAACGGCAACTGGACCACCGTCTCTACAATCCCCGCCGACGCGCTGGAGTGACCTGCGGCGGTCGTCGGCTCGACGGGCCTGGCGGCAGGTCCCCGCTCCGTCACTGGAAGGCGAGGGACCGGGTGAGGTAGCTCTGCACGCCGGCTCGGTCGGACAAGGCTGCCCTTGCACAGAGCCGAGGCCACCTCCTCACCCTAACCCTCTCCTCCCACTGGAGGAGAGGGAACCTGGCGCATCGCCCGTTTCCGGACCGTCATGGACCTCAACGCCCTCCTGCAGACGCTGGTGTACGGCTTGGCGCTCGGCGGGACGATCGCGGTGAGCGCGGTCGGGCTGACGCTGTCCTACGGGGTGACGCGGTTCATCAACTTCGCCTATGGCGAGTTCCTGACGCTGGGCGCCTACGCCACCCTGGCACTGGCCGGCGCCGGACTGGCGCTGCCGCTTGCCGGGGCGGTCAGCGTGGTCGCGGTGGGCGCGGCGGGCGTGCTGATCGCGCGGCTGGCGTTCGATCCGCTGATGCAGCGCGGCCTGCTGCCGCTCCTGGTCACCAGCGTGGGCGTGGCGTTCGTGCTGCACAACGCGGTGCGCATGGTGGCCGGTTCCAACCCGATCCGCTTTCCGCTGCCGCTGCTGCGGCCCTGGGACGTCGCGGGGGTGTTCGTGCCCAAGGAGCAGGTGGCGACGATCGCGGTTGCGCTCACCGCCATGGCGCTCGTGCATCTGCTGTTGAGCCGGACGATGCTGGGCAAGACCATGCGCGCGGTCGCCGACGACCCGGCGCTGGCCCGCTCGGCCGGCGTCGCCGCGCCCAAGGTGCTGGCGGCGACCTGGTTCCTGTCGGCGGCGATCGGCGCCCTGGGCGGCATCCTGTTGGCGGTGACGCAGGTGACGCTGGACCCGGACATGGGCTGGCGCTTCCTCTTGGTGGTGTTCGCCGCCGTGCTGCTGGGCGGCATCGGCAGCCCGTACGGCGCCATGCTGGGCGGCCTGATCGTCGGCCTGGGCGTGGAGTTGGGCGCGACGTACGTTTCGGCGGACTACGCGTACGCGTTCGCCTTCGTGGTGTTGATTGCTGTCCTGCTGACGCGCCCGCAGGGCCTGATGGGCGGGCGGGCCTGATCCCCATGGACCTGCTCGCCTTCGCCACCTCGCTGATCACGTTGGGGCTGATCTACGGCCTGCTGGCGGTGGGCTTGAACGTGCAGTTCGGCTTCGCCGGCGTGCTCAACTTCGGCTACGTCGCGTTCTTTTCGGTGGGCGCGTTCGCAAGCGCGCTCGCAACCCTGCCGCCGCCCGGCTCGGACGCGTACGTCGAGGCCGGCGCCCAGTACGCGCTCGGCCTCAATCTGCCGTGGCTGGCCGGGTTCGTGCTGGCCGGGCTGGCAGGCGGCCTGCTTGCGCTCCTGATCGGTCTGACGTCGGTCCGGCTGCGCACGCACTACCTCGCGGTCGCCACCTTCGCGATGGCGGAGGTCGTGCGCTACGCCCTGTCGAACGAGACCTGGCTGACCCGCGGGGAGTTCGGGATTTCGGCCGTACCGCAGCCGGGCCGTGGCACGTACGTGCCAACCGAGCTGTACGCGTACGCTTACCTGCTGGGCTGCATCGTGATCGTAGGCGGGTTGGTTTGGGCCGTCCGGCACGCCGGCGAGCTGCCGTTCGGACGCCTGTTGCGGGCGATCCGTGACGACGAGCTGGCGGCGCGCACGCTCGGCAAGCGCACGGCGCGTACCAAGCTGCAGGCGCTCGTCATCGGCGGCGCCCTGGGTGGACTTGCAGGCAGCCTTTGGACCCATTCGCTGGGTGTGATCCACGTCGGGCAGTTCGTGCCGATCGTGACCTTCCAGATCTGGCTGGCGATGCTGCTGGGCGGCACCGGCAACCACCTGGGCGTGCTGGTCGGCGCGTTCCTGCTGATCGCGATCCGCGAGGGCACGCGTTTTCTGGACACGGTGCCGGGGTTGAGCGCGCTGGCCGCCGGCAACCCCAGCTTCGTCCCGTCGCTCAGGTTCGTGCTGATCGGCCTGCTGCTGATCCTGGTGGTGCGCTACTTCCCACGCGGCGTCTGGCCGGACCGGCCGCGCCGGGCGCCGGCCTTCACGGGCCCGCTGCCCGCGCTCGCGGGCGCGCCCCCGACCGCCGCCGGGGGTGAAGGCCCGATCCTGCGGGTGCGGGACGTGAAGAAGCGCTTCGGCGGCCTGTCGGCCGTCGACGGCGCGAGCTTCGACGTCGCCCGCGGGCGGATCACCGGCCTGATCGGACCGAACGGCGCGGGCAAGTCGACCCTGATCGACCTGGTGAGCGGCGTCCAACGCGCTGACGCCGGAACCGTCTACCTCGCCCACCGACCGATCACCGCCGTTAAGCCGGAGGCCGCGGCCGGCGCGGGCTTGGCGCGGACCTTCCAGAACCCGCGCCTGTTCGCGCATCTGACCGTCTGGGAAAACCTGATGGTCGCGGGCGCGGACCCGCGCAGCGAGAGCCTGGCGACGGCGTGGCTGCGGATCGCCGGCCGCCGGGCGCTGGAGCGCGAGATCGCCGGCCGGGCGGAAGCGGTGCTGGCGTTCCTGGACCTGGCGCATTTGCGCGACGAGCCGGCCGCCCACCTCTCCGGCGGCCAGCGCAAGCTGCTCGACCTCGGTCGGCAGATGATCCGCCGGCCCAGCCTGATGCTGCTGGACGAACCCGCGGCCGGCGTGAACCGGACGCTTGCGAACAAGATCTTCGAGCACATCGGCGAGCTGAACCGCCAGGGCACCTCCGTCCTGATCGTCGAGCACGAGATGGACCTGGTGATGCGCTGGTGCGACCACGTGATCGTCATGCACCAGGGTCGGGTTCTGGCCCAGGGACCGCCGGCCGAGGTGCAGCGCGACCCGGCCGTGATCGAGGCCTACCTGGGCGGGGGCGGTGCGGCATGAGCGTCGACGCGGGGCACGCGCGCCCGGTGCTGCAGGTCGAAGGGCTGGATGCCGGCTACGGCGAATTGCAGATCCTGTTCGCCGTCGACCTCGCGGTCGCGCCCGGCGAGCAGGTGCTGCTGTTCGGCCCGAACGGGGCCGGCAAGTCGACCCTGATCAAGGCGCTCGCCGGGCAGATCGCGCCCACGGCCGGCCGGGTCCAGTTGAACGGGCGGGCGGTCACCGGCCTGGCGCCGGAAAAGCTGGCCGCCGCCGGGCTGGGCTACGTGCCGCAGGTCGCCAACGTCTTCACCAGCATGAGCGTGCGCGAGAACCTGGAGATCGGCGGCGTGCGCCTGGGCGCGCGGCGCCGGCGCCAGCGGATCGGCGAGCTGGGCGAGCTGTTCCCGCGTCTGGCCGAGCGTCTGGACCAGCGCGCCGGCACGCTGTCCGGCGGCGAGCGGCAGATGCTGGCGCTCGCCCGCGCGCTCATGCCGGAGCCTTCGGTGCTGCTGCTGGACGAGCCGTCCGCCGGGATCGCACCCACGCTGGTGACGCGGATCTTCGACATGGTGGCCGGGCTGCGCGCCACCGGCACGAGCGTGGTGATGGTGGAGCAGAACGCCAAGCAGGCGCTCGGCACTGTCGACCGCGGGGTATTGATGGAAAGCGGCCAGGTCCGCCTGCAGGACCGCGCGCAGGCGCTGCTGGACCGGGCGGACATTGCCGCGCTTTATCTCGGCACGCCCACCGGAAGCTGATAGCCTGCCGTCAGGTTTTCAGGGACCAATAAGACGAAACGAAACGGGGGAGCAACGCGTCATGCGGCTAGAAGGCAGGGTCGCGATCGTCACCGGCGCGGGCAGCGGCTTCGGCGAGGCGATCGCCAAGCTGTTCGCGCAGGAAGGTGCCAAGGTCTGCGTCGCCGATCTGAACGGCCAGACGGCCGAACGGGTCGCCGGCGAGATCGGGACGGCCGCGCTGGCGGTGCAGGGTGACGTCACCAAGCGCGCCGATGTCGACCGGATGGTGGCCGAGACGGAAACCGCGTTCGGTCCGGTCGACACCGTCATCAACAACGCCGGCTACACTCACAAGAATCAGCCGATGCTGGATGTCGACGAGTCCGACTTCGACAAGGTGTTCGAGGTCAACGTGAAGTCGATCTATCTGATGACGATGGCGGTCGTGCCGAAGATGCGCGAACGCGGCTTCGGCGTGATCGTCAACATCGGCTCCACCGCCGGCGTCCGGCCGCGCCCGGGGCTGACGTGGTACAACGCCTCCAAGGGCGCGGTGAACCTGCTCAGCCAGTCGATGGCGGTCGAGTTGGCGCCGGACGGGATCCGGGTGAACGCGCTTGCCCCGGTGATGGGCGAGACCGGCCTGTTGGAATCCTTCATGGGCCTGCCGGACACCCCGGAGAACCGCAAGAAGTTCGAGGCGTCCGTGCCGATGGGCCGACTGTCGCGCCCGGCCGACGTCGCCAAGGCGACCCTCTACCTCGCCAGCGACGAGGCCGACTTCATCACCGGCACCGTGCTGCCGGTGGACGGCGGGCGCTGCGTTTAGCTTTCAGGGCGTCGGATCAGCGTCAGAGCGACGGCGAGCAGCACCGCCGCCGTGACGGCGTAATCGAGCGGGAAGGCCAGCAGGTAGGCGCTCAGGCCCGCGACCCCGCCCCAGGCGAGCGGCACAAGCAGCAGGCCGAGCCGCAGCCAGCGCGGGCCGCGGGCGGCTGTCAGCAACCCCGCGGTGAGTACGGCCGTCGCGTCCGGCGCGCTGCCGGCAAGCGGCAGGCTGCCCGGCGCCACGCCGAGGGCGAGCAGCGCCAGCGGGTGGCCGATCAGCCCCAGGGCCGCGATCGTAAGCCCGCCCGTGCGCACGCGGTCACGCGGTCCGCGGAAGCTCAGCCGCGCGCGCAGGGCGAGCGTGCCGGCCAAGAGGCCGCCCTGGATGATCCACAGCGGGCCGTAGACCGACGCCATGAAGTTCAAATCCGCCATCAACCCAGACTGATGCGCCCAGCCGCTGATGAGCGCGCCCGCCGCCAGCACCGCGCCGACCGCCCGGTCCTGCCAGGGCGCACGCGTTCCGCGCACCGCGAGCGCGAGGGCGCCCAGGCTGAGTGCGGCCAGCAGCGCCACCAGGACCGCGTACTGGGCGTTGTACCGGCCCATGGCGGCGAAGAAGACGTCGATGGTGTAGGGCAGCATCATGGCTGAATGGCCCTGGGGCGGTTGCGACGCGTGCAGTGCCGGGTTCCCTCTCCCGATCGTGGAGAGGGGATCGAGGCGTTACGCGGGCAGCTACAGCTCCGCCACGTAGCGGGCCATCTTTTCGCGCGTCGCCGGGTCGGGGAGGGGGCCCTCGAGGGCGCCCATGTTCTCGCGCATGTGGGGGATCTGGCTGGTCGCGGGGATGGCGCAGGTGACGGCGGGGTGAGCGATGATGAACTTGAGGAAGAACTCGGCCCAGTTGCTGGCACCCGCCTCGGCCTGCGCCCAGCTTGGCAGCGGCTGGTCCTGGTACATCCGGAACAACTGCTTGCGCTTGTAGGGCCGGTTGACGATCACCGCGATGCCCCGTTCGCGCGCCAGCGGCAGCAGGCGGTCCTCCGCCCAGCGGTCGACCACGTTGTAGGTGAACTGCACGAAGTCCAGCGGCTCGGTCTTCATCACCCGCTCGAGCTCGTCGTGCCGGCTGCCGTGGGAGGTGGTGACGCCGATGTAGCGGACCTTGCCCGCCTCCTTGTCGGCGCGCAGCGTCTTCAGGTGGGTCTGCCAGTCGACCAGATTGTGCACCTGCATGACGTCGAAGCGGTTCACGCCCCAGAGCTCGCGCGAGCGCGCCATCTGCTGTTCGCCGTCGCCCATGCCACGGGTCCACACCTTGGTGGCGGAGACGAGCCCATCCGTGTCGTCCAGCCGGTCCAGGCACCAGCCGACGACTTCCTCGCTGGAGCCGTACATCGGCGAGCTGTCGATCATGCCGCCGCCGCGGGCGAAGAACTCCTCCAGGATGCGCTTGCGGTGCTGGCGCATCTCCGTGCTGGCGCCGACGTTGAAGGTGATCCAGGTGCCCATGCCGATCGCCGGGATGCGCTCCCCGCTGGACGGGATCGGCCGGGTATGGATGGCCTGGGCAGCCGCGCGCGCCAAGTCCGGCCCGAACGCCGGCGCCAGCGCCGCGCCCGCCGTGGTCGCCAGGAACCGCCGCCGGCTCAGGCCGCGGCGGGCGTGATCGCCGTGCTTGTCGGTCATGCGCGCCTCTTCCTCGCGGTCGTTAGTCGCTACGAGAGGTGGCGCACGGGCGAACGGCGTTCAAGCGCGGTAATAGGCGTGGGGATGTCCCGGCACGGGATTAACTTGGCCGGTCTATCAGCCGCGAGCCCGACATCGCGCTTTTAGCCGACCAGTTCCCTGGCTCGCACTGAAGGCGGGGAATGGATCGGTGGAGAGGAACCGCCTTCGATGGATGCCGCACTCAGGGCCTGATCTCGATCGGCGTGCCTACCTGCACCAGCGACCAGATCTCGTCCATCTCCTGGTTCGTGACGGCGATGCAGCCCTCCGTCCAGTCCTCGCGCAGGTGCCCTTTGCCGACGTCGGCGAAATCGGGCTTGAGCCCGTGGATCATGATGTCGCTGCCCGGGTGCACGCCCATCGCACGCGCTTCGCGCCAGTCCTGGGCGTTGGGATAGGACACCCGGATGGAGCGGTGGAAGGCGCTGTTCTCGTTCTTAAAGTCGAGGATGTAGCGCCCTTCCGGCGTACGACCGTCGCCCTCCTGGAACTTGTCGCCCTTGGGCTCGCGCCCGAGCGAGACCTCGTAGGTGCGGAACACCTCGCCGTTGGCGAGCAGGCGCAGCTCGCGCAGGGCCTTCACCACCACCACCTTGTCCGCTTGCCGCGGCTCGGGCCTGGGGAGCAGGTGGCCGATATCCGGGATCGGGCGCAGGGCGGCGGTCTGGTCGGTGGTGGGCGCGGCTTCCTGGCCGCTCTTGACCTGCGTCGCGGACCCGCCGCAGCCGGCGAGCAATGCCGCCGCCAGGACCAGGGCCGCGACCGGCAGGCCGAGCCGGGTCCAAACCCGTGTCTGGTTTCCCAGCGCGCGCATCGTCTGGCTCGTCATCGTCGCGTCCATCCGTGTTTCGGCGCCCCCGGTCGCCCGGCCATCATGCCGCTCACCGCCCACGACGCGCTGCGTCCTGCCGACCTTCGGCATCGTAACAGGTCGCTGGCTGCTATACTGTTAACACCAATTCTTGTCGAGCCACCCGCAGCACGGGCGGAGTCGGCCCAGCCCGCCCTTACCGCAAACGACGTCGGACAAATCATGGAGCATAGCGCCGGACACGATTTCCTCTATACGGCCTTAATGCTGCTTGCGGCCGGCGTCGTCGGGGTCTGGGCGGCCAAGCAGGCGGGTCTGGGCTCGGTGATCGGCTACCTGCTGGCCGGGATCGCGATCGGGCCCTGGGGCTTCGGTGCCTTCACCGATGTCGAGCGGATTCTGGAATTCGCCGAACTCGGCATCGTCCTGCTGCTGTTCGTGATCGGTCTGGAACTGGCTCCGGCCCGGCTGTGGTCGCTCAGGCGCGCGGTGTTTGGCCTGGGCGCCCTGCAGGTGCTGGGTACCGGCGCGGTGCTGGCGCTCGTCTGTTACCTCGTCGGCTTCGACCCGAAGCCGGCGGTCGTGATTGGGCTCACACTCGCGCTCTCATCCACCGCGTTCGCGATCCAGGTGCTGTCGGAAAAGCGCCAGCTGACCACCCGCTCCGGCCGCAGCGCGTTCGCCGTGCTGCTGTTCCAGGACTTCGCGGTGATTCCGCTCTTGGCCGCCATGCCGGTCCTCGCGATCGGGGGCGAGGCGCTCGACCTCGACCGGCTGGTCGAGGCGGGCAAGGTGATCGCGCTCCTAGCCGCGATCGTGGTCGGCGCCCGCTTCCTGCTGCGCTATGCCCTACGGGTCGTCGCGATGACCGGGGTGCGCGAGATCTTCGCGGCGGCGGCCCTGTTGACCGTGATCGGGATGGCGCTGCTGCTGGAGGCGGTCGGTCTATCGATGGCGCTGGGCGCCTTCCTGGCTGGCGTTCTGTTGGCCGACAGCGACTACCGACACGCGTTGGAGGCCGACATCGACCCTTTCCGCGGTCTGCTGCTGGGCCTGTTTTTCATGGCGGTCGGCATGTCGGTGAACTTTGGCCTGCTGCAGGCGCAGCTGCTGACCGTGGTCGGCGGTGTGGTCGGGCTGGTCGGGATCAAGGCCCTGGTACTCTACGCGCTCGGCCGCTGGCACGGCTTGCGGCCGGGCGCGGCGCGACGGTTCGCCGCCGTGCTGAGCCAGGGCGGCGAGTTCGCCTTCGTGCTGCTGACGTCGGCCGTCGGCCGTGGGGTGCTGGAGCGATCGGTTTCGGACCTCGTGACCCTGATCGTGATTGCCTCGATGCTGACCACGCCGCTGCTGGTCTGGCTGGCGGAGCGTTTGGATACGGTCCCGGTGCCACCGGCACCGGCGCCGCAAACGGCCGAAGTGCCGGACCAGACCGGCCGCGTGATCATTGCCGGCTTCGGCCGGTTCGGGCAGATCGTGGGCCGTGTGCTACGCGCCCGCGGCATCGCGTTCACCGCGCTCGAGGCGAACCCCGCGCAGGTCGACTTCGTCCAGCAGTTCGGCAACAGGGTATATTACGGCGACGCCGCCCGGCCGGATCTGCTCCGCGCCGCCGGCGCGGACGACTCGGACGCGCTCGTGGTGGCGGTCGACGACGGCGAGATCGCGGTGCGCACCGTCGAGGTCGCCAAGACCACCTTCCCCAACCTCAAGGTCTACGCCCGCGCGCGCGACCGGCGGCACGCCTACAAGCTGCTGGACGCCGGCGCCGACGTGGTGATCCGGGAGACCTTCCACTCCGCGCTGGAGACGACGCGCGACCTGCTGACCCATTTGGGGCTGAGCGAAAAGGAAAGCCGGCGCCTGACCGAGACCTTCCAGCGCCACGACGAGGCGCGCCTGGCGCACGACTATCAGCACCACAGCGACGAGGAACGCCTGGTCTACCTCGCCCGCCAGTCTAACGAGGAACTGGAAGATCTGTTCCGACGCGACGCCGAGGAAGACGTCTTGGAAACCGCCCGCGACCGGAAGGCGGGGTAGGCGGAGTTTCACCACAGAGGGCACGGACGTCACAGAGGTACGGGCCGCGCGCAGCGCCTTCTTTTCCTTGGTGTAGTGTCGTGTTCGCTAAGAAGACGCGAACCACTAAGACACGAAGCCACCACAAGAAGGTCTCTTTGGGGCGCTGTCGCGCCGCAATACGCCGACTTGCCTCTGTGACCTCCGTACCCTCGGTGGTGAACCCGCTTAACTGAGCAGCAGCGCGTCGCTGTCCAGTTCCTCGCCGCGGACCTGGGCGAAGCGGTCGACCAGATCGTCGACGCCGAGCGCCGCGCGCTCCGCGCCGGCGACGTCGAGGGCGACCTTGCCCTCGTGCAGCATCACCGTGCGGCTGCCGAAGTCGAGGGCCTGCCGCATCGAGTGGGTCACCATCAGGGTCGTTACCTGTTGGCGTTCGACCAGCCGGCGGGTCAGGTTGAGCACGAAGTCGCTCATCCGGGGATCGAGCGCGGCCGTGTGCTCGTCGAGCAGCAGGATCTTGGCCGGGCGCAGGGTCGCCATCAGCAGGCTGACCGCCTGGCGCTGCCCGCCGGAGAGCAGACCCATCCGGTCGCCCAGCCGTTTTTCCAGGCCCAGGCCGAGCTGGGCCAACTGCTCGCGGAACTCCGCCCGCCGGGCGCGGCCGAGCGCGAGGGTGGGGCGGCGTTGTCCGCCGCGCGCCGCCGCGATCGCCAGGTTCTCCTCGATCGTCAGCCCCTCGCAGGTGCCCAGCATCGGGTCCTGGAAGACGCGCGCGACCAGCTGCGCGCGGCGCGCGGCCGGCCAATTGGTAACCTCGGTCTCGTCGATCAGCACGCGCCCGGAGGTGAGCGGCGCTTCGCCGGAAAGCGCGTTCAGCAGCGTCGACTTGCCCGCCCCGTTGGAGCCGATCACCGAGACGAACTGACCGCGCGGGATCTCCATGTCCAGGTCGGCCAGCGCCATGTTCTCCAGCGGCGTGCCCGGCGAGAAGACGACCCGGCCGCGTTCAAGACGGATCATGACGGCGCTCCGTTGCCGCGTTTCTTCATCAGCGCCTTCACCGGGTTGCGCGCGCCCGGCAGGATCAGGGCGATCGTGACCAGCACGGCTGTCAGCAGGTTGAGGTCGCCCGGGTTCATGCCGATGAATTCGGCGTTGAGCGCGAACTGCACGGCGAAGCGGTAGATCACCGACCCCACGATGCAGGCCACGATCGCCATCATGATCCCCTTGGGCCTGAGGATCGCCTCGCCCGCGATCACGGCCGCGAGGCCGACCACGATCGTGCCCGTGCCCATGGTGATGTCGGCGAACCCGTTCATCTGCGCGAACAGCGCCCCGCCGAAAGCCACCAGCGCGTTCGACAGCGCCATGCCGAAGTAGGTCATCGCGGCCGTGGGCACGCCCTGCGCGCGGGCCATGCGCGGGTTGGCGCCGGCCGCGCGCATGCCAAGCCCGCTGTCGGTCAAGAGGTACCAGGCGACGAGCGCGCCGACGACGGCGACCACGACGAAACCGAAGATCGGCTTGATCGTGCCCCCCGACAGGCCGAATAGCCCGAACGGGCTGATCACCGTCGGCTCCATGATGATCGCCAGGTTCGGCTTGCCCATGACCCGCAGGTTGATCGAATAGAGCGCGGTCATGGTCAGGATGCTGGCGAGCAGGTGCAGGATCCCGAAGCGGATGTTCAGGAACGCCGTGACCAGGCCCGACAGGCCGCCGGCCAGGATCGCCAGCAGGGTGGCAACGTACGGGTCGATCCCGCCCAGGATCCCGGCGGCCGCCACCGCCGCGCCCAGCGGGAACGAGCCATCCACGGTCAGGTCGGGGAAGTTCAGCACCCGGAAGGAGATGAACACGCCGATCGCGACCAGGCCGTAGACCAGGCCGATCTCAAGCGCGCCCAGGGCGGCGACGAGCGACATGTGTTCACGCGGGCTGTTTCTGGGGAGGGAAGTGGCGAGAGATAGGCCAACCTCCTCACCCTAGCCCTCTCCTCCCCGTGGAGGAGAGGGGACCCGCTGCGATGCCCGTTGAACGAACGTGTCGGCGGGTTCCCTCTCCGCCATGGGGGGAGAGGGACAGGGTGAGGTGGTGTGAACGGCGCTGGCGGCGAGAGCTATTCCTCGACCACCTGGTCGGCGCGGTCCATCACGGACTTCGGAATCGAGAGACCCATGCGCTCGGCGGCCGTGGGGTTCACGGCGAGCTGGGTTTTCTCGACGCTCTCCACCGGGATGTCGGCTGGCTTCGCGCCCTCCAGCACGCGCACCACGATCCGGCCGGTCTGCCGGCCCAGGTCGTAGTAATCGAAGCCGAGCGCCATCACCGCCCCGCGCGGCACCGAGGCGGTGTCGGCGGCGAAGATCGGCAGGTCGTTGTCGATCCCGACCTTGATCGCGCTTTCGAGCGCGGAGACGATCGTGTTGTCGGTCGGGATATAGACCGCATCCGCCTTGCCCACGAGGTTGCGCGCCGCCGACAGCACGCCGGAGGACTTCGGCGCCACGCTCTCGGCGATCTCAAGGTCGAACTCGGGACCATGCTGCTTCAGCAGTTCCAGGATTTTGACCGAGTTCGCCTCGCCCGGGTTGTAGATCACCCCGACTGTCTCGGCCTCCGGCATCACCTCGCGGATCAGCTCCAGCTGGCGCTTGACCGGGGATAGGTCGCTCACTCCGGTGACCCGGCCCTTGGGGTTCGCCGGATCCTCGACCAGCCGCGCGGCCACGGGGTCGGTCACGGCGGAGAACACCACCGGCACGTCGTCGGTCGCCGAGAGCACCGCCTGCGCGCTGGGGGTCGAGATCGGCACGATCACGTCGTGGTCCTGCCCGGCAAACTGACGGGCGATCTGGGAGGCGATCGCCGGGTTGCCCTGCGCGGTCTCGTAGGTGAAGGCGAGGTTCTCGCCGGGCGTGTAGCCCTGCGCCTCGAGTTCGTCGCGCACGCCGTCGCGCACGGCGTCCAGCGCCGGGTGCTCGACGATCGCGGTGGTGGCGACGGACTTCTGCTGCGCCTCGGCCGGCGCGCTCGTGAGCACCAGCGGTGCCGCCAGCGCGGCCACGGCCAGGGCGAAACGACGGATCGACATGGCGGGTTGCCTCCCCTTGAACAAAAACAAACGCCTGCAGCGCGCGCGCCGCCCAAAGCGCGCCGGACCATGCGCCAGGGCGCACGGGCGGTCAAGCGGGTGCTGCCGGTGGGAACGAAGGCCCCTAAAGCAGCCCCTTCGTCTTGAAGCTGGTGTGCCCGCTGCGGGTGATGATGACGTGGTCGTGGACGCTGATGCCCAGATGCTTGGCGGCGTCGGCGACGTCGCGGGTCATCTGGATGTCGGCCTTCGACGGGGTTGGATCGCCCGAGGGGTGGTTGTGCACCAGGATGAGCGCGCTCGCGCCCAGGTCGAGCGCGCGCTTGACCACCTCGCGCGGGTAGACCGGGGTGTGGTCGACCGTGCCCTTGCCCTGCGCCTCGTCGGCGATCAGGCGGTTGCGCCGGTCCAGGAACAGCAGGCGGAACTGCTCCACCTTCTGCTCCGCCATCTGGATGCGGACGTAGGACAGCAGCTTGTCCCAGGAAGAGATCACCGGGCGGTCCATCGCCTGCTCGCGCGCCATCCGGGTGGCGGCTTCGCGGGTGGCCATCAGGCCGGCGACCGCACCGTCGCCCATCCCCTTGACCGCCTTCAACTCGTCCGGACCGGCCGCCAGCACCGCGGCCAGGCTGCCGAAGCGCGCCAGCAGCGCCTTGGCGAGCGGCTTGGTGTCGCCGCGCGGGTTGCCGGCGAACAGCAGCACCTCCAAGACCTCGTAGTCCGCCAGCGCGTCGCCGCCCTTGTCGATCAGGCGCTGGCGCAGGCGCTCGCGGTGGCCGTGGTAGTGCGGCTTACTCGCGCTTTTGGAGGTAGCGGCCTTGGGGTCAGAAGCTTTGGGGTCTGCTGCCTTGGCGTCGGCCGCTTCCGCTGGCTTGTCCGTCGGCTCGCCCGGGCGCGCGTGTGGTCCCTCGCGTCTGGATCCGCGCGCGCTCATGATCGGAAGGCGACCCCGAAGGCGTGTGCCCGAAGGCGTGTGCCCGAAGGCGTGTGGTGGACGGTTCGCCTAATCTTCGTTGGTGTAGGGCGGTTTGTCCAAACCTTTCGGTGAATAGGTGAACACTTCGCAGCCGTCGCGTGTCACGCCGATCGAGTGTTCGAACTGCGCGGACAGGGACTTGTCGCGGGTGACCGCGGTCCAGCCGTCCTCCAGCACCTTCACGTCGGGCTTGCCGGCGTTGATCATCGGCTCGATCGTGAAGATCATGCCCTCCCGCAGGGTCATACCCTCGCCGGGCTCGCCGTAGTGCAGCACGGTGGGCGCGGCGTGGAACACTTGGCCCAGGCCGTGGCCGCAGAAGTCGCGCACCACGGAAAAGCGGTTCGCCTCCGCGTGGCTCTGGATCGCGTGGCCGACGTCGCCCAGGGTCGCGCCCGGCTTCACGACGTCGATCGAGCGCATCAGGCACTCGTAGGTGACGTCGCACAGCCGCCGCGCCTTCACCGGCGGCTCGCCCGCCCAGAACATCCGGCTGGTGTCGCCGTGCCAGCCGTCCAGGATCACGGTGACGTCGATGTTCAGGATGTCGCCCCGGGCGAGCTTCTTCTTCTCGTTCGGGATGCCGTGGCAGATCACCCGGTTGACGGAGGTGCAGGTCGCCTTGGGGAAGCCGCGGTAGTTGAGCGGCGCCGGCGTCGCACCGTGATCGTTGATGAACTCGTGGCACAGCCGGTCGAGCTCGCCCGTGCTCACGCCCGGCTGAACGTACGGCGCGATCATGTCGAGCGTCTCGGCGGCCAGGCGGCCGGCCTTGCGCATGCCCTCGAACGCTTCCTCGCCATGCAGCGGAACGCGCCGCTTGTCGTCGGCCATCACGGATGCAGGTTCGTCTCGGCTCATCATGCCACTCGGGTTCGGCTGCGGGTTGGGTGGGTACCCGTGCGCGCGGCACGCTTGATCGCTTGCGCGCGCACGGGTAAGTGCGCGACCTTGACCGGACATAGCGATGCGAACGCGCGCGAACAAGCGCGAATGCGCGTGCGCCGGTCGCGCCCAACGCCGGCACGCAGCCGCTCGCCGCGCGCAGGCTTGGGCGCCAGGTTGCCGTCTAGCGTGCCGCGCCGTTCAACCTGGCGGTCGCTGAACCCCGCGGCGCTGAACCCCTCGCCGCTGAACCAAGGAGTCGTCATGACGCCTCGCCGTGCCGCCCGGTTTCGACCCCTGCTGGCCGCCGCGCTGCTGCTTGGACTCGCCGGCTGTTCCGGCGGTGCGGACGATCCGTTCAACTTCGGGCCTGTGTTCTCCAGCCCGACCGGCCCGCAGGAGCGGGGCGTCTGGGTGAAGGCGGATGCCGGACCTGAGGCGCGCCGCGCGGCGATCTCCGAGTGCCGGACGATTTCCCGCGCCCAGATCGACCGCGATCGCCAGATCGACCAGGACCAGCAGGTCGGTTCCGCCACCGTCGGGGGCGACCGGCCGGGCCAGAACCTGACCCGTCAGCTGCGCGACCACAGTCAGGGCAATCGGCAACGCCGGCTGTTCCAGGACTGCATGCGCGACAAGGGCTGGCGGCTCGACTAAGCGAAAGCGACCGCGCCCCGAGAAAAGCCGACGCGGCCGCGCGAAACCGAGGATACCCCTATGACGCCGCCCGCAAGCGGTTCCGACACCGTCACCGCCGCCCTCGTCGTGATCGGCGACGAGATCCTGTCCGGGCGCACCCACGACAAGAACGTGCCCTACCTCGGCCGCCGGCTGAACGAGCTGGGCGTGCGGCTGGCGGAGGTGCGGGTGGTCGCCGACGACCGGGCGGCGATCGTGGAAGCGGTGAACACCCTGCGCGCCCGCCACCAGTACCTGTTCACCACCGGCGGGATCGGCCCGACGCACGACGACATCACCGCCGCGTGCATCGCCGAGGCCCTGGACCGCACGCTGATCGAGAACCCGGAGGCGCGCGCGATCCTGGACGCCCGCTACGGCCCCGATGGGCTGACGCCCGGGCGCCTGCGCATGGCGCGCACGCCCGAGGGGGCGGAGATCGTGGAGAACCCGGTCAGCAAGGTGCCCGGCTTCAAGATCGGCAACGTCTACGTGCTGGCCGGCATTCCGGAAGTGATGCAGGGCATGTTCGAATCCCTCGCGCACGAGCTGGTCGGCGGTCCGCCGCTGTTGAGCGCGACGGTCGTCGCGTCCCTGCCGGAAGGCGATCTGGCGCAGCCGCTGGGGGAGTTGCAGGCGCGCTACCCGGACGTGGGCATGGGCTCCTACCCCTTCTTCGGCCAGCACCGCTACGGCGCCAGCCTGGTCTTGCGCGCGACCGACCGCGACCGCCTGCTGGCCGCCCGGGACGAGCTGATCGAACTGGTCCGCGCGCTGGGGGCGGAGCCGGAGGTGGGCGAAGATCCGGCGTAACCGCTGGCGGCTTGCGCTGCGCGGACTCGCCGCAGCCGCCCTTCGGCCCCAGATTTAGGCTATGCGCAAGTGGTTCGCCCGAATGGTGCCGAAGGACCGCCCCGAGTACGAGGGCGTCCGTTTCCTGCTCCACCACGTGATGGGCGGGCTGATCGGGGCGGTGGTTTTCTTCGCCCTGATCCTCGCCTACGACCTCGCCAACTTACGCGAATTGATCCTGAACACCCGCGACGGCTGGGTCGCCGGCGCGCTGCTCTTGTTCGGCCTGATCGTGACCTTCGGCTCGGTCGCGATGGGCGTGGCGGTGATGCTGCTGGGCAAGGATCGGAATTAGCCGAACCATCGGCCAAGCTGGTCGCAAGCCGGTCGAAAGATGCGCAGCCCGGCTGGTGCGGGCGGGGGGACTCGAACCCCCACGGCCTGTGGCCCCGGGATTTTAAGTCCCGTGCGTCTACCGGTTCCGCCACGCCCGCGCGCGCCGTCTCTATAGCAACCGTGGCGCGGCGTTTCTAAGGGATTCGCGCGGGCGCGGCGCCGGGCATGGCCCGGTTTGCCCGCAACGCACGTCTTGTATGCGCTAGAGGTTGGAATAGTTCTAAAAAAGGGGGTCGTTGGGCGCGTCCCCGATGTGCTAGATGTTGCTCACCCTCGGGCTGAGTAATCGGCTGTCCGTCGCCGGCCCGCCGGTTCCACCGTTTGCCCCGGTTCCCACCCCAGACACCGGCCGCCAGAGCGCCAGCAATCCCCGGAGCCCGCTTCGCATGATCGAGACCAGCGTCTGGACGGTTTTCCTCGCCGCCCTGATCACGGCGATCGCGACCGGGCTGGGTGCGCTGCCGTTCCTGTTCGTGCGCAACCTGACCCGCAGGTGGGAGGCGATCGGCAACGCGGTCGCGGCGGGGCTGATGATCGCGGCCTCGATCGGGCTGGTGAAGTCGGGGGTCGAGCTGTCGAGCCTGCGCACCCTGATCGGCATCGCGATCGGGGCGGTGTTCATGTACTACAGCCACAAGCTGATGCACGCCCGCGGCGACCTCTCGATCGGCGAGCTGACCGGGGCGGACGCGCGCAAGGCGCTGCTGATCGTGGGCGTGATGACGATGCACTCCGCGGCCGAGGGGATCGGCGTCGGCGTGTCGTTCGGCGGCGGCCAGGATCTGGGTATCTTAATGACGATCGCGATCGCCATCCACAACGTGCCCGAGGGCCTGGCGATCTCGCTGGTCCTGGTGCCGCGCGGGGTGTCGGTGCTGATGGCTGGCTGGTGGAGCGTGTTCTCCTCGCTGCCGCAGCCGATCCTGGCGATCCCGGCGTTCATCTTCGTCTGGTTGTTCCAGCCGCTGCTGCCGGTCGGCCTGGGCCTCGCGGCGGGGGCGATGTTCTGGATGACCTTCTCCGAAATGATCCCGGAGGCGCGCGCGGAAGTCAGCCGCCTGACCGTCGCCTCCGCCGTCGCCGGCTCGATCCTGGCGATGGCCGGGCTCGGCTGGGCGGTCGGCGGGCTGTAAGCGGGCATCAAGCCTGTAACGCTCACGTGTTGGCGCGTGCAGCGGCTTCCGCCGCGCGGCCCGAGCGGTTAGGCTGGCGAACGCCATGCGCGTCCTCTACCACACCCCCCTGCACGCCGGATGCCGGAAGGTCCGCCTGCAATTGCAGGAGAAGGGCCTGGCGTTCGAGCTCAAGACCGAGCAGACCTGGCAGCGCCGGGAGGGCTTCCTGCGCCTGAACCCGGCGGGCGAGGTGCCGGTCCTGGTCGAGGACAGCGTGGTGATCGCGGAAGCCCCGGTGATCTCGGAGTTCCTGGAAGAGGCTTATCCCGAGACCGACCTGCTGGGCGCCGACCCGTTCGAGCGGGCGGAGACGCGCCGGCTCGCCTGGTGGTTCGACGGCAAGTTCCACGAGGAGGTCACGCGCAACCTGGTCGAGGAAAAGATCCTCAAGCGCCTGATGCGCACCGGCCAGCCGGACAGCCAGGCGATCCGCTGCGGTCACGCCAACGTCGGCTACCACCTGGAATACATCTCCTGGCTGTGCGATCGGCGGACCTGGCTCGCGGGCGACGGCTTCTCGCTCGCCGACATCGCCGCGGCGGCGCAGCTCTCCGCCGTCGACTATCTGGGCGACGTGCCCTGGGAGGACGTCCCGGGCGCCAAGGACTGGTACGCCCGGGTCAAGTCCCGCCCCTCGATGCGCGGCATCCTGGCCGAGACCATCCCCGGCTTCCCGCCGCCGGAACACTACGCCGATTTGGATTTCTGATGTCTCGGGCGACCTGCACGTCGCCCTTCTCGCCAAAGCGCCTTACCTCCGTGCCGCTACTCCGCCGGCACCGCGTCGGTCGTCTCCCGCTCGGCCTCGTGCCGCCGGGCGAGGTAGGTGTAGAAGGCCGGTACCACGAATAGGGTGAAGAGCGTGCCGATGCCGATGCCGCTGGCGATCACCAGGCCCATCTGGAAGCGGCTGACCGCGCCCGGGCCGACGGCGTAGATCAGCGGCACCACGCCCATCACGGTGGCCGCCGTGGTCATCAGGATCGGACGCAGGCGGATGCCGGCGGCTTCCTCGATCGCTTCGCGCTTGGAGTAGCCCTCGAGCTGGAGCTGGTTGGCGAACTCCACGATCAGGATGCCGTGTTTCGCGATCAGGCCGATCAGGGTGACCATGCCGATCTGGGTGTAGATGTTGAGCGACACCCCGGCCCAGGTCATGGCCAAGAGCGCGCCGGCCACCGACATCGGCACCGAGATCAGCATGATCAGCGGATCGCGGAAGCTTTCGAACTGCGCGGCCAGCACCAGGTAGATGGTCAGGAGCGCGAAGCCGAAGGTGTAGACCAGCGACTGGCCTTCCTGGACGTACTGCCGCGAGGCGCCCTTGTAGCCGATCGTGTAGGACGGCGGCAGCATCGCCTCCGCCTCGGCGCGCAGGAACGACAGCGCCTCGCCCATCGACACGCCGGGCGCGGGGATCGCGGAGATCGTCGCCGCGTTCAGTTGCTGGAAGCGGTTCAGCTTGCGCGGCCGCGGCTCGTCGGCGAGCGAGACCACGGTCGACAGCGGCACCAGCTCGCCCGAGCCGGTGCGCACCTTGTAGTCCAGCAGCTGCTGCGGGTTGATCCGCGACTTCCGCTCGGCCTGCGGGATCACCTTGTAGCTGCGGCCCTCCAGCGCGAAGCGGTTGACGTAGTTGGAGCCCAGCATGCCGGCCAGCGTCTGGCCCAGTTCGGCCATGTCGATGCCCATCGCGCGCGCCTTGGTGCGGTCGATCTCGACGTTCACGCTCGGCCGGTCGTACTTGAGATCGCTCTGCGCGAAAGCGAACAGCGGGCTCTTCAGCGCGATCCCGGTGAGCTGCCGGGAGAACTCGTAGATCTCCGCGGGGTCCTGGATCGAGCCGATCACGAACTGCACCGGCAGGCCTTCGCCGGAGCCTGGCAGGGCGGGCGGCAGGAAGGCCGCCGAGCGGATCCCGGGGATCCCCGCGAGCGCGCCCTGGACCTTGGGCTTCAGCTCCATCGCGGTCGCCTCGCGCTCGGTCCAGGGCTTCATGTTCAGCCCCGCGATACCGGTGTTGCTGGGCGCTGCGGAGGTGCCGCCCGACAGCCCGTTCAGCTGGAAGACGTGGTCGGTCGCCTCGAACCGGTTGAAGATCGGGACGATCTGGTCGGTCCACATCCGGAACTGGTCGATCGAGGAGTTCGGCGCCCCCGTCGACTGCGCGATGATGATCCCCTGATCCTCGTCCGGGGCCAGCTTGGAGGGCAGGTTCGAATACATGTAGTAGCAGCCGAACAGCACCGCGAAGCCGAACAGCACGATCGCGATGCGTGCGTTGAGCGCGACGTGCAGGACCTTCTCGTAAGCCCACTTCAGCTTGTCGAACGCGACGTCCAGGGCGTGCACCAGGCCCCGCTTGCCGATGTGCGGACGCAGGATCTTGGAGCACAGCATCGGCGAGAGCGTGAGCGCGACGATGCCTGAGATCACGACCGCGCCCGCGAGCGCGAACACGAACTCCTGGAACAGCGCGCCGGTCAGGCCGCCCATGAAGCCGATCGGGGCGAACACCGCAGCCAGCGTCCCGGTCATCGCGAGCACAGGGGTGGCGAGCTCGCGCGCGCCCTTGATCGCGGCGTCGAACGGTTTGAGCCCCTCCTCGACGTGGCGGTGGATGTTCTCGGTCACGATGATCGCGTCGTCCACCACCAGGCCGATCGCCAGCACCATGGCAAGCAGGGTCAGCAGGTTCAGCGAGAAGCCCATCCCCCACATCATGAAGAAGGCGCCGATCAGCGACAGCGGGATCGCGATCACCGGGATCGCCACCGTGCGGACTGAGCCCAGGAACAGGAAGATCACCACCACGACGATTCCGATCGCCTCGGCGAGCGTCTTCACCACCTCCTCGATCGAATCCTCGATGTAGATCGTGGAATCGTAGGCGATTTCGCCTTTCAACGAGGCGGGGAAGGCCTGCTTGATCTCCGGAAAGCGCTCCTTCACCTCGCCGATCACGGTCAGCGGGTTGGCGCCCGGCTGCACGTTCAGGCCGATGAAGGTCGCGGTCTTGCCGTCGTACTTGGCGCCGCTGTCGTAGTTGGTCGCGCCCAGCTGGACGTTCGCCACATCCGACAGGCGCACAACGGTGCCGTCCTGCTCCTTCAGCACCAGCCGCTTGAATTGCTCGGGATCGCGCACATCCGTGCCGGCGGTCAGCGACACCCGGATCATCGGCCCCTTGGTGTTGCCGACCCCGGCCAGGTAGTTGTTCTGCGCCAGCACCCGGCGGACGTCCGATGGCGTGACGTCGAGTGCCGCCATCTGGTCGGGCTTGAGCCAGATCCGCATGGCGAAGGTGCGCCCGCCCAGCACGTTCGCGGCCTCGATCCCGGGCACGGACTCCAGTTTGGGTTGGACCTCGCGCTTCAGGTAATCGGTGATCTGGTTGCCTTCCATCTCAGTCGACGAGAAGGCCATGTACATCGCCGCGGTGGTCTGGCCCACCGACAGGTCGATCGACGGGTCCTGCGCGCGCTCGGGCAGGTCGCTGCGGACCTTGTCCACCTGCGCGGAGATCTGGGTCAGCGCCTCGTTCGGGTCGTAGTTCAGGCGCAGCCGCGCCTCGACCGTGCTCACCCCCTGGATCGAGGTCGAGGTGACATAGTCGATCCCGCTCGCGCTCGACAGCGCGCGTTCGATCGGGGTGGTGATGAAGCCCTTCACGAGCTCCGCGCTGGCGCCCGGATAGGCGGTGGTGACCGTGACCTTGGCGTTCTGCGTTTCCGGATACTCGCGCACGTTGAGCAGCCCCATCGCGCGCAGGCCGAGCGCCAGGATCAAGAGGCTGACCACTGTCGCCAGGACGGGGCGCTTGATGAAGATGTCGGTGAAACGCACGGCGCTTACGGCTCCTCGACCTGGACCTCGGCGGTGTCGGCGGGCGACGGGCTATCCTTGATCTGCACCGGCGCGCCCTCACGCAGCTTGATCTGGCCGCTGGTGACCACCGTCTCGCCGCCGCTCAGCCCGTCGGTGATGGCGACCTGCGTGCCTCGCTCGCTGCCCGTCTCGACCCGCTGCTGCGTGACCGTGGGCGGGCCGTCGCCGCCGTCCCGCACGACGTAGACCGAGGCGCCGTAGGGATTGGTGACAATCGCCGTCTGCGGCAGGGTGACGAGTGGTTCGGCCGCACCGGTCTCCAGACTGACGCGGGCGAACATGCCCGGGCGCAGCCGCCGGTCGGCGTTCGGCAGGGTCGCCTGCACCGTGTAGTTCCGGGTGGATTCGCTGATCTTCGGGTCGATCGCCGTGACCTCGCCGGTGAAGCGGGTGTCGGGGTAGGCGTCGACCCGCACCCGCACCGTCTGCCCGACATCCACGCGCGGCAGCGTCTGCTCGGGCAGGCTGAAGTTCAGGTTGATCGGGGTCAGGTCCTGCAGGCTGACCAGCGGCTGGCCGGCCTGCAGGTACTGACCGACGTCGACCTCGGTGATGCCGAGCTGGCCGGAGAAGGGTGCGCGCACCGTTTTCTTGTCGATCCGCGCTTCCTGCTCGGCGATCTGCGCGTCCAGGCTCTGCAGCCGGGCGCGGGTCTCGTCCAGCCGCGCCTTGGAGGTGTTGCCCTGGTCGTACAGCCGTTCCGCGCGGCGATAGGCGGAGCGTGCCTCTGCGCGCTGCGCCCGCAGCGCCTCCAGCTGCGCCTTAAGCTCCGGGGCCTGCATGCGCACCAGGAGATCGCCCTGCTCCACGCGCGCGCCCGATCGCATGCCCACCTCGGCGACCACGCCGTTGATCTCCGGCGTCACCTCGACGCCCCGCTCGGCGTGCAGCGTGCCGGTCGCCGACAGGCTGGGCTGCCAGTCGCTGCGCGCGGCCTCGGCGGCGGTCACGGTAGGCGGCGGACGGCCCTGTGAGGCCGCCTGCTGCCCGCCGTCGCCGGCCAGCATCGGTTGCAGGTAGCCTTGGTAGCCGTAGTACGCACCCGCGCCGACGCCCGCGACGACGAACAGGGTCAGCAGCGTTTTGAAAGTGCGTTTCCCGGCGGATGGGCGTGTCTCGGCCATCGTGGAACGGGGGCTCCTCGCGGATTGGGGACACCGGCCGCACGGCTTTGGCTTCGCAACAGCGCGCCTGTCGGGCCGGCGACACGGGTCTACGGACGCCTGGGCAACTGATGGGTGCCTGACCTAATAGCCACACGAACTATGTCAATTGTGCACCTACTGGCGAACGTCGCGGGCTTGGCCTAAGTTCCGGGCATGTCTCAACCGTCGCCACAGCCCGATCTCCTCTCACGTCTGCGTGAGGTACTGGAACCGCGCCACGTCGTCACGGACGCGGCGGAACTCGCCCCGCGCCTGATCGACTGGCGCCGGAAATACACCGGTGCGGCGCAGGCGTTGGTCAAGCCGGGCACGACCGAAGAGGTCGGCGCGGTCGTCGCGGCGTGTGCGACGACCGGCACGCCGATCGTCCCGCAGGGCGGCCACACCGGGCTGGTCGGCGGCAGTACGCCGGACCTGGAAGGTCGCGCGGTGATTCTGTCGACCGAGCGGCTGAACCGGATTCGCGACGTCGATCCGCTGAACAACACGATGACGGTCGAGGCGGGTTGCGTGCTGCAGACCCTTCAGGAGGAGGCCGCCCGCCACGACCGGCTGTTTCCGCTGTCGCTGGCGGCGGAGGGGACCTGCCGGATCGGCGGCAACCTGGCGACCAACGCCGGCGGGCTCAACGTACTGCGCTACGGCAACGCACGCGATCAGGTGCTCGGGCTCGAGGTCGTGCTCCCCGACGGTCGGGTCTGGGACGGTCTGCGCACGCTGCGTAAGGACAATACGGGCTACGACCTTAAGCAGCTGTTCGTCGGCGCGGAGGGTACGCTCGGCATCATCACGGCGGCCACGCTGAAGCTGCAGCCCCAGCCGCTGGAGACCGCGACCGCGTTCTGCGCCGTGCGCGACGTCGCCGCCGCGCTGGAGCTGCTGGGGCGCTGCCAGCAGGCGACCGCGCAGTCCCTGACCTCATTCGAGCTGATCCCGCGGATGGGCATCGAGCTGTCGCTCAAGCACGTGCGCGGCAGCGTCGACCCGCTCGACGGCGCGCACGCCTGGTACGTCCTGGTCGAGGCGAAGGGCGGCCACGGCGACGGCGGGCTCAAAAGCGCGCTCGAGAACGCGCTGATGCAGGCCTACGAGGACGGTCTGGTGCTGGACGCCGCTCCGGCTGAGAGCGAAGGCCAGGCGCAGGCCTTCTGGCACCTGCGCGAGGCGGTGGTGGAGGCCCAGCGCCACGAGGGCGGCTCGATCAAGCACGACATCGCCGTGCCGGTGTCGAGCGTACCCGCCTTCCTGGCGGAGGCGACCGCCAAGGTCGAGGAGATGATCCCCGGCATCCGCCCGGTGCCGTTCGGCCACCTCGGCGACGGCAACCTGCACTTCAACCTGACCCAGCCGGAGAATGCGGACACTGAAGCTTTCCTCGCCCGCTGGGACGAGGTGAACGCCGCTGTGCACGATATCGTCGCCCGCTATCGCGGCTCGATCTCCGCCGAGCACGGCATCGGCCAGATGAAGGTCGCCGAGAACGCCCGCTTCAAGCCGCCCGTCGAGCTCGAGCTGATGCGCGCCATCAAGCGCACCCTGGACCCGCGGAACATCATGAACCCGGGCAAGGTGATCGACGTCGGGTAGCGGGAGCTCGCGCCAAGTCTATCCCCCTCTCCAGTGGGAGGAGGGGCTAGGGGAGGATGCCGCAAGCGTTGATGCCGCGGGCACCCTCCTCTGCCTGAGCCATGTTTCTTGCGAGGAGAGGGAACCCGCGAAAACGTCCGTCGTCCCGCGCTAACGCTCTGGCGAGCCGTCCCCACCTCAGGTACCGTCGTTGCGGTCGTGTAACGAGCGGCGGTCGGAGTCGCGGGGGAGTCGCGGGCAGTCGTGCAGTTGGATCCAAGACAGGCGTTGGCGCTGTGGCACGCCGTGGTGCTGGGCGGGATGGCGCGCGGCCAGCCGGACCTGACCACCCGGCAGATGGCGGTGCTTTTGCAGGTGTTCATGGCCGATCCGCCGCACACGGTGCGCGGGCTCGCCGGCATTCTCGGCGTTTCCAAGCCCGCGATAACCCGCGCGGTCGACCGATTGGAGGACCTGGGCTTCGTGCGCCGACGCAAGGACGAGGCGGACAAGCGCAGCGTGTTCGTCCAGCGCACGGTCAAGGGCTCGGTCTTCCTGCGCGAGTTCGCCGACCTTGCCAGCGAAAAGGCGGGCGAGATCTAGCTCCGCCGCCAGGGGGCGCCTGCCCCCCCCCTGCCACAAGAAACCCGCCCTTGGCCCGGCGTGGAAGGCCGCGCTAGGCTCGCGGACGCCATGCGTCCCACGATCACCCACATCGCGCTCCACGTCGCCGACGTCGAAGCCTGCATCACCTTCTACGCGGAGGTGTGCGGCCTCAGGGTCGTGCACGAACGCACCGCCAGTTCGAGCGAGGGCCGGGTGGTCTGGATGGCGGCGAAGGGACAAGAGCGGACGTTCGTGATCGTCCTGCTACCGGGCGGCCCCGGTGCCAAGCGGGCCGAGGGCGATTTCTCCCACATCGGCTTCGCGGTCGCGCGGCCGGAGGAGATCGACCGGATGGCCGAGATCGGCCGCAGCCGCGGCAGCCTGATGATGGAGCCGGTCGACGAGGGCTACCCGGTCGGGCGGTTCGTCTGTTTGCGCGATCCCGACGGCAATGTCGTCGAGTTCTCCTACGGCCAGCCGCTCGGCCCCGGGGCGCCGGATCTGGACGACGACGGCGACGGCGACGAATGGTACGGCCATCGCAGCCAAGCCGACAGGGGCGACCGATGAGCCGTCACGACCCCGCCCAGCTCGCCGAACGCATCCCCCAGGGCGACCGGCGCGCGCTCGCCCGGGCGATCACGCTGGTGGAGAGCACGCGCGACGATCACCGCCGGCTGGCGGAGGACCTGCTGGAACGGCTGCTGCCGCTCACCGGCGGGTCGGCGCGAATCGGCATCTCCGGCGTGCCAGGGGTCGGCAAGTCGACCTTCATCGAAACCTTCGGCCTGCACGTGATCGCGGCCGGCCATCGGGTCGGCGTGCTGGCGGTCGATCCCACCTCCTCGCGCTCCGGCGGGTCGATCCTGGGCGACAAGACCCGGATGCAGGAACTTTCCCGCCACCGGCACGCGTTCGTCCGTCCGTCGCCCACCGGCGGCACGCTGGGCGGCGTCGCCCGGCGCACGCGTGAGGTGATGCTGCTTTGCGAGGCCGCCGGGTTCGACGTCATGCTGATCGAAACGGTCGGCGTCGGGCAGTCGGAGACGGCCGTGGCCGACATGGTCGACCTGTTCATGCTGCTGCTGCTGCCAGGCGGCGGCGACGAGCTGCAGGGGATCAAGAAGGGCATCTCGGAGATCGCCGACCTGCTGGTGGTCAACAAGGCTGACGTCGACCCCAACGCCGCCAACGCCGCCGCCAGCGAATACCGCAGCGCGCTTCGCATGCTGCGCCCGGCGTCCGACAGCTGGCAGCCGCCGGTGCTGACCGCCGCGGGCTTAAGCGGCCAGGGCGTCGACGATGTCTGGGCCAAGATCCTGGAGTACCGCCAAGCGATGGATGCCAGCGGCGCGCTCGCCGACCGGCGGGCGGGGCAGGCGCGCGCCTGGATGTGGAACGAGCTGGAGGAATCGCTGATCGCGGCCTTCAAGAAACATCCAAAAGTGGCCCGCGATCTGCCGGAGCTGGAACGCGCGGTGACATCCGGCGACCTGCCGGCCGCGGCGGCGGCCCGGCGGCTGCTGCGCACCTTTCTCGGCCGGGAGCCGCGCGCGGACGAGGGCGACACGGAGCGGCGAGAAGGTGCCGCCTAGCACGCCTGCGCCCGACCAGCCTTGACGCCGCACGCGCGAGCGCTTAGAACCCGCGTCCGTTGGCTGGCACGTGTGCCGGCTAAGCGAGCTATTGGACCCCGGCAGCCGCGCGGTCCGGCCGGCGCGAGATCTCCCGCGCCCTGGACGCCCACGGTTCCGGCCGAACGCACACCACGAGCAAGCAAGCGGGATCGAACGCCATGGCACGCCGTTGCAGCTTCACCGGCAAGGCGGTTCAGGTTGGCAACAACGTCAGCCACGCCAACAACAAGACGAAGAAGCGGTTCCTGCCGAACCTGCAGGTCACCTCGCTCTACAGCGACACGCTGGACGAGATGGTGCGCGTGCGCATCGCCGCGAAGGGCCTGCGGACGATCGAGCACAACGGCGGGATCGACCAGTTCCTGCTGACCTCGAAGGACAAGGACCTCGGCGAGGATGCGCTGAAGATCAAGCGCCGGATCGAGAAGGTCCAGGCGCGCCAGCAGGGCGCGGCGGCGTAAGCCACGCCGCTTTCCGCGTTCATTGTCACGACGGCCCGCGGGGCGCGCCCTCGCGGGCCGTTCGTGTTTGTTTCTTGCCACTTTCGGCGGTGCGCGGCGGGTCGCGTGCCGGGCGCGACCCGTCGCCCTCATAGGATCTTCGACACGGCTTGCTGGTGACCCCTACTCCGCCTCTCGCAGGGCGAATTCCAGCAGCAGGGTGCGCTGGAAGAAATTGAAGTTGTCGTCCGAGACCAGGTAGACGCGCGTTTCGCCATCCACGGTACGCGCGGCCACGCCCTCGAAATTGTCGACGATGTAGGGGGCGCGGAAGTGCGCCAGCACCGGGCCGTCCAGGCGCGCGCCCGGCTCGAGCGTGTCCAGCGGGATCCGCTGCAGGCGCACCCGGGCGCCGGCCAGCGGGTTATAGGCGCGGGTCAGCACGAGCAGGTCGCCGCCCGGCAACTGCGCCGCCCCGGTCGGCTGATAGCCGGGCTTGCGGGCGAGCGTGAGGGCGCGCCAGTCCCCGTCGGTGCCGCGCAGCCAGCCGGTGTAATCGCGGTCGCCGTCGTTGAGCCGAGCTTCGACCAGCAGCAGCAGGCGCCCGTCGGCCAGCTGGACCAGCGCCTCCGCGCCCTTGTTGCCGCCGGCGCGGGCAAGCCCGGCGGGGTCGGGAACGCGCGTCGCGGCCGCGTCCAGCCCGTTCGGATAGGCGCGCAGGCGGTGCAGCTGCTCGAAGCCTACCACCGGCACGCCGTCGACCAGGGTCAGCGATTCGCCGTCCTTGTGCCGGCCGACCGTAACCGGGCCGCCGTCGAGCTTGCGGTAGGCGCCCTTGCGCACCTCGGTGAGGCCGGCCAGCCGGCCGTCCCGCATGACCGGCCGGGCATCAAACCAATGCCCCTTGTCGCCCGCGAACAGCAGCCGCCCATCGGCGGTGAAGGCGAGGTCGGAGAGCCCGCCGAAATCGGCATCGCTAGAGGTGAGGGAAAAGCCCGCCCGCCAGTCCAGCGCCCCGACCGAGTTCACGTCGCGGTCGTCGTGCAGCCGGGCCGTCGAGGCCGTCACCTCGATCGTCTCCGCCCGGACGGGCAGGGCGACCAGAAGGGCGGCGAGCAGGCAGGCGAGTAGGCGCGGCATGACGGGCCTCGGACGTGTGGGGCGCGGTCCGTTATACGCCTTGCCGATGGTGAGGCGTAGGCGAGCGCTAACACCGGCTCGGTAACTCCCCTCTCCCTCGAGGGAGAGGGGAGGGCGCCGCATCTCACTTCAACAGGCGACACGAACGAGGAGGGGCCGGCCTCACCCCTTCTGGGCGATCATGTCGGCCTTCTTGACCAGCTGTTCGGCTTGGCGGATCGAGGCGAAGTCGATCAGCTTGCCGTTCAGCGTGACCGCGCCCTTGCCTTCCTTCTGGGCCTGTTCCATCGCGTCCAGGATCGCGCGGGCCTGCTCAACGTCCTTGTCGGAAGGTGCATTGATCTCGTTCGCCAGGCCGATCTGGCTGGGGTGGATCGCCCACTTACCCTCGCAGCCGAGCACCGAGGCGCGGTTCGCCTGCGCCCGGAAGCCGTCCGCGTCGGAGAAATCGCCGAACGGGCCGTCGATCGGGCGCAGGCCGTTGGCGCGCGCGGCGACCACCATGCGCGCGATCGCGTAGTGCCACATGTCGCCCCAGTGGTACTCGCGCGCGCCGCCGTCCTCCGGGGCGTCGGTCAGAACGCCGTAGTACGGGTTCGGGCCGCCGATCGCGGTGGTGCGCGCCTTGGTCGAGGCGGCGTAGTCGGCGACGCCGAAGTGCAGGCTCTCGTTGCGCGGGCTCGCCGCGGCGATCTCGTGGATGTTCTGCATGCCGAGCGCGGTCTCGATGATCAGCTCGAAGCCGATCTTCTTCTTTCGGCCCATCGCCTGCTCGACCTGGGTCACCAGCATGTCGACCGCATAGACGTCCTCGGCCGTGCCGACCTTGGGGATCATGATCAGGTCGAGCCGGTCGCCCACGTTCTCCAGCACGTCGACCACGTCGCGGTACATGTAATGGGTGTCGAGCCCGTTGATCCGCACCGACACCGTCTTATCGCCGAAGTCGAGTTCGTTGAGCGCCTGGATGACGTTCTTGCGGGCCTGCGGCTTGTCGTCCGGCGCGACCGCGTCCTCCAGGTCGAAGAACACCACGTCGGCTTCCGACGCGGCGGCCTTGGGCAGCATCTTCTCCGCGCTGCCGGGCACGGCGAGTTCGCTGCGGTTCAGGCGCGCGGGGGCTTCTTGGACGGTATGGAAGCTCATGCTGGACCCCTTCGTTGCTTCGTTTTGATTGCGTTTTCGCGGGCGCAAAACGTGCCGCCTTAACCAGAGGTTTGCAAGGCGGGCGATGTGACGGTCGCGTGTGGGCGCCGCGCTTTCGTCCGCAGGCGTCGTCAGCCGTTCAGCAAGCCGTCCAGCTGCACGCCCGCCAACGGGTGTCGCTCGCCCACCAGGGACTTCAGCCGGGCGTCCAGAACGTGGGTGTAGATCTGGGTCGTGGAGATGTCTGCGTGCCCCAGCATCTGCTGGACCGAGCGCAGATCCGCGCCGTGTTCCAGCAGGTGAGTGGCGAAGGCGTGGCGCAGGGTATGCGGCGACACCTTGGCGGGGTCGACGCCGGCTTCGACGGCCAGCTTCTTCAACTGCTGGGCGAAGGCGGCGCGGGTCAGGTGGCCGTCGCCCTGGCGGGCCGGGAACAGGTAGGGGGTTTTGCGCGCGCCCAGCCAGCCGTCGCGCACCGGCAGCCAGTCCGCGATCGCGCGGCGCGCCGGGTCGCTCAGCGGGACCATCCGCTCGCGCCCGCCCTTGCCGCGCACCACCAGCATGCGCGGGTCGCGCTTGACCGCGTGGGCGGGGAGGGCGACCAGTTCGCTCACCCGCAGGCCGGTCGCGTACAAGAGCTCCAGCATCGCGGTCAGGCGCACGCCGTCGACCCCGTCGCGCCGCCGTGCAGCGGCAAGCAGGGCGTCGACCTCCGCCTCGCTCAGCACCTTGGGTAGCGCGCGCCCCTGACGTGGACCGTCCAGCGGCTCGGTCGGATCGTCCGCGCGCACGCCTTCGGAAAACAGGAAGCGGTAGAACTGCCGGAAGGCGGACAGGCGCCGGGCGACCGTGCGCGGCGATAGCTGCTGGCCGGCCAGCCAGGCGAGGTAGGCGCGCAGATCGTCCGCCCCGGCGGTCTCCAGGCTCTCTCCACGGCCCGCGACGAAGCCGGCCAGCGTGCCCAGGTCATGCAGATAGGCGATGCGCGTGTTCTCCGCGGCGGCGCGCTCGCCGCCAAGCATCTCCAGAAACCGCTCGGCGGCGTTCAGGTCGCGGGGCGAAAGCTGGTCGACGGACATGACGCGCTAGGCCCGTGCCGTGAACTTGAACAACGGGCGTCGCCGCGTTTCCCCGCTGCTCCCAGTGGAGCAGAGCGGACCCGCTGCTATCCCGATTTCCACATAGCAGCATGTGGTGGAAGCGCCCGGCCGCAAAGCGATTCGCTAATCGCCCGCGACCCGCTGCCAGACCTGCCGGGAGACGTGCACGACGAAGGCGTGCAGGCAGTAGCGCTGGTAGGTCTGGCGCGCGGTTTCCGGATCGATACCCAGCCAACTGCGCCGACCGTGCCAGTCGACACGTCGGTAGCCGTTGCGGGTCACCGCGAGTTCCACCCGTTCGCGGCCGTAGGCGCTGGAGCGCAGCGTCCGCGCCGGGCCGTGGCGATCGCTCGCCGTCTTGGTCATGGCCGACCCCAGCCATCACAAGCGCCCGCCGTCCGCATCCCGGTCCGCCGCGGCGCGTGGCGGCAGCCGGCGGGCGCGTCACCTTACCCCGGGCCGCATCCATCTCGGCCCGAACCCCTAATATAGAAACACCTGGGGCCCGCGACCACGGCCAAAGTCGGAGCTCCTGCGTTCGCCGTGGGCGCGCGGAGGGCGGACGTGCGTCAGATTCCCTGGAAGATCGCCGCCTGCAGCGCCAGCCGGCGCGCGGTGGGGTCCAGACCGACCCGCTTGAGCGCTGTCACGGCCGTGCCGAGCGCGGCCGGGTGGCAATCCTGCAGCCCCTGCGGGCCCAGCACCAGCAGGGTCAGCAGCACGGTTTCCCCGCGCCGGCCGGCCTCACCGGACTCCTGCAGGGCGTAAACCAGTGCGGCCGGCGGTGCCTTCTGTGGGGTCGCGGGCGTGTGCAGGGCGATCTCCACCCAGCTGCGCTCGGTCGCGCGGCCGAGGGCCCCCAGCAGGGCGCGCAAAAGGCTCTCCCGCCCCGCGACCGCGGCCGGCCCGGCGCCGTCCTGCGCCTGCCGCCAGGCGGCCAACCCGCCGTTCGCAGGCAATTCCTCCGCCCCCGCCAGCATGGCGTAAGGCCAAAGCGCGGTGACGGCCGCCGCCGCCTTCGGATTGATGATCGCTTCCTGCTGCACCATGCGCAGCCAACGGCCCGCGGCCTTGGGCCGGTCGGCCGCGTAGAGCGCGCGCCCGGCCGTCGCGGCGAACCAGGCCAGGTCCGGCTGCACGTCGAGCCGGGTCAGGTCGTCGGCGAGCAGCCTTGCCGTGGCGACGAAGGCGCCCGGCGTCCGCTCGCTCAGCAGTTGGCGCAGCAGCTCCGCGCGCACGGCCGCGGCTGGCTCCTGGCGGACCGCCTGATACAGCAGCGCGCGTCGGCGCACAGGGGCCAGCTTGTCGCGTTCCCGCTCTGCGATCTGGCTGGCCGCGCTGGTCAGGTCCGCGGCCGCAAAAGTGAACTGGTCGTACAGCTGGCCCAGCATGTCGACCGGCAGCGCATCCAGCGCGGCCGCGCGTTCCGCTGCCCGCGTGCGCAGGGTCAAACGGCCCTGGTCCGCCGTCGCGACCGCCGCCAGGGCGCCCGCGGACAGGCCGTTCAACCGGTTGTCCGGAAATGGCAGGTCGCCCGCCAGGATCAGACCCAGGTGCAGCGGGTCGAGGGCCTTGGGGATGCCGTCGGGCAACCGGTCCTGCTCCGCCGTCGCGGCGTCGTAGAGCGCCATGAAACCGGCGTGGTCCGCGCTCGCCTGTTCGCGAAGCAAGCGGACCGTCAGGTCGGCCTGCGCGATCTCCCCGTCGGCAAACTGGCAGAGCGCGAGCGCCTTCTGCCAGAACGCGCCGTCGGTCTCGCGGACCGCCGCACGTACGGACTTGCAGGCGGCCGGGCGTTCGTGACGCAGCAGCAGGGCCTCGACGCGGGAGCGCAGGACGCCGGGGCTGCTGGTGTTGCGGGGCAGAGCATCGACCAGCTGCATCAAGCCATCGGTCGCCCCGATCGCCGCCAGCCGGTCGATCCGAAGTGCCAGCAGGTCCCGGCTGCCGCTCTCGGCGTGTTGGCGTTGTGGGGCGACGGCGGGCGACAGCAGCAGCCGGCGGGCGAGGTCGCGCAGGACCGGCGCGTCCAACTCGCCCGGCAGGCGCGGCAGCAGCGCCTCCACCCGCCGGCGCGGGGTCCCGGACCACATGTCCGCGCCCAGTGCGCCGCTGTCGGCATCGAGCACGCCCAGGGTTTCCAGGCTCATCTCGTCGAGCTGGTCGACCTCGACGCCATTCGGAGAGCCGCTCGTGGACGCCGCGTCGCGCGACCCACTGTCCGCGGACTCCGCCGTGCGCCCCGGGTCGGACCCCGCAGCGGCGTCGTCGGCGTCGTTGGGGTCGTTGGCGCCATCGGGCGGGCCCAGGCGCAGCGGCTCGCCGATCGTCTGCGACCGGTCGCGAGGTTCCTCAGGCGCGGACTGGGCCGCAACGAAGGGGGGGCCGGCCGCGCCGCCGGTCAACAGGAAAAAGGCGGCCAAGCCGGCGGTGATCGCCGCGCGGCTACTCCGCGAACCGGTCATTCGGGATGACCTTTTCCACCGTATGCGTCGGTGCCGGGATTTCCCAGGTCGTGAGAAAGATGCCGCCGGCGACGATCGCGCCCAGAACGACGACGACGAGGAAGAAACTCAAACGGCCCATTATCGCGCAATGTTCCCGGTGGTCTGGGAGTAACGTGGTATCGGCGGCGTGTGCACTGACACCTGGTTGGTTTGACGCCTGGTTGGTCTGAACGGCGTCTTCGAGCAGCTTGATGACGCCGGGACGAACCGAGGCACGGCCGCGAGCGGCTTGGCGGCACGCGCTTGCCCTTGCCCGGCAAACTCGTGATAGGTTCGCACTATGGCGAATTTGCGGCAGTCTAGCTGGGCATCCGGGGCGGTGCAACGCGCCGCCCACGCCGGCGCGCGGCGGTCGGGGCGGCGGTCGTGCGTCCAACCTCGGCACGGGGGACGGGCGTGAGCGCGCGCGATCTCGGCGAGGCCGCCGCAGACCCGACCGGACACACGGCCGCGGCCGGCTTTCCGCGGACCATTGTGCTGGTCGGCTTGATGGGCGCCGGCAAGAGCTGCATCGGCCGCCGCCTGGCCGCGCGGCTGGACGTGGCGTTTTCCGACGCCGACCAGGAAGTCGAGCGCGCGGCCGGCATGACCATCCCGGAGATTTTCGAGAGCTACGGCGAGGCGTCGTTCCGCGACTGCGAGCGCCGCGTGATCGCGCGGCTGTTGCGGATGCCGCCGCACGTGCTGGCGACCGGCGGCGGGGCGTTCATGAACGATGCGACCCGGGCGCTGATCAAGGCGCGCGCGATCTCGGTGTGGCTGCGCGCGGATCTGGACCTGCTGGTCCGGCGCACCGCCAAACGCAGCACCCGCCCGCTGCTGCAGCAGGGCGATCCGCGGGAGATCCTGCGCGACCTGATGGCCAAGCGCGATCCCGTCTACGCGGAAGCGGACGTCACGGTGGACAGTGTCGACGGCCCGCCGGAGACGACCGTCCAAAAAGTCGAGGCGGCGGTGGCCGATCACGTCGCACGCAACCAGGTGGGGCCGCCGGAGCCGCTGGAGAACGACGGCTGCATCCGCCCCCCGAGCGAGGATTAGAGGACGTTGAGAGAAGCGAAGACGGGGAGCGAAGCGAAGACGGG
>CAYRCO010000001.1:33714-49266 GCA_964422775.1 uncultured Rhodovibrio sp.
GCGAGGATTAGAGGACGTTGAGAGAAGCGAAGACGGGGAGCGAAGCGAAGACGGGCAGCAACCCGGCGGGAATCGAGCGCTTGCGCGTCGAGTTGGGCGCGCGCGGCTACGACATCCACGTCGGCTCGGGCGTGCTGGCGCGCGCCGGCGCGCTGATGGCGCCGGTGCTGCGCCGCCGGCGGGTGTTCGTGATCACCGACCGGACGGTCGCCGAGTTGCACCTGGCAACGCTGGAGCGGGCGCTGGACGACGCCGGCATTGCCTACGAAGCGTTCGTCCTGCCCGCCGGCGAGCAGACCAAGAGCTGGGACCGGTTCCAGCGTCTGGTCGATTCGCTGCTGGAACACCGGATCGAGCGGCGCGACGCGATCGTCGCGCTGGGCGGCGGGGTGATCGGCGACCTGGCCGGCTTCGCCGCGGCGAGCGTGCTGCGCGGGGTCGACTACGTCCAGATCCCGACCACGCTGCTGGCGCAGGTGGACAGCTCCGTCGGCGGCAAGACCGGCATCAACTCCGTCCACGGCAAGAACCTGGTGGGCGCGTTCCACCAGCCGCGTCTGGTTCTGGCCGACACCGACGTGCTCGATACCCTGCCAAGGCGCGAACTGCTCGCCGGGTACGCCGAGGTCGCCAAGTACGGGCTGATCGACCGGCCGGCGTTCTTTCACTGGCTGGAAGCCAACGGCGCGGACGTGCTCGACGGCGTCGCCGCGCCGCGGCGCAAGGCGGTGTTGGAGTCCTGTGCCGCGAAGGCCGACATCGTCGCCCGCGACGAGACCGAGCAGTCGGGCGCCCGGGCGCTCTTGAACCTCGGCCACACCTTCGCCCATGCGCTGGAGGCGGAGTGCGGCTACGAGGGACAGCTGTTGCACGGGGAGGCGGTCGCGATCGGCCTTTGCATGGCCGCCGACCTGTCGGCCGAGCTCGGCTACATGGACGGCGGCGAGGCGGCGCGGGTGCGCAACCATCTGGCCGCGGTCGGCCTGCCGACCGGCCTGGACCATCTGCCGGGGCGCGGCTGGGACGCGCGCCGGCTGCTGGACCACATGAGCCGGGACAAGAAGGTGCAGGACGGCCGCGTGACCTTCGTGCTGATGAACGGGATCGGCGGGGCGTTCCTGGACCCGGACGTGCCGCCGGAGGCGGTCGAGGCGCTGCTGACCCAGGCACTGGCCGCGTGACCATGACGCGCCATCTACCCGGCGGCGCCGGCGTGCCCGGCGGCCGAACCGTTTCCGCGTTTCAGGACAAGCGATGACGACCGAGACGATCCTCTCGATCCTGGCGATCCTGGGCCTGTTGGTGTGCTCGGGCTTCTTCTCCGGCTCCGAGACGGCGATGACCGGGGCCAGCCGCGCGCGCATGCACGCGCTCGAGCAGCAGGGCTCGCGCGCGGCCTTGATCGTCAACCGGATGTGGCAGCGCAAGGAGCGCCTGATCGGCGCGATCCTGCTGGGCAACAACCTGGTCAACATCGCCGCCTCCGCGATCGCCACCTCGGTCGCGATCACGCTTTTGGGCGAGAACGGCGTGTTCGCCGCCACGGTGGTGATGACGCTCCTCGTGCTGATCTTCTCGGAGGTGCTGCCGAAGACCTACGCCATCCACCACGCCGACCGGATGGCCGTCTTCGTCGGCCCGATCCTGCGCGTCTTCGTGGTCATCTTCGGGCCGGTGAACCACGCGATCTTCCTGGTCGTCCGCGGCACGCTGAAGATCGTCGGCGTCGACATCGGCAACCCGATCGGCTCGGACCAGAGCGAGGAGGAGCTGCGCGGGGCGATCGACCTGCACGCCGGCGGCAGCGAGGAGGTCCGGCAGGAGCGCCAGATGCTGCGCTCGATCCTGGACCTGGGCGACGTCGAGGTGGGCGAGATCATGACCCACCGCAAAAACGTGGTCACCGTAAACGCCGAGTTGCCGATCGACGAGCTGATCACCGAGGTGCTGTCCAGCCCCTACACCCGCGTGCCGATGTGGCGGGGCACCCCGGACAACATCGTGGGCGTGATCCACGCCAAGGAGCTGTTTCGGGCCGCCAAGGAGCTGAGCGGCCAGGAGGACAAGATCGACGTCGCCGACGTCGCCAACCCGCCCTGGTTCATCCCGGACGCGACCGATCTGTTGAGCCAGCTGCAGTCGTTCCGCCAGCGCCACGAGCACTTCGCCATCGTCGTCGACGAGTACGGCGAGGTGCTCGGCATCGTCACCCTGGAGGACATCCTGGAGGAGATCGTCGGCGACATCGCCGACGAGCACGACGTCGAGATCGAGGGCGTGCGCCAGCTCAAGGACGGCGCGGTGATCGTCGAGGGTACGGTGACGATCCGCGACCTGAACCGGCAATTCGAGTGGAAGCTGCCGGACGAGGAGGCCTCCACGATCGCCGGTCTGGTGCTGCACGAGGCCCGGCGCATTCCGGAGATCGGCCAGGTATTCGTGTTCCACGGCTTCCGCTTCGAGATCCTGGGCCGCCAGCGCAACCAGGTGACTTCCCTCAAGGTCACCCCGCTGGACGAGGACGGCCAGGAAACCCACGAGACGGCCGAGGCGGAGGCGTGAGCGCATCCCCTCGCCCTTGAGGGGAGAGGGAGGGGCCCGCGCCCGAAGGGCGTGGGAGGGTGAGGGCGGGACTCCCAGGCGTATGCCCGGGCGCCCCAGCCACGCCTGTCCTCTCCCCGCAAGCCAGAGGGCCCGCTGACACACGCGTTGCTCCTGTTGCCCCTGCCGCCCTCTTCCGTCCGGCCCGCCGCCCGCCTACCTTGGCGCGCACCATGACCTCGCTGTTCGAAAGCCAGGCGCCGCGGCCGCTCGCCGACCGGCTGCGCCCCACACGTCTCGACCGGGTGCTGGGCCAGCAGCACCTGTTGGCCGGGGATGCGCCGATCGGGCGGATGGCGGCCAGCGGGCGGCTGTCGTCGATGGTGCTGTGGGGGCCGGCCGGCTGCGGCAAGACCACGATCGCGCGCTTGCTGGCCGACGTGACCGAGATGGCGTTCGAGCCGCTGTCGGCGGTGTTCTCCGGCGTCTCCGACCTGCGCAAGGTGTTCGAGCGCGCCAAGCAGCGCCGGACGGACGGGCAGGGCACGCTGCTGTTCGTCGACGAGGTGCACCGCTTCAACCGCGCCCAGCAGGACGCCTTCCTGCCCTACGTCGAGGACGGCACAGTGGTGCTGGTCGGCGCGACCACCGAGAACCCCAGCTTCGAGCTCAACGCGGCCCTGCTCAGCCGCTGCCAGGTCTACGTCCTGAGGCGCCTGGACGAGGAGGCGCTGGAGGCGCTGCTCGCCCGGGCGGAGCAGGAGTTGGGCCAGTCGCTGCCGCTGCAGGAGGACGCCCGCGCCGCGCTGATCGCGATGGCCGACGGCGACGGCCGCTACCTCTACAACATGGTGGAGGAACTCTCCGCCTACCCGGCCGACCAGCCGCTCGACACCCAGGGGCTGATGCAGGTGGTCCAGCGCCGCGCGCCGGTCTACGACAAGGCGCAGGAAGGCCACTTCAACCTGATCTCCGCCCTGCACAAGGCGCTGCGCGGCTCCGACTGCGACGCCGCTTTATACTGGCTGGCGCGCATGCTGGCGGGCGGGGAGGATCCGGCCTACATCGCCCGCCGCCTGACCCGCTTCGCGAGCGAGGACATCGGCCTCGCCGACCCGCAGGCGCTGAGCCAGGCGCTGGCGGCCTGGGACGCTTACGACCGCTTAGGCAGCCCGGAGGGCGAGCTCGCGATCGCGCAGGCGGTGATCTATCTGGGCACCGCGCCCAAGTCGAACGCCAACTACGTCGCCTACAAAGAGAGCGTGCGGGCGGCCAAGGAGACCGGCTCCCTGATGCCGCCCAAGCACATCCTGAACGCGCCCACCAAGCTGATGCGCGAGATCGGCTACGGCGAAGGCTACGCCTACGACCACAACGCCGAGGAAGGCTTCTCCGGCCAGGATTACTTCCCGGAAGAAATGGACCGGCAGCAGTTCTACCGGCCGGTCGAGCGCGGCTTCGAGCGCGAGATCCAGAAACGTCTGGACTACTGGGCCAAGCTGCGCCGGCAGCGCCGGAGCGGGAACGGCTAATTCCGCGCGCCGCGTCCCGGGTCAGCCGGGTAAAGGGCGCCGCGTTGCATTCCCCGCAAGGCCGCCATGAGCGATCGCCGTCTTGTCGAGGTCGCACCGGTCTGTTTTCTGATCAAACGGTTAAGCAAAAGTCTGCGCCGAAGGCCCTGCGCTCCCGGGAGCGCGCGACAGGCAACCTGCCATCAGAGGGGAGGCCGCTTCTGCCGGTCATGAACGACTACATCACGCCGCAGCGCGCGCACGCCGCCCTGCTCACGGTCGATGCGCAGCGCGACTACATCGATCCGAATAGCCCGGTGAAGTCGGCCGGCGCCAGTCATGCGCTGGAGCCGCTCGGGCGCCTCGTCCACGGCATGCGCGAGGCCGGACTGCCGATCTTTCACGCGGTGCGCTTCTACAAGCCCGACGGCAGCAACGTCGACCTCGCCCGGCGAGGTGCGGTGGAGGAGGGGATGCGCGTGCTGATGCCGGGCAGCCTGGGCGCGGAACTGATCTCCGAAGTGGCCCCCAAGGACGCGCCGCGGCTGGACCCGCACCTGCTGCAGGACGGCGGCGTGCAGGAACTGGGCCGCCGGGAGGAGGTGTTCTACAAGCCGCGCTGGGGCGCGTTCTACCGCACCTCGCTGGAACAGCGGCTGCACAACCTGGGGGTCAACACCCTGATCGTGGTCGGCGCCAACTTCGCCACCAGCGGCCGGGCGACCGTGCTGGAGGCGAGCGAGCGCGACTTCCGTGTGGTGATGGTGCCCGAAGCCTCCAGCGGCCTGCGCGACACCGGGGCCAACGACATGGCCCGGATCGGCGTCAACCTGATGCACCTCGACGACTGCCTCGCCTGGACCGAAGGCCGCCAACGCCCGACACAGGCGGCGTAGACCCGGAGTTTGTCGCCGAAAAGCCTTCCGAGGGTTCGCGAAGCAACCGGCTGACGCTGGTATAACCGGCGGTGCACTGTATGCGACTTGACCGCGTCGCCCGCCGGCCGCACTCTTCTAATCCAGCCTCAGCGATTACGTATGGCAGCATGAGCGAGATCATCTTCCAGGTCGAAGAAGCCCACGAGGGCGGCTACATCGCAAACGCTCTCGGCTACGCCATCTTTACCGAAGCTGACACGCTGGACGAACTCCGCACGGCCGTGCGCGACGCGGTCCGCTGCCACTTTGACGACGAGGCGCGCCGTTTAGTGCGCTTGCATTTCGTGCGCGACGAGGTGATCGAGGCTTGAAGCTGCCGAGGGACGTGAGTGGACGACGTCTCGCCAAGCTTCTCGAACGCTATGATTATACGGTCGTGCGACAGCGCGGCAGCCACATGCGTCTAGAGCGCAGTGGCGGCGAGGCCGTGCCCCTGACCATCCCTGACCATAATGCGCTGCGTGCCGGCACACTGAGCGCTATTCTGACTGCTGTGGCTGCGGCGACTGGTCATGATCGTGAGACCATCGCACGCGATCTCTTCGGATAAGAGCCCTTAAGGTAGGGGTCAGGGGCTAACCCACCGTGTCGGTGTGGCGGCCTTCGGTGTAGATTTGCACTCAAGCGTAGCTGATCTACCGAACTCTTTTTCACGCGTCCTCTTCATCGCCCTGTCATCGAAACGGTTTATCGCCGGGTGTCCGGGGTGCGAGCTTCGGACCGGGAACCGGCAGATGACGGGGGCCACTGTGGGCCAAGCCAGCGACACGACGGCGCGGCCGCAGGGCGGGATGCTGGAGGTCCTGTGGGTCTTCCTCAAGCTCGGCTGCACCTCGTTCGGCGGGCCGGTCGCGCACCTCGGCTATTTTCGCGCCGCGTTCGTCGAGCGCCGGGGCTGGCTGAGCGAGGCGGCCTACGCCGATCTGGTCGCGCTGTGCCAGTTCCTGCCCGGCCCGGCGTCGAGCCAGGTCGGCTTCGCGATCGGGCTCGTGCGGGCCGGCATTCCGGGCGCGCTCGCGGCCTGGGTCGGCTTCACGCTGCCCTCGGCGGCGCTGATGCTGGCGTTCGCGCTCGGCGTGGGCGCGGTCGGCGACGCGCTGGGCGGCGGCTGGATCGCCGGGCTCAAGCTGGCCGCGGTCGCCGTGGTCGCCAACGCTCTGTTCGGGATGGCGCGCACCCTGTGCCCGGACCGGGAGCGCGCGACCTTCGCCGTCGCGGCGCTCGCGGTCGTCGTGGCCCTGCCGGGCGTCGGGGGACAGGTGGCGGCGATCCTGGCGGCGGGCGTCGCCGGGCGCCTGTTCCTGACCGCCCAGGCGCAGGCGAGCGAACGCGGCGAGCTGCCGGTCGCGGTCGGCCGGACCACGGCCGTCGTCTGCCTGGTGCTGTTCTTCGCGCTGCTGGCGGGCCTGCCGCTGATGGCCGCGTTCGGGCAGGGGCAGGCGGTGGCGCTCCTGGACGCCTTCTACCGCGCGGGCGCGCTGGTGTTCGGCGGCGGCCACGTCCTGCTGCCGCTGTTGCAGGCGGAGGTCGTGCCGCCCGGCCTGGTCGACGCGGAGACTTTCCTGGCGGGTTACGGCGCGGCGCAGGCGCTGCCGGGACCGCTGTTCACCTTCTCGGCGTTCCTGGGCGGGGCGGCCGGCGGCGTCGCGGCGAGCCTGATCGCGCTCGTCGCGATTTTCCTGCCGGGCAGTCTGTTGGTGATCGGCACGCTGCCGTTCTGGGCGGAGTTGCGGGCCCGCGACGACATGCGGGCGGCGCTGATGGGCGTCAACGCCGGCGTGGTCGGCCTGCTCGCGGCGGCCTTCTACGATCCGGTCTGGACCTCGGCGGTGCAGCGGCCCGCGGATTTCGCGGTCGCGGCCGCGGCGTTCCTGCTGCTCGCGGTCTGGAAGGTGTCGCCGGTGATCGTGGTCGCCCTGGGGGCGCTCGCGGGCATTCTGCTGGGCGCCGGCTGAGGTCGGGGCGTTTGCAGCCCCACCGTGGCTCTGCTATCGACCCGCCTCTTCCGGATGGCCATCTGATTTGAGGCCACCCACACCCGTGAGACCGGAGCGCCATGACCGGCGTCGAAACCCGCACCGTCGAGCAGGCCGACGATGGCCAGCGCCTGGACCGTTGGTTCAAGCGCCACTACCCGGCGCTGTCCTACGGCCGGTTGGCGAAGCTGCTGCGCACCGGTCAGATCCGCCTGGACGGCAAGCGCGCCAAGCCGGCGACGCGGGTCGCGAGCGGGCAGGAGGTGCGCGTGCCCCCGCTGCCCGACGCGGCCCAGGCTGCCGAGAGCCCGTCGCCGCAGCCAAGCGCGGCGGACATCGCCGAGATCCAGGGCCGCGTGCTTTACCGCGACGATTGGCTGATCGCGATCGACAAGCCGGCGGGCCTCGCCACCCAGGGCGGCAGCAAGGTCAGCCGGCATCTGGACGCCATGCTGGACGCGCTGGCAGCGCCGGGCGAGGAGCGCCCTAAGCTGGTCCACCGCCTGGACAAGGACACGAGCGGCGTCCTGCTGTTGGCGCGCAGCGCGAAGGCGGCGACCGGCCTAACCCGCGCGTTCCGGGACCAGTCGACGCGCAAGCTGTACTGGGCGCTGACAGCGGGCGTGCCGAAGCCCGACGAGGGCCGGATCGACCTGCCGCTCGCCAAGCTTAAGCGCGGCGGCGGGGAGAAGATGCGCCACGCCCCGGACGAGGGCAAACCGGCGAGCACGCTCTACCGCACGCTGATGACCTGGGGCCGCACGGTCGGCTGGGTCGCGCTCAGCCCGCTTACCGGGCGCACGCACCAACTGCGCGCGCATCTGCACGAGATCGACGCGCCGGTGCTGGGCGACGCCAAGTACGCGGCGCGTGCCGCCTTCCCCGACGGGATCGAGGTCGACCAGCTGATGCTGCACGCCCGGGAGATCGCCCTGCCGCACCCGGGCGACGGCACAACGCTGCGCGTGCAGGCGCCGCTTCCGCCGCACATGGCCGACGCCTTCCAGCAGTTGGGATTCGATCCCGTGCAGGGCGACGGCGTGTACCCGGAGGCGGGGTGAACGCACCCGCGACCGTCTCGCTTGCGTGCTTGCGTGCAAAGACCGCTTCGGCGGGTCCCCTCTCCCCCACGCGGGAGAGGGTCAGGGTGAGGGGGAGTCCTCGGATGCAGCCGGGGCGTCCCACCCTCACCCTCCCACGACCCTTCGGGTCGCGGGCCCCTCCCTCTCCCGCCAAGGGAGAGGGGATCGCGGCGGCGGTGCCTGCCTCACGCTAAACCTTGAAAGCCCCGAGCCATGGAACGCCCCCACCGTTACGCGCTGATCGTGTTCGACGTCGACGGCACGCTGGTCGACAGCCAGGCGGGGATCGTGGCGTCGATGGCGGATGCGTTCGCCGAGATCGGGCTGGACGCCCCCAGCGCGGAGCAGACGCGCCGGGTCGTCGGGCTGTCGCTGGACGAGGCGGTGGCGCGCCTGCTGCCGGGCGGCCTGCAGGACCCGCGCCTGGAGACGGCGGTGGCGGCCTACAAGCACGCGTTCATGACTAGGCGCGCGCGGCCCGATTACGACGAGCCGCTGTTCCCCGGCGCCCGCGAGGTGCTGGCCGCCTTGGACCATCCGCAGGTCTGTCTGGGCGTGGCCACCGGCAAGTCGAAGCGCGGCCTGGACGCCACGCTGGCCCACCACGGCCTGACCCGCTTCTTCGTCACCGCCCAGACCGCCGACGGCGGACCCGGCAAGCCGCATCCGCGCATGCTGCAGGCGGCGATGCACGATGCTGGCGCCGAGCCGCACGAGACGCTGCTGATCGGCGACACGGTGTTCGACATCGAAATGGCGGGCAATGCCGGTGTCGCCGCCTTTGGTGTAAGCTGGGGCTACCACGACCCCAGGGAGTTGTCCGAGGCGGGCGCCCGCACGATCCTGGGGTCGTTCGACGATCTGCGCACGCAGCTGGAGAGGTCGGTGGCATGAAGCGCTTGAAGTGGATCGCGGGCGGCCTGGTCGTCGCCGTCGTTGCGGTGCTGGTCGCGGGCTACGTCGCACTGGCGTCGCTCGACCTGGAGAGCTACCGCGGCGAGATCGAGCGCCGGGCGGCGGACGCCACCGGCCGGGAGCTACAGCTGACCGGGGCGATGGATCTCAGCGTGGGTCTGTCCCCGGCCGTCCAGGTGTCCGGCGTCAGCTTCGCCAACGCCGACTGGGGCAGCCGCGCGGAGATGGCGACGATCGAGCGGTTCGAGGTCGAGGTCGCGCTGCTGCCGCTGCTGACCGGCGACCTGCGGGTCAGCCGGCTGGTCCTGGTCAAACCCGATATCCTGCTGGAGACCGGGCCCGACGGGCAGGGCAACTGGGCGCTGGGAGAAACCGGCGCCGAGCAGAGCGATGCCGCCGGCCCGTCGGCGAGCCGTCTGCCGGACATCTCCGGCGTGCGCATCCGGGACGCGACCGTGCGCTACCGGGATAACCAGACCGGCGTCGAACTCGTCACCAACGTCACCGAGGCGAGCCTGGACAGCGCCGGCGACGGGCTGGCGATCCGGGCGGAAGGAACGTACCAGTCGGTGCCGTTCGAGCTGCACGGCACGGTCGGCGCGCTGTCCAGCCTGCTTTCGGGCGCTGGCCGTTACCCGCTCGACCTCAACGTCGAGACGGAGGATACGCAGATCACCCTGTCCGGCGCGCTGGACCAGAGCGGTCGCGACGTCAGCCCGGACGTCGAGGTCTCGGCCAAGACCGACAGCCTGGCGAACCTGACGGCGTTGTCCGGTCTGCCGGACCTGAAACTGCCGGACGTCGGGCCGGCGACGCTACAGAGCCGGGTGCGCGGGACCGAGGCCGGCTACCGGTTCAGCGGCCTGAAGGCCGAACTGGCCGGCAGCGACCTCGCGGGCGACGCGACTGTGGACCTGGCGGGCGAGCGCATCCGCATCACCGCCGACCTCAGCAGTTCGACGCTGGATCTGCGGCCGTTCTCCGCCACGGCGGAAGCCGCGGTGGGCGACGACGCCGACGCCGCCGGCCGGCTGTTTCCGGACACGCCGCTGCCGCTCGCGGCGCTGCGCCAGCTGGATGCGGAGATCCAGGTGAAGGCCGGCGTGGTCAAGCTGTCGGAGGCGTTCAGCGTGAGCGAGCTGCGCCTCGCCGCCACGGCCGAGGGCGGCCGGCTGGAGCTGAAGCCGCTGGAAGGCAAGCTGGCCGACGGGGCGGCGAACCTCGGGCTCGTGCTGGACGCCCGGCAGTCGCCGGCGGACGTGTCGATCGACCTGGACGTGGCGGAACTCGACTACGGCCGGATGCTGCGCGAGCTCGACATCAGCGACGGCATCGACGGCACGGTCGACGTGCGCGCCAACCTGACCGGGCGCGGCGACAGCCCGCACGCGATCGCCGCCAGCCTGGACGGCGGGCTGGAGATCGTCGGCGGTAAGGGGCGGATCGACAACGGGCTGCTGGACGCGACCGGCGCCGGTCTGGGCGACCTGCTCGCGGTCTGGCGGGAGCAGGACGACGACATGAACCTGAACTGCGCGGTCGCCCGCTTCGGCGCCGAAAAGGGCGTGCTGAACAGCCGCGCGATCCTGGCCGACACGCAGTCGGTCTCGTTCGGCGGCACCGGCGACATCGACCTCGGCAAGGAGGAGCTGGATCTGCGGATCACCCCGGAGGCGAAGCAGACCAGCCTGATGAGCCTGGCCGTGCCGGTGCGCCTGTCCGGTCCGCTGCTTAGCCCCTCGATCGGGCCCGATCCGATGGGCGCCGCCAAGGCGACCGCCTTCGTCGTCGGCGCGGCGATCAACCCGCTGGTCGCGGTCGGCGCGCTGGTCGTCGCCAGCGAGACTCAGGACCAGAACCCCTGCGTCGCCGCGCTCGCCAAGGCGCGCCAGGAGGGCACCGGCGAGGTCGAGGGCGACCAAGGCGGCGTCGGCGGGTTCCTGAACAAGATGGGCGATTCGATCGACCGCGCTCTGGGTCAGTCCGGCAACGACGATGCCGGCAAAGACGAGGGCAACCGCTTCCTCAACCGCAACCAGGACCGATAGCCCCGGATAGCGATTAGGACCGATGCGCAGCTTTGAGCGATTCTATACCGACGCGACCGCGACCCCGCATGCCGACGGCTACGCCGTCACCCTGGACGGCCGGCCGGTCAAGACGCCGGGCGCGCGCGTCGACCTGACGGTCCCGACCGAGCCGCTGGCAAAGGCGGTGGCGCAGGAGTGGGCCGATCAGGGCGAAAAAGTCGAGCCGCAGACGATGCCGCTGACCGCGCTCGCCTGCACCGCGCACGACGTCGCCGTGCCGCGCCGGCAGGATCTGGTAACCGGGATCGCCCGCTACGCCGAGACCGACCTGGTGTGCTACCGCGTGCCCCAGCCCCAAGCGCTCGTCGAGCGCGAGCAGGCGGTCTGGCAGCCGCTGCTGGACTGGCTGGCGCTCACCTTCGACGCGCGGCTCAACACCACCTCCGGCATCCTGCCGATCGACCAGCCGGCGGAGGCCAAGCAGGCGCTGCACGCGGCCGTCGAGCGCTATGACGCGATGCACCTGGCCGCGCTGTCGTCCGGCGTCCACGCCTCCGGCTCGATCGTGGTCGGCCTCGCCCTGATCCAGGGCCGCCTGACCGCATCCCAAGCGTTCGACGCCGCGGAGGTCGAGCGCACCTACCAGATCGAGCAGTGGGGCGAGGACAAGGAAGCCACCGAGGAGCGCGAGTCCCTGATGTGCGAGCTGGAGGCGGCCGAGCGGTTCGTCGGGCTGCTGGCAGGTTAACCGGCCGGCGCGGCGTTCCGGGGCGCCGCGCCCGGGGTATGTCTCTTCCGCATTCTCCCAGGGCAGCCGACCCTGTGTCACCCGGCTGAAACCGCTCGCTTGGTTTCTGGCGAGCCGGCGTGCTATGGGCCTATACCGCACAGCAAAATAGACCGACCGCCGGCGCCAGAAGGCCGTGCGCCGGGGTCGCGACGGTATCGGGGGAGGACATGCAGGAGATCATTCGTCAGCTGGACGAAAAGCGCGCCCGCGCCCGCCAGGGCGGTGGCCAGAAGCGGATCGAGAAGCAGCACGCGAAAGGCAAGCTGACCGCGCGCGAGCGGATTCTCCTGCTGCTCGACGAGGACTCCTTCGAGGAGTGGGACATGTTCGTCGAGCACCGCTGCCACGACTTCGGCATGGACCAGCAGCGCATTCCGGGCGACGGCGTGGTGACCGGCCACGGCACCATCAACGGCCGGCTGGTGTTCGTGTTCTCCCAGGACTTCACGGTGTTCGGCGGCGCGCTGTCCGACGCCCACGCCGACAAGATCGCCAAGGTGATGGACAAGGCGCTGGAGGTCGGCGCGCCGGTGATCGGCCTCAACGATTCCGGCGGCGCACGCATCCAGGAAGGTGTCGATTCCCTGTCCGGCTACGCCAAGGTGTTCGAGCGCAACGTCGACGCTTCCGGCGTGATCCCGCAGATCTCCATGATCATGGGGCCGTGCGCGGGCGGCGCGGTCTACTCCCCGGCGATGACCGACTTCATCTTCATGGTGAAGGACAGCTCCTACATGTTCGTCACCGGGCCCGAGGTGGTGAAGACCGTGACCCACGAGGAGGTCACGGCCGAACAGCTGGGCGGCGCGATCTCCCACACGGCGCGCTCGGGCGTGGCGGACTTGGCGTTCGACAACGACGTCGAGGCGCTGCAGCTGACCCGGCGGTTCTTCGACTTCCTGCCGTCGTCGAACATGCAGGAGCCGCCGGTCCGCCCGACCCCGGACGACCCCAACCGGGAGGAGCCGTCGCTAGACACCCTGGTGCCGGCCTCGCCGAACAAGCCCTACGACATGAAGGAGTTGATCGAGAAGGTCGTCGACGAGAAGGACTTCTTCGAGATCCAGCCCGACTACGCCAAGAACATCATCATCGGCTTCATCCGGATCGAGGGGCAGACGGTCGGCGTCGTCGCCAACCAGCCGATGGTGCTGGCCGGCTGCCTGGACATCGACAGCTCGCGCAAGGCTGCGCGCTTCGTGCGCTTCTGCGACTGCTTCAACATCCCGATCATGACCTTCGTCGACGTGCCCGGCTTCCTGCCCGGCACGACCCAGGAATACGGCGGGATCATCAAGCACGGCGCCAAGCTGCTCTACGCCTTCACCGAAGCGACCGTGCCCAAGGTGACCGTGATCACCCGCAAGGCCTACGGCGGCGCCTACGACGTGATGAGTTCCAAGCACCTGCGCGGCGACGTCAACTACGCCTGGCCGAGTGCGGAGATCGCGGTGATGGGCCCGAAGGGCGCGGCCGAGATCATCTTCCGCGAGGACGCCAAGGACCCGGAGAAGCTGGAAGAGCGCGCGGAGGAGTACCGGACCAAGTTCGCCAACCCCTTCGTCGCCGCCTCCCGCGGGTTCCTGGACGACGTGATCATGCCGCACGGCACCCGCCGGCGGCTGTGCAAGGCGCTCGCCATGCTGCGCAACAAGGAGCAGCAGCGCCCCTGGAAGAAGCACAGCAACATCCCGCTGTAAGGTGCGCCCGGCCGCGCCGCGTTCGCGCGGGCGCCGGCAAGCCAGAGGCCATAACCGTAGAACGATAGACGACGGACGGTACCCGTGTTCGACAAGATCCTGATCGCCAACCGCGGCGAGATCGCCTGCCGCGTGATCCGCACCTGCCGCAGGCTCGGCATCAAGACCGTGGCGGTTTATTCCGACGCCGACGTGGCCGCGCTGCACGTCGAGATGGCGGACGAGGCCGTCCATGTCGGCCCGCCGCAGTCTGCCGAGAGCTATCTGGTGATCGACCGGATCGTGCAGGCGTGCAAGGACACCGGCGCGCAGGCGGTGCATCCAGGGTACGGATTCCTGTCGGAGAATACCGATTTCGCCCAGGCGCTCGCCGACCATGGCATCGCGTTCATCGGCCCGCCGGCCGACGCGATCGCCAAGATGGGCGACAAGATCACCTCCAAGGGCCTCGCCCAGGAGGCCGGGGTCAACACCGTGCCCGGCCACATGGGGCTGATCGAGGATCCGGAGGAGGCCGTGCGGATCGCCGAGGAGATCGGCTATCCGGTGATGATCAAGGCGACCGCCGGCGGCGGCGGCAAGGGCATGCGGATCGCCCGCGACGCGCAGGGCATGCGCGACGGCTTCCGGTCCGCCCGCTCCGAGGCGAAGGGCAGCTTCGGCGACGACCGCGTGTTCATCGAGAAGTTTATCGACGAGCCGCGGCATATCGAGATCCAGGTGCTCGCCGACGGCCACGGCAACGTCATCCACCTGGGTGAGCGCGAATGCTCGATCCAGCGCCGCCACCAGAAGGTGATCGAGGAGGCGCCGTCGCCGTTCATGGACCCGGAAACCCGGGAGAAGATGGGCGAGCAGGCGAAGGCGCTCGCGCGCGCGGTCGGCTACGTCACCGCCGGCACGGTCGAGTTCATCATGGACCGGGACAAGTCGTTCTTCTTCCTGGAGATGAACACCCGCCTGCAGGTCGAGCACCCGGTCACCGAGCTGGTCACCGGCCTCGACCTCGTGGAGCAGATGATCCGGGTGACTGCCGGGGAGAAGCTGCCGATCGAACAGAAGGACGTCGGCTTCAACGGCTGGGCGATCGAGACGCGCGTCTACGCCGAGGACCCGCTGCGCGGCTTCCTGCCGTCGATCGGCCGGCTGCAGTACTACGACGAGCCGGCCGAGGCCGAGGGCGTGCGGATCGACACCGGCGTGGTCGAGGGCTCCGAGATCTCGATGTACTACGACCCGATGATCGCCAAGCTGTGCACCCACGCCCAGACCCGCGACCAGGCGATCGAGCGGATGCAGCACGCCCTCGACGCCTATTACATCCGCGGCATCAACCACAACATGGCCTTCCTGGCCGACGTGATGGCCAAGCCGCGCTTCCAGTCGGGCGAGCTGTCGACCAACTTCATCGACGAGGAATACCCCGACGGCTTCCTCGGCACCCAGCCGACCGACACGGTCAAGCAACGCGTGGTGATCGTGGCCGCGATCCTGCAGCGCGCCTCCGCCGGGCGGGAGGCCGAGATCGTCGGCCAGATGAGCGGCCACGGCGCCCGGGTCGGCAACGACTGGGAAGTCTTCCTGGAGGACGACCGGATCCCGGTCACGGTTACCCCCGGCGGCGACGGCCGCTGGCGCGTGGCGACGCCGGAGGGCGAGGTCGAGGTGCAGACCGACTGGACCCACGGCGCCCCGCTGTTCCAGGCCAGCATCTCCGGCCGGCCGATGACGGTGCAGGTCGACCGGGTGGGCGCGCGCTGGCGCCTGACCCACGGCGGGGCCAGCGTGGAGGCGCGCGTGCTGCGCCCGCACGCGGCCAAGCTCGCCGCCCTGATGCCGAAGAAGGAGCCGCCGGACTACTCCAAATTCCTGCTCTCCCCGATGCCCGGTCTCTTGGTCAAGCTGCTGGTCGAGGAGGGCACGCCGGTCAAGGCGGGCGAGGAGCTCGCCGTCGTCGAGGCGATGAAGATGGAAAACGTCCTGCGCGCCGAACGCGACGGCACGGTCGCCAAGGTCCACGCCGAAGCCGGCGCCAACCTGGCCGTCGACCAGGCGATCCTGGAGTTCGA
>CAYRCO010000002.1:0-46669 GCA_964422775.1 uncultured Rhodovibrio sp.
ACGTGATTCCACGTTTCAGCATCTTGCCCTAAAGAGTGGTTCCGGAAGGCTTTTCGCCAGCCGGCCGGGGGTTGGAGCGGAAATACGGCGAATCCAGAGGGTTGAAACCCGCGCGCCCGGCGGACATGCTGACCCGACGCTGACGGGCGCGCACCCGCCGTGCGGCCCGCCGATCTCCAAGACATCCGCACGACGCCGGCGCCTTCGAGCAAGAATGCTGCTCGTATTTCGTGAAACGAGGGCAGGACGTACCTGAAACGTGAAGCCACGTCTCGGCCTCTTGCCCCCGGCTGCCGCCGTCCGCGTGCCCCCGGGGTTGTCGATCCGACGGCCCGTCCAGCAGAAGGCGAACGTCCAATGAGCGATCCCTCAGGTCCGTCCGGCGGTACCCGAAGCGCCGGCGGCGAGACCCGGACGACCCGCGCCATGGCCGGGCTGAAGCGCCGGCTCGGGACCGTCGTCGGGCCGAAGCGCGAGCGCGCCGTGCTCGCCTTAGCGGTTCTGGCGGCGGGCGCGATGGCGGTGACCGTGATCCTGGGCGGCCCGGTGACACGGCACGCCAGTGTGGAATACAGCCCCCAGGTTCTGGAACTGCTGGACGCTGAAGGGCTGGCGCGCCGGACGGAAAATGCCGACGGTCAGACCTGGGCCGTGGTGCGGCTGCCGGACGGTCCGCAGCCGCTCGCCAACTACTTCGCCACGATGAACTATACCGTCGACAGCGTGCGCGAGGGCGGCCCGGAAGTGCCGCGCGTGTTCGTCGAGGACCTGCCCGAGGGCCTCAGCGACTTCGCCCCGGTGGACGCGAAGAAGGAGCTGTTCGTCCGGCTGATGCTGCCGCTGGTGTTGAAGGCGAACGAGCGCGTACTGGCCGAGCGGGAGCGCATCCGCAGCCTGCGCAACCGCCTGGATCGCCTGAACGCAAATGAGCGGACCTGGCTGATGGAGACGGCGGCCAAATACCGTGTCGAGGCCGAAAAGCCGCAACAGATCGACTTCGTCCAGCTGTTGACCCGCGCCGACGTGGTGCCGCCGTCGCTCGCGATCACACAGTCGATCCTGGAGAGCGGCTGGGGCACCTCGCGCTTCGCCCGACAGGGCAACGCCCTGTTCGGCCAGCGCACCTGGAGCGCCGACACGCCGGGTATGAATCCGCAGAAGGCCAAGGGCTTCAAGGTGCGCGCGTTCGACAGCCTGCTGCAGTCGGTCGAGGCGTACGTGCGCAACCTCAACACGACCGGCGCCTACGCCGGCCTGCGCCAGCAGCGCGCGCAGATGCGCGCCCAGGACCGCCGGATCGACGGCTATCAACTGGCCGGCACCCTGACCAAGTATTCCGAGGAAGGGGCGCTTTACGTGCGCAAGCTGCGCGGGCTGATGCAGCACAACGGGCTGCGCGCGTTCGACGGCGCCCGCCTGCGCCGGCAGACGATCGCCCAGCGCGTGATCCCGGATGCCGAGGTGGACGCGATCAAGGTCGCGCTCGCGCGGAACTAGAGCAGGATCGATGATAGCCTAAGACGGCTTGCATCGTGAGCTTTGCTCTAACTTCCTGAGGCGAGGGCACGATTGATCTGTAAGGTGAGTCCGCCTTCCAGCATCTTTCCCCAGCGGCGGTCCCGTCGGCGCGGCGCGGGCCTGCGTTTCGCCGCCGGCCGCGGGCCGCGGCCGGCAGGGTGCCGGCTCGACTGAACGGACTGCGCGCCGCCTGCGTATAAGCGGGAAAGATCGTTCCATGACCGAGGGCCAAAGGGCCCGCTTCCCGATGTGGCCGCGTTATCTTCTGCTGATGGCGGGCACCGCGCTCGTCGACCTCGGCTTCACGGGCGCGTTCATTCTGGTTTCCGGCAACCTGGACGCCTGGGCGCTCGCGATCTTCTGGAACGTCGGCTTCCTGATCGTGGTCAACCTCTTCGGCGCCGCCGTGATCGCGCGGCCGGTCGCCCGGGCGCTTGCCACCGGCGACGCCCGCGATCGCGACCGCGCCCGCGACCGGCTGGACCGTCTGCCGGCGCTCTCGGTCGGCTGGGTCGGCCTGGTCACGCTCGCCTACTGCACGGCCGTCTTCTTCTCCGGCGTATTCGTGCGCGACGCCGACGCGTTCCGCGCGCTGGGGGCGGACGAACGCACGCTGGCGACCGTCTGGTTCACGTTCGTCTATCTGTTCTATTTCGGCTTCTACGCGTTCTTCGCCGCCAGCGACGCCGCGGCGGAGGGGCGCCGGGCGCTCGGTCTGGACGCGCGAGCGGTCCCTGGGACCGCCGGCACGCTCCCGGCCAAGCTGGGTCTGGTCGCGCTTGCGCTCGCCGTGGTGCCGACGGCGCTGGTGCTGCTCGACGTCTCGCTGCTGGCGAAGGTGCGCGCCGCCCAGGGCCTGGACACCGAAGGCGCGGTCGCGCTCGATATGATCGGCAGCCTGGTCGCCGCCGGCATCGCCGGGGCGTTCGTGCTGCGCACCCTGCTGCGCCCGGTGGACCAGCTGGTCGCGGGCTTCAAGGCGGTGCAGGCGGGCGACCTGGAGGTTCGGTTGCCGGCCGTCTCGGACGACGAACTGGGCAGTCTCAGCCGGCCGTTCAACGCCATGGTGGCAGGCCTGCGCGAGCGCCGGCGAATCGAGGACATGTTCGGCAAGTACGTCACCCAGCCGGTGGCCGAGACGCTGATCGCTAGGGGCAGCGACGGCCGGATCGCCGGCGAGACGCGCACCGCGACCATCCTGTTCACCGACATCGCCGGATTTTCCGCGCTCGCCGAGCGGATGACGCCGGAGGCGACGATCCAGCTCTTGAACGAGTACTTCGAACTGGTCGCCGAGCCGATCACCCAGCACGGCGGCACGATCGTGAACTTCATCGGCGACGGCGTGCACGCCGCCTTCAATCTGCCGGTGGAGCAGGCCGACCACGCCGCCCGCGCGCTGCGCGCCGCCTTGGAGATCCAGGCCCGGCTGGCGGCACGGGAGATCGGCGACGGCGTCCGCTTGACCACCCGGATCGGGGTGCACACCGGGACCGTCGTCGCCGGGTCGGTCGGCTGTCAGGACCGGCTCAGCTACACCGTCTACGGCGACGCGGTGAACGTCGCCGCCCGGCTGGAACGCCTGAACGTGGAGGCCGGCACCACCGTGCTGGCCAGCCGCGCCACGATCGACGCCGCGGGCGGCGTGATCCCGCACGGCACGCAACTGCGCGTGCTCGATCCGGTCCAGCTGCACGGCCGGCGCGAGCCGGTGCACCCGGTGGCCGTGCGGTAGGAGCGCGCGCGTTCTCGGCGGCGACGGTCCGGCACACGGGCGCTCGCGGGCGGGGCGCACGTCTCGCGACGTCCGCACGCCCGCGCGCGGTTCACAACACTCCGAGCCCAATACAGAAAAAGGCCGCACCGGGCGCACCGGTACGGCCTTTTCATCGGAGTCCACCCGAGCGGGCGGACGGATCCCGCGATGCGGGTCGATGCTTACTTCTGCATCGACTTCTGCATCATCCGCTGGCTCTTCTCGTTCGCGGACTCAGCGGCGCGCTGGGCCTGCTCGGCGTTCTGCTGAGCCTGCTCGGCCGCCTCGCGGGCGGCGCGGGCCTCTTCCAGCGCCTGCTGCGCGGTCGACTGCGCGTTCTGCGCGGTCTGGGTGTTGCTCTCGACCTGGGACTGCATGTCCTCGTTGGTCTGGGCGCAGCCGGCCACGAGCAGTGCCGGGACGGCCACGATGCCGAGCGTCTTGGCGATACGGAATGTCATGATTGTAACCCCCTTCTGTTCAAGGCAGATGTTTGCAGCTGACGGTGCGATATCTAAGCCGCCGCGCGCGGCCCCGTCCAGGAATACCCGCGCGGCAGTTAAGCACAGTCGCGACGCCAGCATAGAAAGCTGACGGGATAAAGACCAGCGGGTATGCGTCGCGCGATTGACACAACGCCGTGGCCCACGCGCGACCGTCGCCGACGGCCCGGCCGGTGGCGGAGCTCACTCGTCGCCCAGGTTGGCCCGGTTGAAGCGCAGCTGCTCCGGGCTCAGCACCAGCCCGACGTAGATCGTGTAGGCGTCCGTCGCCGCACCCTGCGCGAGCGGGATGGTCGGCGACAGATACTGCGCGGTGGCGACCCGCGTCTGGTTGCCGGGCAGCTCGATCTCAAGCTCGAAGGTCCGGCGGCTCAGGACCTCGCCGTCCGGGCCGACGACGGCGACGTAGTAGCGCCCGGTCGCCAAGCCCTCCCGGTTGGCGGGCCCCTTCTCGGCGGTGAAGCGCACGCCCAGTTCGGCCTCCAGCGTGCGTTCGTCGTCATCCCGCTCCAGCCCGCAGGTCACGGCGACGTCGGTGACCTGCAGGTCGTAGCGCACGTCGGTGAGGTCGCGCCCGCCGCCCTGAAAGGCGACCAGCTGCGCGCTCTCAGCGGGGATCTCCGCGGGCGGGCAGACCAGGCGGGCGGGCTCGTCGCTGGCGCAGCCGGCGAGCACGAGCAGGGCGCTCAGGCCCGCGAAGGCCGGCGCGGCCAGGGGTCGGCGGGGAATGAAGCGCGGCACGCGCGGTCGACCTCTCGTGACAGGCGGGAAGGCTGGAAAGCGCGCCGGACCGGCGCGCTTGCGCGGGCAACCGGATTGCGCGGGCGGTTAAAGCTTCGAGTGGCTGCCGTCGCAGAACGGCTCGTCGCCGGTCTGCTTGCAGCCGCAAAGCGCGGCGGTGCGGCTCTCCTCGGCCTTGAACACCTTGGGCGCCAGGCCAGTTCCGGAATGCGACCCGTCGCAGAAGGGCTGGTTCGCCGACCGGCCGCAGGCACACCAGGCGTAGGTCTTGCCGGCTTCAAGCTGGACGGAAAAGGGCGCCTTCTGGGCAGCGATGCGGTCGGCCATGCGGGGTTCCTTCCGGCGGCGGTGTTGGGTTACTGTCCACGCGGTAGGCGATCGCGCGTTGGACGCGGCGCGACTTTAGGAAAGGGACTGGGCGCGCACAAGGCTCGCGACGGCCCGCCCGCAATCGCCGCGGTCGATCGACCGCACGCTGTTCGATCCGCGGCAAACGAGGATACGCAGCCACGCCATGAGCAAACCGCCGCTGACCATCTACCTCGCCGGCCCGCGCGGCTTCTGCGCCGGCGTCGAGCGCGCCATCGACATCGTCGAGCGGGCGCTGCAGAAGTACGGCGCGCCGGTCTACGTCCGCCACGAGATCGTCCACAACCGCTACGTGGTGGAACAGCTGGAGAAGAAGGGCGCGATCTTCGTCGACGAGCTGGACGAGGTGCCGGTCGACAAGCCGGTGGTGTTCTCCGCCCACGGCGTGCCCAAGGCGGTGCCGCAGGAGGCCGAGCGGCGGAAGATGTTCTACCTCGACGCCACCTGCCCGCTGGTCTCCAAGGTCCACCGCGAGGCCGAGCGCCAGCACAACAAGGGCCGGGTGGTGATCCTGATCGGCCACGCCGGCCATCCGGAGGTCGAGGGCACGATGGGCCAGCTGCCCGACGGCGCGATCAAGCTGGTACAGGACACCGCCGAGGCCGAGCGGCTGGAGGTCGAGGACCCGGACAACCTGTCGTTCGTCACTCAGACCACGCTCTCGGTCGACGACACGGCCGACATCGTGCAGGTGCTGCAGCGCCGCTTCCCGAACATCTCGACGCCCAAGCAGGAAGACATCTGCTACGCCACCACCAACCGGCAGGAGGCGGTCAAGACGATCGCCGGCTCCGCCGAGGCGCTCTTGGTCGTGGGCGCGCCCAACTCCTCGAACTCGCAGCGTCTGGTCGAGGTCGGCGAGCGGCGCGGCTGCAAGCCGTCGTTCATGGTTCAGCGGGCGCGCGACATCGACTGGTCGAAGCTGGACGGGGTCCACAGCCTGGCTATCACCGCCGGCGCCAGCGCGCCCGAGATCCTGGTCGACGAGGTGATCGCCGCCTGCCGCGAGCGCTTCGAGGTGACGGTGGAAGAGGTGCGCGTCACCGACGAGAACATCCAGTTCAAGCTGCCGCGCGCGCTCACCGACACCGAACCGGTCGAGGCGTCCCAGGCGCGCTAGGCGGCGTCTGCCGGCTCCGGCGTCCCGCAGGTTGCCCCGACGGGCGCGCGCATGCGCCCGGGCTCACGCCAACGATTCCCATACCCTTCCGTACCCTACCCTCCCGACCGGGCACGCATGGCCGTCTACACCGAAGTCACCGACGACGACGTCGCGGCCTTTCTGCAGCAGTACGACCTCGGTGAGGTGGTCTCCATGAAGGGGATCGCCGAGGGGGTGGAGAACTCCAACTTCCTGCTCTCCACCACCACCGGCACCTACATCCTCACCCTCTATGAAAAGCGCGTGAAGCGCGACGACCTGCCGTTCTTCCTGGGGCTGATGGAGCATCTGGCCGAGCGCGGGATCCGCTGCCCGACACCGATCCACGGGCGCGACGGCGCGGCGCTGCGCGAACTCTGCGGCCGGCCGGCGGCGATCGTCACCTTCCTGCAGGGGATGTGGCCCAAGCGCATCGACGTGAACCACTGCCGCAAGCTGGGCCGGGCGATCGCGGAGATGCACGAGGCTGGGCGCGACTTCGCGCTGCACCGGCCGAACGACCTCAGCGTCGACGGCTGGCGCCCGCTCCTGGAGGCCTGCGGCGACCGCGCGGACGAGGTCGAGCCCGGCCTCGCCCGGGAGCTCAACACCGAACTCGACGTGCTGGAGCAGGCCTGGCCGCGCGACCTGCCGGAAGGCGTGATCCACGCCGACCTGTTCCCGGACAACGTGTTTTTCCACAAGGGCGAGGTGTCGGGCTTCATCGACTTCTACTTCGCCTGCAACGACCAGCTGGCCTACGACCTCGCGGTCTGCCTGAACGCCTGGTGCTTCGAGCCCAACAACGCGTTCAACGCCACCAAGGCGCGCGCGCTGTTGCAGGCCTACCAGGAGGTGCGCCCGTTCTCTCAAGCCGAGCTGCAGGCGATCCCCACGCTTGCCCGCGGCGCGGCGATGCGCTTCCTGCTGACCCGTCTGTTCGACTGGCTGAACCACCCCGAAGGCGCCTACGTCGCCCCCAAGGACCCGCGGGAATACCTGCGCAAGCTGCGCTTCCACCGCGATGCCCGCGGACCGGGGGCCTACGGGCTGACGTGAGCGACTGAAAGTCGCGCGCGCTCTGGCCTGGGTGGCAGAGCGCATCGGCGGGTTCCCTCTCCGGATACCGGGGCATGCTCGGGCAACCCCGGCCCCGGCGGCTGGGGCGCGATCCTGCGCTGGCGCGGGCACGAGAAGGAGTTGTCCGGCGGCGAACCTGAGACCACCAACAACCGCATGGAGCTGATGGCCGCGATCCAGGTGCTGGAGGCGATCAAGGGGGAGAACCGGCGGGTGAAGATCGTCACCGACAGCAACTACCTGCGCCAGGGCATCACCCAGTGGATCCACGCCTGGCGGCGCAAGGGCTGGAAGACGGCCGACAACAAGCCGGTTAAGAACAAGGACCTGTGGCAGCGCCTGGAAGCCGCGCTCAAAACCCATCAGGTCGAATGGGCCTGGACCAAAGGCCACGCCGGCCATCCGGAAAACGAACGCGCCGACGACCTCGCCCGCCAAGCGCTCAAGCAGCACAAGTGATTGTTTTCACCACCAAGACACCAAGACACCAAGACACCAAGGAGGGGATTCCACCACGGAGGGCAGAGAGAGCACAGAGATGGCACATACAAAGGAATTCTTGCGCGCGCGGCTCGCGTTTGAGGTTGCTTTACCAGCGCGCGAAGTCCGCTTGAATGCTTCTCAGTGCCCTTTGTGACCTCTGTGGTGAAACACCCTCTCTTGGTGTCGTCGGGTCTTGGTGGTGAACCTCTCCCTTACCCGCCGCGCCGGCGTAGGTAGAGCAGCCAGCCGAGCGGGCCCAGGATCACGACGATCACCAGCCAGCCGACGCGCGGGCCGAACGGGCAGCGGCTGCCGGGCGGCGGGGTCCAGGGACCGCTGAGCCGCGAGGCCGCGACGTGCGCCAGCGGCAGCACGAATCCGAACAACAGGATGGCCCAGGCCAGGAGCTGATCGCCGGTCATGATGGCCGCCATCCTGGCGCGCTCGGGCGCCCGCGCCAAGCCCCGTCGGCTGGCCCCCTCGTCGACGCGCCGCCCGTCCACGCCCTCGATTGCCGAGCCGGGCGGCAGCCGCTATCACCGGACGGAAAACCGGTTGCGGGGCGCAGGTGTTGCGCCGCGGAGCCGCCTGCATGCGCGATCAAGGAGAGACTTCCATGCTGCAAGGCAAGACGGCGCTGGTCACCGGCTCGACCAGCGGGATCGGGCTCGGCATCGCCCGGACGCTGGCCGCGAAGGGCGCCAACGTCGTGCTCAACGGCTTCGGCGACCCGCAAGAGATCGAACAAATCCGCAAGGAGATGGCGGAGACGAACGGCGTCACCGTGACCTACTCCGACGCCGACATGTCCAAGCCCGACCAAATCCAGCAGATGGTCGACGACGCGATCCGGCAGTTCGGCAGCGTCGACGTCCTGGTCAACAACGCCGGCATCCAGCATGTCGCGCCGGTCGACCAGTTCGACCCGCAGAAGTTCGAACAGGTGGTGCAGATCAACCTGAACCACTGCTTCCACACCATCCACGCCGCGCTGCCGAAGATGCGCGAACAGGGCTGGGGCCGGATCATCAACATCGCGAGCGCGCACGGCCTGGTGGCGTCGAAAGGCAAGGCCGCCTACGTCGCCGCCAAGCACGGCGTGGTCGGCCTGACCAAGGTGACCGCGCTCGACACCACCCAGACCGGGATCACCTGCAACGCGATCTGCCCCGGCTGGGTGAAGACCCCGCTGGTCCAGCAGCAGATCGAGAAGAAGGCCGAGGAGCAGAACTGCACGGTTGAGCAGGCCGAGCACGACCTGCTGGCGGAAAAGCAGCCGGCGCTGGAGTTCGTCACGCCGGAGCAGATCGGCGCCTACTGCGTTTTCCTGTGTCAGGACGAGGCGCGCACCATCACCGGTGCCGAGCTCAAGATCGACGGCGGCTGGACGGCGCAGTAAGGCGACCTTTAGCCCGAAGGCAGGTTCGGCCCTGGAGCAGGTCGCGCTAATACCAGATCTCCATGCGCAGGCCGCGGGCGTCGCGCTCGGGCGTTTCCTCCGGCACGCGCTGGGCGCGGCCGCGCAGCAGGTCCCGGGCGACCAGCGCGCAGACGGCGGCGTCCAGGACGTCGTCCGGCTTCGCCTGGGCGCGCGGGTGCGCGGCCAGCAGTTGGTCGATGCCGGTGAGGCCGGCCGCCGCCACGAGGTCCCGTCGGGCGGTCCGTCCGGCCGGGTCCGCCTTGCGCGGCAGCGCGGCGCCGGCGTTTAGGCGATGGAACGCCAGTTCGGGGTGGGTCTCCAGCACCCGGTCCTGATCGGCCGGGCCCAGGGCGGCGTCCAGCTCGGCGATCTTGGGCATGATGTTGTACGCCTGGATCGACAGGCCGGCGTCGCCGCGGTCCCGGGCGGCCGTGCGCACTCCGTCGTACGACAGGCCCAGCATGTAGCGGCGCGGCGGGGCGAACACGCTCGACTTGCGCGGCCCCGGCAGCACCACCCGCGCCGCCCGGTCGCACGGCCGCGCGCCCGCATCGACCAGGCCGATCGGCATGTCGACGCAGATCCGGGCGGCGTTCGTCAGTCCCTGGGTGAGCGTCGACCAATCCGGATAAATCGCGCTCGCCGCGGTCCGGCCGTCGACCGCGAGCCGGACCGCGATCCAGCCGGCCCGGCAACCGTCGACCCCGGCCACGACCCCCGGGCCGGGCCGACCGCCGCCCAGATTCGTTAACGGCGCGGGATTTTTCTTCGTGCTGTTAACCATTGGTTAGGCGGGCGTAGTTTACAACCGAAAGTGCGCGCGGGGTTTCTCCCTCCCCTCAACCCCGAAGCCGCCGGTCCATCGGCATCCCCTCCCCGCTGCGGACCGGTGGCGCGCGCCTCTTGAGTGAAGCCTCCCTGTCCTTGCCGCCGGTGCGCCTCCACGCACCGGCGGACTTTTCGTCTGCCCGGGACGACCGCGACGCGCCGCAGCGGTTTGCGTGACCGACCGGTGAGCGCTACGTCGTTTGATCCGAACAGCTGCGACTTGACTGCATAGCTGGTGCCCCGTACCGTCGCGGCTGACAGGGCAAGTTGACAGGGTAGGCTCACGTCAACGCAAAAACAAAAGGACCGCGGCCGCGACCCGGCCGACGGTCCTTTTTTTTGCTCATGATTGCGTCGCCCGGAGGCCGCCGCCCGCAGGCCGACGCCCACACCCCCGCTCGCTATCCGCGGGTCAGTTGGTCGGGCCGGCGAAGTTGGACGGGGCCGGGTCGGCCACCTGATGCCCCTCGGACGTCACCCGCATCACGGCGTAGCCGCGCTGGACCAGCCCATCGGGGGTCAGGCGGAACAGGCCGTTGACCCCGGCAAAGCCGTTGCGCTGGGTCAGGGCCTCGTCGGTGAACACCTGGAACGGCGGCGTGCCGTCCCGCGCCGCCCGCTTGGTCATCAGTCCGGCCAGCGCCGTCGCGTCGTAGGCCAGCCCGGCGATGTCCGGCGGCGTGCTGGCGTGGATGTCGCGGTAGCGCTGCTGGAAGCGCGACAGGCTCTCCGGCGGCGGGGCCGGGTACAAGGCGCCCTGCAGGGTCGGATCGCTGGACAAGTCCATGTCCGCCCATTGCGCGGTCCCCAGGAACTGCACCTCGTCCGGATCGATGTCGTAATACGGCAGCGTGGGCGCCAGTTGCCGCAGCTTATTGCCGCCGATCGGCAGCAACACCGCGTCGAACGGCGCCTTGCCCAGCGCGTCCAGGTTGCGCAGCCGCCGCAGTTCCTGCTGCGCTTGCGACCCCCCCTGGTTCTGCAGCTCGGCGATCCGGCGCTTGAGCTCCTGTTGCCGGCGGTTGTAGGCGGCGAGCGCCTTCACCGGCTCGGAGATGTCGCGGGCATCGGGATCGAACAGACGGCTGTCGGCCAGCTCGACGTCGTGCTTGTCGGCGGCCTCTTGCATCGCCTGCACGATCAACTCGCCATAGCCGTTGTTCGGCGCCAGCACGGCGAAGCTCTGGTTGCCCTGCGCCGCGGCGTAGCCGACGACCCGGTCGACTTGTTCGCCCGGCAGCAGGCCGGTGATCCAGACGCCCGGGCGGGCCACCTGACGGTTGTTGGAAAATGCGACGACCGGGACCCGGCCGCCTTCGGCCACCGGCGCGACCGCGTCGACCGAGGTCGAGAAGACCGGCCCCAGCAGCAGGTTGGCGCCCGCGGCGATCGCGTCCTGCGCGGCCCGGCGCGCGCCCTCGGGCGTGCCCTTGGTGTCGCGCACCACCAACGCGAACCGCTCGTCGGCGACGTCGAACAGAGCCATCTCGGCGGCGCGCAGCATCGCTTGCCCAAGGTCCGCGCGCGACCCGGACAGCGGCAGCAGCAGCCCGACGCGGTACCGGGGCAGGCCCTCCGCCTCGGGCGGGCTCAGCTGGAGTTCCTCCGGCGCGGCGAGCGCGTCCGCCAGGATCTCCTCGGCGCTGACCTGCGGCTCGGCCGGTTGTTCGGCCGCGGCGTCCGTGTCTTGCGGCGCCTCGCCCGGCGGTGCACCCTCTTGCACCTGCTGGGCGCAAGCGCCCAGCAGCAGCAGCGCGGCCACGCCCGCTGCGCTCAGGACGCCACGCAGCATCCAAAAGGGCCCGTCGTCACGGCATGTCGCGTCAAGCACGGTTGGCTGCTCCACAGGGTCGTTCGGACGCGTCGGCGCCGCCGCACCCAGCGGGCCCGGCAGCGTCCGGCGAGCGTATCCGGGGGGCCGAAGGCTCGCAACCGGACAGCACCGCGCCGGCCGCGACCGCGCCGCGCCCCGTTCCCGGCCGTGCAGGTCGGCAGGGCGACGGCGGCCGGCTGCCGGGCGGGCTGTACGTGGTCGCCACGCCGATCGGCAACCTGGGCGACCTGACGCATCGCGCGGCCGATCATCTGGGCCGCGTCGACGCCGTATTGTGCGAGGACACGCGGGTGACCCGCCGGCTGATGGACGCCTACGGCCTGCGCCCGCCGCTGGTATCCTATCACGAGCACAACGCCGAGCAGCGCCGGCCGGAGGTGCTGCGCCGGCTCGCCGAAGGACAGGCGCTGGCGCTGGTATCGGACGCGGGCACGCCGCTGGTGTCCGATCCGGGCTACAAGCTGGTGCGCGACGTCCAGGACGCCGGCTTCCCCGTCCGCGCGCTGCCGGGCGCGAGCGCGGCGCTGGCGGCGCTGGCGATCGCCGGCCTGCCGACCGACCGCTTCTTCTTCCAGGGCTTCCTGCCCTCGAAGCAGGGCCAGCGCCGGTCGGTGCTGGCCGAGCTGAGCGGCCTCAAGGCCAGCCTGGTGTTCTACGAATCGCCGCAGCGCCTGAGCCGCAGCCTGGCCGACATGGCCGACGTGCTGGGCGCGCGCGACGCGGCCGTCGGCCGGGAGCTGACCAAGCGGTTCGAGGACCTGGTGCGCGCGCCGCTGCCCGAATTGGCGGCGCGCTTCCGCCAGGCGCCGAAGGGCGAGATCGTCGTGGTCGTCGGCCCGCCGCCAGAGGATGCGGGCCTCGCCGACGCCGCCGAGGTCGATGCCCGGCTCGCCGAAGCCCTGCGGACGCTGAGCGTGCGCGACGCCGCCGCCGAGGTGGCGGCCGAAACCGGCTGGAAGAAGAAGCAGGTCTACGACCGCGCCCTGCAGCTAAAGCGGGACGGCGCGCCCGGAGGCGATCGGTGAACCGACCGGCCGAGTCGCGCCGGGCGGCCGAACGGCGCGGCCGCGGCGCGGAAGCGGCGGCGGCCTGGCTGCTGCGGCTGAAGGGCTACCGGATCCTGGCGCGCGACCTGCGCACGCCGGTCGGCGAAGTCGACCTGATCGCGCGACGCGGGCGGGTACTGGCGCTGATCGAGGTAAAGACCCGCGCAACTCGGGATCAGGCCGCCGCCGCGATCAGCCCGCGCCAGCGCCAGCGGATCGCGCGCGCCGGGGAGGCGTTCCTGGCGCGACGGCCCGATCTGGCCGGACTGGACGTGCGGTTCGACGCGCTGCTGCTGGCGCCGGGGCGCTGGCCGTATCATCTCGTCGACGCCTGGCGGCACGAAGAAGGCGGCGGCGATCGCTTGCGGGTGTGACCCGGCGGTGACGGCCGCCGTCGCGCGCGACCGCCGGCCTTCACAGCTTCGCCGCTTGGCGCGACGCGACCGGCACGGGTAAACCGTATCCGTGACAGTCCTCGAATCCCGCGGAGACCCGACCGCCATGACCCGTGCCATCGCCCGCGCTCGTCCGCGCTCGCGCCTGAAGTTCGCCGCCGTGCTGTGCCTCGCCGCCCCGCTGGGGCTGGCCGCCTGTTCGCCCGCCGGCATGGCCGTCGGCGCCGGGGCGACGGTCGGCGTTGCCAGCTTCCAGGAACGCGGCCTGGGCGGCGCGATCGAGGACAGCCGCATCCGTATCCAGATCAACGATCTATGGCTGAAGGAGGACGAGATCCTCTACCGCAAGGCCGGGCTTCAGGTGCAGAACGGCCGTGTCCTGGTCACCGGCGTGATGCCGTCCGAAGACATGCGCGCCAAGTCGATCGAGCTCGCCTGGCAGGCCGACGGCGTCAAAGAGGTGATCAACGAGGTGCAGATCGGCGACGGCTCGTTCGGCGACTACTCAAAGGACACCTGGATCTCCACCCAGCTCAAGGCCGACCTGTTGCTGGACGCTGAGGTCAGCTCGATCAACTACTCGATCCAGACGGTCCGCGGCGTCGTCTATCTGATCGGCATCGCGCAGAGCGACCAGGAGCTCGAGCGGGTGCTGAACCACGCCCGCGGGCTCGCCAACGTGCGCAAGGTGGTGAGCTACGTGCAGGTCAAGACCGAGCCGCGCGAGCCCAGCCTGCAGGAGTCGGGTGCGGGTGCGACCGACGAAGGCGACGGCGAGTCACCCTCGACCGACGGCGACGCCGCTCCAAGCTCTTCCGGGTCGGACGGCGGCAACTCGCCGTCCGACCCGGACTCCGTGAGCGAAACCGAACTGGACGCATGAGCGATGCCAACGCATGAGTGATCCCAAGGCATGAGCGATTTGGCGGAAGCGCAAGGCATCCTGCGCCGGGCCGGCGGCCGGCCGGACCGGGACGTCGAGCTGGCGGAGACCGCGCTCGCGCTGGGCGCGCTCGACGTACCGGACGCCCGCCTGAACCGCTACCGCCATCATCTGAGCCTGCTGACCCGCGACGTCGCGGAGGCGTCGGACGCGGCCGGCACCGACGATCTGGCGGCGCGCGCCCGGGCGCTCGCCGAGGTGCTGGTCGAGCGCTACGGCTACCAGGGCGACCGCGAGACCTATAACGACCTGCAAAACGCCAACCTGCTGCGGGTGATCGACCGCCGCAAGGGTCTGCCCGTCGCGCTCGCGATCCTGTTCATCCATGCCGGCCGGGCGCAGGGCTGGCAGATCGACGGGCTGAACTTCCCGGGCCATTTCCTGATCTCGATGAGCCTGGGCCAGGAGCGCGCGGTGCTGGACCCGTTCGACGGCCTGCGCCCGATGGGCGCGCACGATCTGCGCCAGCTGTTGAAGGCGATCGAGGGCGCGGACGCGGAACTCTCGGCGGAACATTACGCGCCGCTCGGCAACCGGGCGATGCTGCTGCGCCTGCAGAACAACCGCAAGGTCCGGCTGCTGCACGACGAGCACCGCGAGCTCGCCGTTCAGACGCTGGAGGCGATGCTGATGATCGCGCCCGCCGAGCCCAGCCTGTGGCACGAGGCGGGCCTGCTGCACGCGCACCTGGGCAACCTGCGCGCCGCCGTGCTGGCGCTGGAACAGGTGATGCAGCTCTCCAGCGACCCGTACAGCCAGCGCGACGTCGCCCATCTGCTCAAGCAGCTGCGCGGGCGGATCAATTGAGGCGTTTATCCCTCTCCTCCACTGGGGGGAGAGGGCCGGGGAGAGGAGGTTGCCCGCAGCGTGCGTGCCCGTGGTCCCTCCTCCCCTTGCCCCTCCTCCCAGCGGAGGAGGGGAATAATGACCGCACCCCGTTGCCATCCGATCCGCCCGGGCATTAGGTAGATGCGAGCACTTCGACCTCCGAGAAGCCAGCAGGACCGCCCGCCATGGCCGAACATCCCAGACAGGCCCAGCAAACCACCGGCGTCACCCCGGCGCAGCGCGAAAGCGCGACCACCCAGGAGCCGCTGTCGCCGCGGATGGACCGGCCCTCGGCGCTCGCCGTCGCCTTCCAGATGGACGATCTGACCGGCATCGACATCGACGCCGACAGCTCGTTCGCGCTGGCCCTGGAAGCCCAGCGCCGCGGCCACGGCCTGTACCACTACACCCCCGACGCCCTGAGCCTGCGCGACGGCCGGGTCTACGCCCGCGGCCGGCCGATGACCCTGAAGCGGGACTACAGCCAGCATTTCGAACTGGGCGACTGGGAGACGCTCGACCTGGCGGCGCTGGACGTCGTGATGATGCGCCAGGACCCGCCGTTCGACATGGCCTACATCACCGCCACCCACCTGCTGGAGAAGCTGCACCCGGGCACCCTGGTGGTGAACGACCCCGCCCACGTGCGCAACGCGCCCGAGAAGCTCTACGTCACCCACTTCGCCGAGTTCATGCCGCCGACCCTGATCTCCAGCGACCGCGACGAGATCCGCCGCTTCCGGCGGGAGCACAAGGACATCATCCTGAAGCCCCTGTTCGGCAACGGCGGCGCCGACGTCTTCCGGATCACCGAGACGGACGAGAACCTGAACGCGCTTTTGGAGATGTTCACCCGGCTGTACCGCGAGCCGATCATGGTCCAGGCCTACCTGCCGGAGATCCGCCAGGGCGACAAGCGGATCATCCTGATCGACGGCGAGCCGGTGGGCGCGGTCAACCGAATCCCGCCACAGGGGGAGTCGCGCGCCAACCTGCACGTCGGCGGCCGCGCCGAGCGCGCCGAGCTCTCCGAGCGCGACCGCCAGGTCTGCCGCGCGATCGGCCCGGCGCTGCGCGCGCGCGGGCAGGTCTTCGTCGGGATCGACATGATCGGCGACTACCTGACCGAGATCAACGTGACCTCGCCCACCGGCATCCAGGAGATCGACCGGCTGGACGGGGTCAGCCTGGAGGCGCAGGTCTGGGACGCGATCGAAAGCCGGGTCGACGCCTCCGGCCACGTCCCGGAGTAGCCCGCCCGTGCAGATCGTCTTTTCGCCGGACCACGTGCACCAGCACGGCCGCGGCGAACTGACCGACGGCCGGCTGATGCCGGTGGTGGAGCAGCCCGCGCGCGCGGAAATGGTGCTCAAGCGCGCGCAGGAGGTCGGCCTGGGCGACGTCGTGCCGCCGCGCGACTTCGGGGCGCACGCGCTGGCGCGCATCCACCGGCCGGACTACCTGGCCTTCCTGGAAACCGCGTGGGGCGAGTGGGAGGCCGAGCGGGGCGGCGAGACCGATTGCCTGCCGCTGATCTGGCCGGTGCGCAACCTGCGCCCGATCTGCCCCGCGCACATCGACGGCAAGGTGTCGTACTACGCGCTCGACGCCGGCACGCCGATCACCCCCGGTACTTGGCGCGCGGCGACCGCCAGCGCGAACGTGGCCCTGACCGCGGCCGAGCTGGTCGCCGACGGCGCCGGCAGCGCGTTCGCGCTCGGCCGGCCGCCGGGCCACCACGCCACGGCCGACCAGCTGGGCGGCTACTGCTTTCTGAACAACGCCGCGCTCGCCGCGCAGCGGCTGCTGGACCGCGGCGCCGCGCGGGTGGCGGTGCTCGACGTCGACTACCACCACGGCAATGGCACCCAGGCGATCTTCGACGACCGCTCGGACGTCCTGTTCTGCTCCCTGCACGCCGACCCCAGGCAGGAGTTCCCGTACTTCCTGGGCCATGCCGACGAAACCGGCGTCGGGGCCGGCGAGGGCTATACCGTGAACGCCCCGCTGCCCTGGGGTACGACGGCGGACGCCTGGATGGACGCGCTGGAACGGCTGTGCGCCCGGATCGCCGAGTATGGGCCCGACGCGCTCGTCGTCTCGCTCGGCGTCGACACCTACAAGGGCGACCCGATCTCCCGCTTCGCCCTGGACACCCCCGACTTCCCGCCGATCGGCGCGCGCCTCGCCCAGCTCGCCCTGCCCACCGTGTTCGTCATGGAAGGCGGCTACGCGGTCGACGAGATCGGCCGCAACGCGATCGGCGTGCTGCAGGGCTTCGAGGGGGGCTAGGCGTTCGGCGGGTTGCTTCGCGAACCCACCCTACGGGCGCCAGAAAACCCGGTTCCGTAGGGTGGATTCGCCGCGCAAGCGGCAATCCACCATCGCGGCGTGCGGGATGGGCACGTCGTTCGGCGGGTTGCTGCGCGAACCCACCCTACGAGCGCCGCCGAACTGAGCGGACGGGGAGCCCCGCCCGCTACCGCTTGCGGATCAGCGTGCCCACGCCGCGGTCGGTGAAGGTCTCCAGCAGCAGGGCGTGGGGCACCCGGCCGTCCAGGATGACCGAGGCGTCGACCCCCTCCTCGACCGCCTTCAGGCAGGTCTCGACCTTGGGGATCATGCCGCCGGCGATCGTGCCCTGATCGATCAGCTCGCGGGTCTGTTCGACGGTCAGGTCCGGGATCAGCTGCTGGTCGCCGTCGAGCACGCCGATCACGTCGGTCAGCATCAGCAGGCGCGAGGCGCCGAGCGCGCCGGCGACCGCGCCGGCGGCGGTATCGGCGTTGATGTTGAAGGTCTCGCCGTTGGGCCCCCAGCCGATCGGCGCGATCACCGGAATCATGCCCGACTGCTCCAGCGAGGAGAGGATGTGCGGGTTGACCTGCGCCGGCTCGCCGACGAAGCCGAGGTCGACCAGCTTCTCGATGTTGCTGTCGGGATCGCGCCTGGTCCGGCGCAGCTTGCGCGCCTGGATCAGCCCGCCGTCCTTGCCCGACAGGCCGATCGCGGTGCCGCCGACGGCGTTGATCGAGCTTACGATCTGCTTGTTGATGGTGCCGGAGAGCACCATCTCGACCACCTCGACCGTCTCCTGGTCGGTCACCCGCAGGCCGTCGACGAACTGCGACTGGACCTGCAGCTTCTCCAGCATGCGCCCGATCTGCGGCCCGCCGCCGTGGACGATCACGGGGTTGATGCCGACCTGCTTCATCAGCGCGATGTCGCGGGCGAACAGATCGGCCAGATGAGAGTCGCCCATCGCGTGGCCGCCGTACTTGATGACGATCGTGCGCCCCGCGTAACGGCGCATGTAGGGCAGCGCCTCGGTGATCGTCCGGGCGGTGCGCAGCCAGTGCTTGGTTTCGCCGAAATTGCGGGGCTGCTGGGTCATCGCTCTAGGCTCCCTGGTAGGGCGTCTCGCTGGCCAGCGCGGCGAGTTCCGCGCGCAACTCCGCGATCCCGGTATCCTTCTGGGCGCTGGTCGCGGCGATCCGCGGGTGCAGGGCGACGTGCTTGGGCCGCAGGTGCTGCGTGGCCTCGATCACCCGCGCCAGCTCCGGCTGCTTCACTTTGTCCGCCTTGGTCAGCACCAGCTGATACGACACCGCGGCGGTGTCGAGCGCGCGCATCACCTCCTGGTCGGTGTCGCGCACGCCCCGGCGGGCGTCGATCAAGAGGCAGACCCGGCGCAGCGTGGGCCGGCCGCGCAGGTAGTCCTGGGTTAGCTCGGTCCAGCGCTTGATCTCGCTTTTCGGGGCCTTGGCGTAGCCGTAACCCGGCAGGTCGACCAGCAGAAGCCGGGAGCCGAGGTCGAAGAAGTTCAGCTGACGGGTGCGCCCGGGGGTGTTGGAGGTGCGCGCGAGCGTGTTCTGACCGGTCAGCGCGTTCACCAGCGAGGACTTGCCGACGTTCGACCGGCCGGCGAAGGCGACCTCCGGCAAAGCGAACTCCGGCAGTTGCGCCATCGACTGCACGCCGGCGACGAAGCCGCACTGCTGGGCGAACAGCCAGCGCCCCTGCTCCCGGTCGGGCAGCTCGGGCTCGCTCTCCGCCGGCGCGTGCGTCAGCGGCAGGTCGTCGTCCTCGGCGTCCCCGGCAGCGTGCTTGAGGGCGTCCTTGGGCGGCGCGTCTTCGCCGGGATGCGGTGGGGTCATCTTACAAACACGCCTTTTTTGGCGCCGAGCGGAGCCTGGCGCCGAGCCGCGGAGTACCGGCTGGGCCGTGGACGGGGCCGGGCAGGCGGCGGGCGGACCGGTCAGCGCCGGTTGCCGCCGCCCTTCTTGCCCTTGGACTGGCCGCCGCCCTTGCGCTTGGCCGCCGGGTTGCTGGAGCCGCTGCGCTGCTGGCCGGAACGGCTGCGCTGGCCGCCGGACGCCTTGCCGGACGCGGCCTTACCGCCGCCGGAGCCGCCGCCCGCGGAGGCCTGCTGAGCGCTGCCGGCGGCCTGCTTGGCGCCCGCCTGCTGCTGCGCGCCATCGCCCGCGCTGCCGTCGCCCGCGCCATCTTCGCCGTCGCCGTTGGCCTGGGCGGTGACGTCGGTCGCCTCACCCTCCAGCGTCGGGCCGTCGTGCCCGGCCGCGGCCTGTGCGCCTTCGGGCGCCTGATCGCCCTTCTGGCCGCCGGACTGCTTGCCGCCCTTCTTGCCGCCGGACCCGTCATCGCCGGACCCGTTGCCGCCCGCCTTGGGCGAGCTGTCGGTCGACCCGGCCGGCGAGGGCTGCTTGCCGCCGATCTGCATGCCGGCGCGCTTCATGATGATGTACTGCTGGGCGATCGTGAAGATGTTGTTGGACGTCCAGTACAGCACCAGGCCGGCCGGGAACTGCGACAGGATGAAGGTGAACACCACCGGCAGCAGCTGGAAGATGCGCTGCTGCATCGGGTCCGCCGGCTGCGGGTTCAGCATCTGCTGGCCGTACATCGAGATCCCCATGACCAGGGGCAGGAACCCGATGTTGAGGATGTTGAGCGGGCCCAATTCCGGCACGCCCCAGGGCAGCACCCCGAACAGGTTCAGGATCGAGGTCGGATCCTTCGCCGACAGGTCCTGCAGGTAGCCCACGAACGGCGCGTGGCGCATCTCGATGGTGACGAACAACACCTTGTAGAGCGCGAAGAAGATCGGAATCTGCAAGAGGATGGGCAAACAGCCGGAGGCCGGGTTCGCGCCCTCGCGCTTGTAAAGCGCCATCATCTCCTGGTTCAGGCGCTGCTTGTCGTCGGCGAAGCGCTCGCGCAGCTTGACCATCTCCGGCTGCAGGTTCCGCATCTTGGCCATCGAGCGGTAGGACTTGTTGGCCAGCGGGAACAGCAGGATCTTCAGGATCACCACCAGGATCAGGATGGCCACGCCGAAGTTGCCGGTAACTTCCGCGAAGAAGTGCAGGGCCTGGAAAATCGGCTTGGTCAGGAAGTAGAACCAGCCGAAGTCGACCGCCTTGTCGAAATTCGGGATGCCGTACTGCTCGGCGTAGTTGTCGAGCAGCGTGACCTCCTTGGCGCCGGCGAACAGGCGCGTGGTGTTGGACACGCTGCCGCCCGGCTGGACCTGCATGCTGTCGTACAGCACGTCGGCCTGGTACTTGGCGACGCCCGCCTGCGACTGGTTGTGGATGAAGCGCGCGTTGACCTGCTTGTCCTGGTCCGGGACCAGCGAGACCAGCCAGTACTTGTCGGTGATGCCGATCCAGCCGCCGGTGGTCTGGTAGGCGAGCGGCCCGTCATCCTGCACGTCGTCGTAATCGACCTCGTTCAGCGTGCCGTCGAACACGCCGATCGGGCCTTCGTGCAGGATGTAGTAGCCCAGCACGTCCGGCGTGCCGCGCCGGTTGACCAGGCCGTAGGGCGCCAGGCTGACCGGCTCGCCGGTCTCGTTCACCACCGTCTGCTCGACGGTGAACATGAAGTCCTCGTCGACCGAGAAGGTCCGCTTGAACGTCAGACCCTCGCCGTTCGACCAGCTCAGTGTGACCGGGTTGTTCTGGGTCAGCGGGCCGCCGCTGTCGACCTGCCAGGTGGTCTTGTCGTCGGGCAAAGTGAGCCCGGCGCGCGCGGCGTTCGCCCAGCCGAAGTCGGCGTAATACGACCGCTTCGCGCCTTCCGGCGACAGCAAGTCGATGCGCCCGCTGTCCTGATCGACCTGCTGGCGGTAGTTGCGCAGGGTCAGGTCGTCGATCCGCCCGCCTTGCACGTTGATGGAGCCAATCAGGGAGGGTGTGTCGATCTCCACCCGCTCGGTGTCGTCCAGCACGTCCGCCCGGTCCAGCGCCCCGGCCTGGCCCGGTGCGGCGCCCGGGACGCCGCCGCCACCGCCTTCCGGGCTGGGCGCGGTGGAACTCGAGCCGCCGGCCTGGTCCTGCTGCGTCGTCTGCTGTTGGGTGGCCTGCTGGGCCTGGCGCTCGCGCTCGGGCGCGTTGTAGAGCAGCTCGAAGCCGAGCAGGATGGCGATCGAGGCGACGATCGCCAGGATCAGGTTGCGCTGTTCCATCGTGGTCGCCGTTCCTCGAGCGAAGGGCCCGCATGCGCTTTCGCCGATGACGCGGGCGGGCGCGGGGGCGCGGTCAGTTGGGTCGGTCGTGGAGGCCTTCCGGCATCCAGCGGTTCGGTCGGTCGCCGGCGGGTCGGCTCCGGTCGGGCGCGTTTAGCGCGCCGTGCGTCGTCCAGCCGGACGGTCGTGTCGCGCGTGGCCGCAACCCCGGTGCGCGTCTTCCGCCGGGGGGACGGGATCGACGCCGAACCCGCCGCCCGGCCGGCAGCGCAGGATGCGCCTGACGGTCAGCCAGCCGCCGGCGGCAGCGCCGTGCACCCGGACCGCCTCCAGGCCGTAGGCCGAGCAGCTCGGCTCGAACCGGCAGGCGCCCTTGGGGAACACCGAGGCCACGCCCTGGTAGACGTAGATCAGCGCGATCACCGCGCCGCGCGCCAGCCGCGCCCTCGCGCCGCCCGGGCGCGCGGCCTCCGGCGACCGATCCATGCGCTGGCGATGCGGCTGCTGGCTAGCCATCGGCTTGCTTCCCGTCGCTGCCCGACCGCGGATCACCGCTGGAACCGCCGGTCCGTCGGGGTCGGGACTGGCCTTTGGGCTTGCCCGGCCGGTTCAGCTTGTCGACCGCCTGCTTGAGGTCGGCCAGCAGGTCGGGATAGGCGCGGTCCAGGGTGCCGGCGCGGCCGATCAGCACGTAATCCATGCCGGGCGCCCCAACCGCCGGCAGGGCCTCGCGCGCGGCCGCGCGCAGGCGTCGCCGGGCGCGATTGCGTTGCACCGAGTTGCCCACCTTGCGCGAGACGGTGATCCCCACGCGCGGCGGTCCCTGGGTATCGGTCGCGGCCGCCCCCTCAGACGCATTCAGCGCCGCAGCGGCCGAAGCCGGCGGCGCCTCGTCTCGGGATCGGGCCTGGACGACCATGCCTGGGGTGACCCATTTCCGCCGACCGGCCGCGACTCGCAGGAATTCCGGGCGCTTGGTCAGCCGCCCGACCCGGGTCTGGCGGCCGGCCGGCATGGGACTCCGGCCGGCGCTTACGCGCTCAGACGCTTGCGGCCCTTGCGGCGGCGGGCGTTGATCACCCGGCGGCCGCCCTTGGTCGCCATGCGCGCGCGGAACCCGTGGCGGCGCTTCCGGACCAGCACGCTCGGCTGAAAAGTGCGTTTCACGGCCCTGTCTCCGTCTTTCTATAAGGCTGTCGAGGTCGGTTGCGTCGGGGGTATAAGCGCCGCCCCGCCCCCTGTCAACGACGCCTGGCGCGCGCCCGGCGCGACGCCGGTGCGGCCGGTCGTCCCGGACGGCCCGGGCAACGGCCCAAGCGGGTCAGCCAGGCGCAGCTGCCGGCGCCGTCGCAAGCCGCCTCTCACGGCCATGTGACCCGGTTGTCATTGGTGCCGAAGGTGCTGCGCGGCTATATGCGAAGGATCGGCGGCGGTGCGCGCGGGCCGCCGAACGCGACGCTGTAGGCGCAACCGCTGGGGAGGCGGCAGAAGCGATGACCGGCAACACCACGAGCGACACGCAGGCGCGTCACGGCCCCGCCGAACCGGGCCAGCAGGCGGCCGGCATGTCCCCCCGGCGGCCGATCTGGCGCCGGGTCTGGCCGCTGGTGCTGCTGCTCGCCGGCCTCGGCCTGTTCTTCGCCCTCGGCCTCGACCGCTACCTGAGCTTCCAGGCGCTCGCCGACCATCGCGACTGGCTGATGGCGCAGGTCCGCGAGGTGCCGGTGCTGGCCGCGCTCGCCTACATCGCCGCCTACGCCGCCGTCGCTGCCTTCTCGATCCCGGGCGGGGCGGTGCTGACCATCCTGGGCGGCTTCCTGTTCGGCGTCTGGCTCGGCACCGCCTACGCCGTGACCGGCGCGACGCTGGGCTCGATCGCGGTGTTCCTGGCCGCGCGCACCGCGCTCGGCGACGCCATGCGGGCGCGCGCCGGCGGCGCGGTGCAGCGGATGCGCCAGGGCTTCCAGGAGAACGCGCTCTCCTACCTCCTGTTTCTGCGGCTGATCCCGGTGTTCCCGTTCTGGCTGGTCAACCTGGTGCCGGCGCTGGTGGGCGTGCCGCTCGGCACCTACGTGCTCGGCACCTTCGCCGGGATCATCCCGGGAACGTTGGTCTACGCCAGCGTCGGCAACGGGCTGGACGCGCTGGTGACGGCGGGCGGCACGCCCAGTCTCGGGATCATCTTCCAGCCGGCGATCCTGGGCCCGATCGTGGGCCTGGGGCTGCTGTCGCTGCTGCCGGTCGGCTACAAGAAGTGGAAGGCACGCCGGGCGGGCGCCGGCGACCGGCCGGAGGGGTCCGCATGACCGAGACCCTGACCCCGGATCTGTGCGTGATCGGCGCCGGCTCGGCCGGGCTGGCGGTCGCCGCCGGCGCGCAGCAGATGGGCGCGCAGACCGTCCTGATCGAAAAGAACAAGATGGGCGGCGACTGCCTGAACACTGGCTGCGTGCCCTCGAAGGCGCTGCTCGCCGCGGGCAAGGCGGCCCAGCTGGACCGGCTGGCGGCCAAGTACGGCGTCAGCTACGCCCCGCCCAGGGTCGACTTCGCCGCCGTCAACCGGCACGTCCACGACGTCATCGCCGGGATCGCGCCGCACGATTCGGTCGAGCGGTTCGAGGGTCTGGGCGTACGCGTGGTGCAGGCCGCCGGCCAGTTCGATGACGCGCGTACGCTCACCGCCAACGGCGTACGCGTACGCCCGCGGCGGTTCGTGCTCGCCACCGGCTCGACCGCGGCCGTGCCGCCGATCCCGGGGATTGACCGCACGCCGTATCTCACCAACGAAACGGTGTTCGACCTGACCGAGCGGCCGGAGCACCTGATCGTGCTCGGCGGCGGGCCGATCGGCACGGAACTGGGCCAGGCGTTCGCGCACCTGGGCGCGCGCGTCTCGATCGTGGAGATGGCGAGCCTGCTGCCGCGCGACGATCCGGACATGGTCGCGGTGCTGCGCCAGCAGCTGCGCGCCGACGGCGTGGAGCTGTACGAGGGCGCGCGCGTCACCGGGCTAAGCCCGGAAGGCAACGGCGTCGCCGTCGACATCGCGCGCGACGGCCAGGCGGAGCGGCTCAGCGGCAGCCACCTGCTGGTCGCCGCCGGGCGCAAAAGCACGCTCGACGGCCTGGGTCTGGAGAACGCGGGGATCGGGCGGGGCGAGCACGGCCAGCTCAAGGTCGACCACCGGCTGCGCACCACCAACCGCCGCGTGTTCGCCGCCGGCGACGTCGCGGGCGGGCCGCAGTTCACCCACGTGGCCGGCTACCACGCCGGGATCGTGATCAAGAACGCGCTGTTCCGCATCCCGGCCAAGGCCGACCACACGGCGGTGCCGCAGGTCACCTACACCAGCCCCGAGATCGCCAGCGTCGGCCTGAGCGAGACGGCGGCGCGCGACCGCCACGGCGACCGGGTGCGCGCGCTCACCTGGTCGTTCGCCGAAAACGACCGCGCCCGCGCGGAACGCGCCACCGAAGGGTTGATCCGGGTGGTGGTCGACCGCAAGGGCCGGGTGCTGGGCGCGGCGATCGCGGGCGCCCACGCGGGCGAGCTGATCTACCCCTGGATCCTGGCGGTGCAGCGGCGCGAGAAGGTCGGCGGGATCGCGCAGATGATCGCCCCCTATCCAACCTTCGGCGAGGTCTCGAAGCGCGCGGCCGGCAGCTTCTACACCCCGAGCCTGTTCTCCGAGCGCACGCGCACGATCGTCCGGCTGCTGGCGAAGTTGGGGTGAGCGGCGAGCCGCCCGGGCCGGCGCCACCCTTTCGCGTCCCGCGGTGTGAAACGCGGCAGGGCGATAGGGCGCAGACCCGTGGATCGTCCGACGCCGTGCCCGGCAAATCGCGCCCGGGGGCAAACGCCTACCGTTAGGCCGCCTCTCCCTTCGGCGCCGGGACGCGCCAGAGCAGCGCTAGGCCGACCACGAAGAACAGCAGGATGGTGGCCATGCCGGCGCGCTGGCTGTCCGCCCAGAGGGTGACCCAGCCGACCAGCGCCGGCCCAATCCAGGCGGTCGCCTTGCCCGACAGGGCGTACAGGCCGAACATCTCGGTCTGCAGGTGGGCGGGCGCCATGCGCGCCATCATCGAGCGGCTGGCGGCCTGCGCCGGGCCGATGAAAAGGCCGAGGCCGCAGCCGGCGATATAGAGCGCGGTCACCGTGTCGGCCGCGAGCGCGGCGACGCCAAAGCCGATCAGGCCGACCAGCGACATGATGATCGTGCGCTTCGGCCCCAGCCAGTCGTCCACCCAGGCGAACGTCAGCGCGCCCAGCCCGGCGGCGACGTTGAGCACGATCCCGAAGATCAGGATCTCGCGGAAGCCCATGCCGAAGGTGCCGGCCGCGTAGACCCCGCCGAAGGTGAACAGCGTGTTCAGCCCGTCGGTGTAGATCATCCGCGCGATCAGGTAGTGCGCGATCTCCCGGTGGTCCGGCCAGATCCGCTTCAGGCTGGCGATCAGCTGCACCAGCCCCGCGCGCGCCGCCGCGCCCATCTTGAGGCCGCTCGCCGGCCGGTCCGGGACGAACAGGAAGAACGGCAGGCTGAACACGGCGAACCAGCCGGCGACGACGAGCGCGCTCGCCCGCACGGGCTCCGCCGCGGCGGCATCCAGGCCGAACAGCGGCGGCTCCGGGAACACCAGCAGCACGAGGCAGGTGCTGAGACACGTAAGCCCGCCCGCGTAGCCGAGCGCCCAGGCCCAGCCCGACACGCGCCCCAGCTTCCCCGCGGGTGCGATCTCGCGCAGCATGGCGTTGTAGAACACCTGGCTGAGCTCGAACACCGCCGTGCCGAGCGCGATCAGCACGCTTGCCTGCAGCAGGAGATCCGCTTCCGGCGCGATCGTCCAGAGCAGCCCCGCGACCGCCACAGTTAGCACCGTGAACGCACCGACCCAGGGTTTGCGCCGGCCGGACCGGTCGGCGATCGCGCCCAACAAGGGGCTCAACAGCGCCACCACGATCCCGGCGATCGCGGTCGATGTGCCCCACCAGGCGGTGCCCACCTCGGGGGTGGGGGCGACCTCGCGGGTGACGTAGGCGGCGAACACGAAGCTCGAGATCACGGTCGGCCAGGCGTTGCTCGCCCAGTCATAGAGGCACCAGGCCGCGACCGCGCGGCGGTCGGCGGGTGGGGCGCTTGCGTATGCGGCGGCAGGCTCGGCCATGACCGGCAGGGTAGGGGCTGAGTTTGACAATCCAAACCGGTTTCCTCGGGCGCTTTGCGCGTGCGCCCCGCGCCACAGGCCCGCCACACCGTTTTCCACATTTCCGCCGCATTGCGGGCCAACTTCGGTCACAGCCCGGCGCGATCCTCAAACTCCACGGAGATCCCCTCTCTGTGACGGAGGTTCCCAGCCGGCCTCCAAGGTGCCCCCACACCTCTGACACGGCTGGCGGAAGGGCGGCGGTCTCCTCCCCCCGGACCCGTCGCCCGGCTAGACGTACACCGCGTGTGTACCAGCGTGTGTGTCTCGGCCGCGGCCCCTGCCCCCCAACAGGTGCCGCGGCCGTTTTCCGTTGCGCCGTCTCCAAAGCGCGCCCCGTGGCGTTCCGCCGCGGCGCGCCTGCCGCGTTGACGCCGGGCCGGGCCGCGTGCTTTTTCGTGCGGCCACCTGGCGGCGCGGGGCGCCGTCTGCAGCAACCCTCGCGCAACCGTGTCCGCATCCCCGTGGCTGCCGCCGATCTCCGTCCGCATGTTCACGATCGCCCGCCCGCGTCCGGGCGGTCCGAGGCCGTGCGTTTCGCCGGGCGCGATCTCGGCTGCGTGCGCGGCGACCGGGCAATCTTCGCGGGCCTGGACTTCGACCTCCAGGCCGGCGGCGCGCTGGTCCTGAGCGGGCCCAACGGCAGCGGCAAGTCGTCGCTGCTGCGCGTGCTCGCCTCCCTGCTGCCGCCGGCGGCGGGGCAGCTGCTGTGGGACGGCCAGGACGTCGCCGCCGATCCCGAAGCGCACCGCGCGCGCCTGCACTACCAGGGCCATCACGAGGCGCTGAAGCCGGAGCTGACGGCCGCGGAGAACCTGGGCTTCTGGGCCGGGCTGCAGCAGCCGTCGGGCGGCGCCGTGCAGGACGCGCTGAACCGCTTCGGCCTCGCCGATCTGGCCGACCAGCCGGTGCGCCTGCTCTCCGCCGGGCAGCGCCGGCGGCTGTCGTTGAGCCGGATCCTGGCGGCCGCGGCCCCGCTGTGGCTGCTGGACGAGCCCAGCGTGGGGCTCGATGCCCGCTCGGTGCGCACGCTGGAGGCGGAGATCGAGGCGCACCGTGCCGCCGGCGGGCTGGTCGTGCTGGCGACCCACCAGCCGCTCGACCTCGCCGAGCAGCAGGAACTGTCGGTCGCCGACTTCCCGCCGGCCCCGGTCACGGCCGACGACGACCCGTGGGCGGGGGCGTTGTGGTGAGCGGCGAGGCGCGCATGCGCGAGACGGCCGTCCACCCGGCCGCGGCGGGCGATCCCGGGCCGGGGCTGCTGCGCGGCTTCGCCCGGGTGGTGGCGCGCGACCTGCGGCTCGCCCTGCGCCAGCGCGGCGACGCGCTCTTGGCCGTGCTGTTCTTCGTGCTGACCGCGATGCTGTTCCCCTTCGGCATCGGACAGGAGCCGAACCTGCTGCAGCGGATCGCGCCCGGCGTGGTCTGGGTGACCGCGCTGCTCGCGGTGCTGCTGTCGCTGGAGCGCCTGTTCCTGCGCGATTACGAAGACGGCTCGCTGGAGTTGATGGCGCTGTCGCCGGTGCCGCTGCCGGTGATCGTGCTCGCCAAGGTGACCGCGCATTGGCTGACCACAGGGCTGCCGCTGCTGGCGGCGGCCCCGATCATCGCGCTGATGTACGGCCTGCCGGCGGAAGGCTACGGCATCCTGCTGGGGGCGATGGCGCTCGGCACGCCGACCCTGAGCCTGATCGGCGCGGTCGGCGCGGCGCTGACCCTGGGGGCGCGCCGGGGCGGGGTGCTGATCCCGCTCTTGGTGCTGCCGCTCTACATCCCGGTGCTGATCTTCGGCGTCTCCGCGGTCGACGCGGAAATGGCGGGGCTGAGCGCCCGGCCGCAACTGCTGCTGATGGGGGCGGGGCTGTTGGCGGCGATCGCGCTCGCCCCCTGGGCGGCGGCCGGCGCCGTGCGCCAGGCGGTCGAATAAGGCGCGCCACGCCGCCCGATGGCGTGGAAACCTGCCGGTGCGCCCTTTTGTCCTAGTCGACTTTGGGCTATTGAGGAAATAGCGCCGACTGGCCATCTGATGACACAGGACGATGTAAGGGTGGATTGACGGTGAGTACCCAGGCGGCCGCACCGCGGAAGACGCGCTCTCTGCACCGCTTCGCCAACCCCGGGCGCTTCCTGCGCCTGGCGGATGCCACCCTGCCGTGGCTTTGGATGGCCTGCGCGGTGGCGCTAGCGGTCGGCCTGTTCGGCGCGTTCAGCGCCCCGGTCGACTACCAGCAGGGCACCAGCGTGCGGATCATGTACGTCCACGTGCCGGCCGCATGGCTGTCGATGTTCATCTACACCACGATCGCGGTGGCAAGCGCGGTGGCGCTGGTCTGGCGGCATCCGCTGGCCGACCTGGCGGCGCGTGCGGCCTCGCCGGTGGGCGCGTCGTTCACCATGCTGTGTCTGATCACCGGCTCGCTCTGGGGCAAGCCGATGTGGGGCACCTGGTGGGTCTGGGACGCGCGCCTGACGAGCGTGCTGGTGCTGTTCTTCCTGTACCTCGGCCACATGGCGATCGCCAACGCCTTCGACGACGCCGGCCGCGGCCGCCGGGCGGCAGCGATCCTAGCGCTGGTCGGCTTCGTCAACGTGCCGATCATCAAGTTCTCGGTCGACTGGTGGAACACCCTGCACCAGACCGCCAGCGTCAGCCGGATCGGCACGCCGGCGATCCACCCCTCGATGCTCTGGCCGCTGCTCACCATGGCGCTCGGCTTCACGCTGTTCTTCGCCGCGATCCTGCTGGTGCGAATGAAGAACGAACTCTACGGCCAGCGCCTGCGCAACCTGCGCGCGGCCAGCCTGCAGCGCGGCGGCGCGGCTGCCGGCCGGCCGGCGCACGCGGAGAGCTAGGGCCATGGGCGTCGAACTGTTCGGCCAATACGCGGAATACGTCTGGCCGTCCTACGGCCTGACGCTCTTGGTGATGGGCGGGCTGCTGGCGTTCAGCCTGACCCGGCTGAAGCGCCTGAAGCGCGAACTGCGCGCGCTGGAGCAGGCCCAGGGCGGCCGGCGCCGCCGCCGGTCGGGCGGCACGGACACGGCCGACGATGAGGAGGCGTAAGAGATCATGAGGTCGCGCAAGAAGAAGCGGCTCTCCCTGCTCGCCTGCGGTATGCTGGCGCTCGCCGGTGCCGCGGCGCTGACGCTGTCGGCGTTCGAGGACAACATCGTGTTCTTCCACGGGCCGACCGAGGTGGCGCAGAAGGAGATCCCGCTGGACCGCCGCTTCCGCATGGGCGGCTTGGTGAAGGAGGGCTCGGTCAAGAAGATCGACGACGGGGCCACGGTCAGCTTCAAGGTGACCGACGGGGCGCATGCGGTCCCGGTGCGCTATCGCGGCATCCTGCCCGACCTGTTCCGCGAAGGGCAGGGCGTGGTCACCCACGGTACGCTCAACCCGCAGGGCGTGTTCGTCGCCGATGAGGTGCTGGCCAAGCACGACGAGAACTACATGCCGCCCGAGGTCGCGCAGGCCCTGAAGGATTCCGGCCAGTGGGAGGGCGACGGCCCGATGCCGGAGGCCGCGAGGTCGGGCGTGTCCACGAGTTACAGCAACTGACGCGCAGTCCCGCGCGATTGAGCCCAGCATGACCAGCGAGCAGGACACCCGGACCGGCGGCGAGGCCGGCAGCAACGAGGACGGCGGCTCCCAGTGGGGCAAGCGCCTGTTGTTCCTGCTGCCGGTGATCGTGTTCCTGATCGTCGCCGGCTACTTTGCCTGGGGCCTCCTGTCCGGCCGCGACCCGAGCGAGGTGCCGTCGGCCCTGATCGACAAGCCGGTGCCGCAGTTCGACCTGCAGCCGGTCGAGGGGCTGGACAGTCCGGGCCTTAAGACCGCCGATCTGACCGGGGCCGACAAGCCGGTGCTGCTCAACGTCTGGGCCAGCTGGTGCGTGCCCTGCCGGGCCGAGCACCCGATCCTGATGCGTCTCGCCGAACGCGACGGGGTCACCGTCCACGGCATCAACTACAAGGACAAGCCAGCGGACGCGCAGCGGTTCATCGGCAACCTGGGCAACCCCTATACCCGGATCGGCGCCGACCCCACCGGGCGCGCGGGCATCCAGCTGGGCGTCTACGGCGTGCCGGAGACGTACGTGATCGGACCCAGCGGCAAAATCCGCTACAAGCACACCGGCCCGATCGACAGCAAGGCGCTCAACGAGAAGATCCTGCCCCTGCTGGAACGCCTGGGCGGGTAATTTTTCGACGACGCCCCACCGCGTTCGCATCGTGTGAAGAGCGTCTCAGCGGTTCCTCTCCCTTGAGGGAGGCTTTTGCGCGGCTGTGCCGATACCCGTCTGGGATCCCGCGAGACGCCCCGATGCGCGGGGTTCCTCAGGATGAAGCTTCAGGGTTTTTCAGTAAGATAACAATAGCTTCATGGTAACGAGCGGCCTGACAAGGCCGCGTCGCGCGAAGCATCCCTGACGGGTGGTGAGGCGCCAGTGCAACCCTCCTCCCCTCCAGGGCGAAGGGACGATCCCCGCGGCCCATGCATGGCTCCTGTTTTCGCTTTGCATGGCTGCGCCGTGGGGACTAGCCTCGCACGCGGTTAAGGGGCTTGTTCCAAGAGGCAAGGGAGGCCGCGCGCACGTTGGCGCAGCAGCAGGCGGAGGCAGTGGCCCGGATGCCGGGCTCGGACACGCAGGCCCTCGACATCCGGGAGGTGCACAAGCGCTTCGGGTCGCTGGAGGTGCTCAAGGGCGTCTCGCTGACCGCGCGCAAGGGCGACGTGACCGCGCTGATCGGCTCGTCCGGTTCGGGCAAAAGCACCTTCCTGCGCTGCATCAACCTGCTCGAGGTCCCCGACCAGGGCCGGATCGTGGTCGCCGGCGAGGAAGTTCAGCTCAGCACGGACAAAAAGGGCCAGGCCGCGCCCGCCGACTGGGCGCAGGTCAACCGCATCCGCACCCGCCTCGGCATGGTGTTCCAGAACTTCAACCTCTGGACCCACATGACCGTCCTGGAGAACCTGATCGAGGCGCCGGTCCATGTGCAGAAGCGCGACAAGGCCGAAGCCACCCAGCGTGCGCACGAACTGCTCGCCAAGGTGGGCATCCCGGAGAAGGCGCACCACTTCCCCGCCCACCTGTCCGGCGGCCAGCAGCAGCGCGCCGCGATCGCCCGCGCGCTCGCCATGGAACCTACGGTGATGCTGTTCGACGAGCCCACGAGCGCGCTCGACCCCGAGCTGGTCGGCGAGGTGCTGCGGGTGATGCGCCAGCTGGCGGACGAAGGGCGCACGATGGTGATCGTCACCCACGAGATGAGCTTCGCACGGGAGGTCGCCTCCGAGGTGATCTTCCTGCACGAAGGGCGGGTCGAGGAACGCGGCCCGCCGAGCCAGGTGTTCGACGCGCCGAAGTCCGAGCGCTGTCGACAGTTCCTGCAATCCACCGGCTGAGCGGTGTCGCCACCGCGCGCAGACCGGAAAGACGCGTCAAAGACAGAGAAGACAGGGAGAGCGAAACCATGCGCACCAAGCTGACGGCGGTCGCCGCCGCCTGCGCGATGGCCTTTACCGCCGGCACCGCGAGTGCCGCGATCGAGGGCTGCCCGGATCAGATCACGGTCGGTACCGAGGGCGCCTATCCGCCGTTCAACTACATCGACGAGAGCGGCGATCTGCAGGGCTTCGACATCGATATCGCGAACGCGCTGTGCGAGGAGATCGGGGCGGACTGCACCTTCAAGACCCAGGACTGGGCCGGCATCATCCCGGGCCTCCTGGCGAAGAAGTACGACGCCATCATCGCCTCGATGTCGATCACCGAGGAGCGCGCCAAGAAGGTCGACTTCACCGAGAAGTACTACCAGTCGCCCGCACGCTTCATCGGTCCCGAGGGGATGGACGTCGAGATCTCCGAGGAGGGTCTCGAGGGCATGACCGTGGGCGTGCAGCGCGCCACCGTGTCCGAGAACTTCCTGCGCGGCGAGTTCGAGGACGTGGTCGACATCCGCACCTACGACACCCAGGAAGAGGCCACGCTCGACCTGACCAGCGGGCGCGTCGACCTCGTGGTCGCCGACGCGATCAAGCTGTCCGAGGGCTTCCTGTCGTCCGACGCGGGCGATGCCTACGAGTTCAAGGGCCCGTCGTTCGCCCAGGAAAAATACTTCGGCAAGGGCATCGGCATCGCCGTGCGTCCGGGCGAGGACACCCTGCGGCAGTGCTTCAACACGGCGATCGACAACATCCGCGAGGATGGCACCTACGACGCGATCAGCCAGGAGCACTTCGGCATGAACATCTACGGCGGCTAACCGCCGGTTCGTGTTAGCTGATTCCCCTCCTCCACTGGGAGGAGGGGCTAGGGGAGGAGGGACCACGGGCGTTCGCGCCGCGGGCAACCTCCTCTCCCTAACCCTCTCCTCCCAGGTGGAGGAGAGGGGATAAGTTGGCGCCCGTTTCTCGCCTCATCGAGCGGGCCTGCCGCGATCCCCTCTCCCTCGATGGGAGAGGGGGCCCGCGGACCGCAGGTCCGTGTGAGGGTGGGGGTGGGACTCCCGGGCGCGCGCCGAGGAATCCCACCCTCACCCTAGCCCTCTCCCCTCGAGGGAGAGGGAACCCGCCGCGACGCCCGTTTCCTGTCGACACGCTCCCGCCATCCATCCGTCAGAGCCGCACCCGTTGTTCGATCTGCAAGACTACGGACCGCTGCTGCTGGAAGGCTTCAAGCTGACCGTGCTGGTCGGCGTGGCCTCGATGGCGCTTGCGATCCTGCTGGGGATCGTCGGCGCCTGGGCCAAGGTGACGCCGGTGCGCGCGGTCAACTGGATGGCGGGCGTCTACACCACGGTGGTGCGCGGCGTGCCCGAACTGGTGCTGATCCTGCTGGTCTATTACGGCGTGCCCACCCTGATCCAGGACGCGGCGACCGGGCTCGGCTACGACATCCGGGTCGACCTGAACCCGTTCGCCTCGGGCGTGCTCACCATCGGGTTCATCTACGGCGCCTTTTCGACCGAGGTATTCCGCGGCGCCTACCTCGCCGTGCCGGCGGGGCAGATGGAGGCGGCGCGCGCCTGCGGCATGACCCGGCTGATGGCCGCCCGGCGGATCCTGCTGCCGCAGATGTGGCGCTACGCGATCCCGGGGCTGGGCAACGTCTGGATGGTGCTGATCAAGGCGACCGCGCTGATCTCGGTGATCGAGCTGCAGGAGCTGATGCGCGCGGCCCAGGTGGCAGCCCAGGCGACCCGCCTGCCGTTCACCTTCTTCGCCGCCGCGGCCGTGCTGTACCTGCTGCTGACGATCGTCTCGATGGCGCTGCAGCAGCGCCTGGAGACCTGGGCCAACCGCGGCGTGCAGCGGGCATAGGGGCGGGCGATGGACTGGCAGGTCATCATCGATTCGCTCCCGGAACTGATGGGCGGGATGTGGCTGACCATCCAGATCACCGCGCTGTCGGTCATGATCGGGCTGGTGATCGCGGTGCCGCTCGCGATCCTGCGCCTGCACCCGAACCCGGCGATCTGGACCCCGATCTACGCCTTCATCTTCTTCTTCCGCGGCACGCCGCTGCTGGTCCAGCTGTTCCTGATTTACTACGGTAGCGGCCAGTTCTCCGCCGAGCTGCGCGCGGTCGGCCTGTGGACGTTCTTCCGGGAAGCCTACTTCTGCGGCGTGCTCACCCTGACGCTCAACACCGCGGCCTACACCGCGGAGATCCTGCGCGGTGCGATCCAGGGGGTTCCGAGGGGCGAGGTCGAGGCCGCGCGCGCCTGCGGCATGAGCGGCCGGCTGCTGTACCGCCGGATCATCATGCCCAAGGCTTTCCGGCTGGCCTGGCCCGCCTATACCAACGAGGTCATTTTCCTGTTGCAGGCGACCTCGCTCGTCTCGGTGATCACGTTGATGGACATCACCGGCGTCGCCAGCAAGATCGCCGCCAGCACCTTCGCCTTCTACGAGCTGTACCTGACGGCCGCGGCGCTCTACCTGGTGCTGGTCTACGGCCTGCTCGCGGTGTTCAAGCGGATCGAGTACCGCCTGTCCGGCCACCTGCGCGCGGCCAAGGATACGCAAGGCCCGGCGCTGCGCTAGCGCAGCCGGCCCACCCCGCGCCATGCCCGACACGATCGTCATCCAGAGCCACGCGCCCGACCCGCCGGCGTGGCTCGCGGCCTGCCTGGACAGCGTCGCGCACTGGGCGGCCGGCGCCGGGGTCGCGCACCGGGTGGCGGGCGACGATTTCCTGGCCCGGGTGCCGGCCGACCTCAGCCGCAAGGCCCAGGGCCGCACGCAGGTGGTGGCCGACCTCGCCCGGCTGGACTGGATCGCCGAACTCTTGGGCGAAGGCTGGGCGCGGGTGATCTGGCTCGACGCCGACGTGCTGGTGTTCGCGCCCGACCGGCTCAGCGACGCGCTGGCGCTGCCCGCCTCCGGCTATCTGTTCGGGCGGGAGGTCTGGGTCCAGCCAGACGCGCAGGCACGGCCGCGGGGCCGGCGCAACCTGCACAACGCCGTGCTGGCGTTCGCGCCCGGCAATCCGGTCCTGGACTTCTACCGGCACGCCGCCCAGCGCGTGCTGGCCCGCCACGACGGCCCGCCGGTGCCCCAGCTGATCGGGCCGAAGCTGCTGACCGCGCTCGACAACATGATCCAGCTGGACGCCACCTGGGCGGTCGGTATGGCGAGCCCGATGGTCGTGCGCGACCTTGCCGCCGGCGGCGGGCCGGCGCTGACGTGCCTCAAGGCAACCGCGCCCACGCCGCCGGCCGCGCTCAACCTTTGCGCGTCCCTGGCGGGGCGGGAGGCCGATGGGATCACGCTCAGGGACGGCGACCTGGCGGATGCGGTGCGTGCGTTACGTCGGACGGGCGATGTCTTGCTGGCCGGCTAACGCTTTCGCCTGCACCTGATCCGGGATGCCACAAGCTGTTCACGGGCTCGCCTCTACTACGCCCGTTTTACCGGTATATATTGCAGCCCATGAGCACGCATGTCCTTTTGGTCGAAGACGACAGCGACTTCGCCGAGTCGGTGAGCGCCAACCTGGAATACGCCGGCTACGGCGTGACCGGGATCGCGCGCACCGGTCTCGATGCGTTTCAGCTGTGCGAGAAGCGCAAACCCGACATCGCCCTGATCGACATCGGGCTCGAAGGCGCCTTCGACGGCATCTTCCTGGGCGAGCAGCTGGCCGAACGGGGGATCGCCGTGATCTACCTGACTGGCCGGTTCGACCGGGCGCTGAAGGAAGGGCGCGAGCACGCTGCCGGGCTGCTCGCCAAGCCCTGCTCGCTGGCCGACCTGACGGCCGCGATCGATAGCGCGATGGCGCCGCGGTCGCACGAACAGCGCGCGTCCAACTAACCCGCGCCGCCTCGGGCCGGCTGACCGCCCGGAATCGCGGGCGGCCCCCTCGCGTCTATGCGTGCGTTTGGCTATAACCCGCGCCATGTCCGGCGCCGAACGCAAGCACCCGAAAGATCCCGAGGCGATCAAGGCGCGCGCGCAATCGCTGCTCGCCCGCTACAAGCCGTTGATCGGCGACTGGGACGCGTTCCTGGACGTCCTGGTCCGGCCCAAGCCCACCTGCATCGTCGCCAACGCCGCGCGCCTGGATCGCGACCGGCTGGCGGCGCTGCTGGCCGACGGCCCGGCCGACCTGACGCCGGTCCCCTGGGACCAAGCCGCCCTGCGCGTGCCCGCCGACGCCAGGCCCGGCACTTGGTGGGCCTTCCTGGCCGGCCTGTATCAGGTGCAGGAGGAAGCCTCGCTGCTGCCCACCGCCATGCTCGACCCGCAGCCCGGCGAGCGGGTGCTCGACCTCTGCGCGGCGCCCGGCGGCAAGGCCGCGCGGATCGCCATGGCGGTCGGGCCTGAGGGCACGGTGATCGCCAACGAGAAGGAGCCCCGGCGGCTGTCGGCCGTGCGCGACAAGATGAAGCGCCTGGGGCTGACCAACCTGACCTCGACCGTGCACGACGGCGGCGACTACCCGCTGGAGGCGGGCGCCTTCGACCGCGTGCTGGTCGACGCGCCCTGCACCAGCGAAGGCACCAAGTTCCGCCAGGGCGCGGGCTACCAGGGCTCGGAACCGGAGTTCCTGTCGTGGATCGCCGGCCAGCAGGCAGCATTGCTGCGCCGGGCGGCGCAGCTGGTCAAGCCGGGCGGCCGAGTGGTCTACGCCACCTGCTCCTTCGCGCCGGAGGAGAACGAGGCGGTGGTCGACCGCGTGCTGGGCGAGCTGGACGGCGCGCTGACGCCCGTCGCCGTGCGCCCGACCGGCCTCGACCCAGCGGCGCCGGTCGCGAGCTGGGGCGGGCGCAGCTTCGACGCGGGCGTTCAGGCCGGCATCCGGCTGTGGCCGCACACCCACGGCACCGGCGGGTTCTTCGCCATCGCCTTCGACAAGCCGGTCGACGCGGCTGGGCCCGCCGCCGAGCCGACCCGCCACGTCGATCCCTGGTCGGGCGACCCGCAAGAATGGATCGCGCCGGTCCTGGCGAAATTCGATATCGCGGGCGACCCGCTGGCCGGCCTTCGGGTGATCGAGCGCGGCGACGACCTGCAGCTGGTGACAGAGCGGCACAGCGCCCCCGCCAGACCCGCGCCGGTCTCCACCGGCGTGCCCGCGCGCCGGGCGCGCAACCGCACGCCCAAGCCGTCGACGGCGCTCGCGCTGATGGTGGGGGCGCACGCCCGGGCCCGTGTGGTCGAGGTGACGGCCCAGCAGCGCGACGCCTACCAACGCCGGCAGCCGGTCCAACCGTCGGCCGATCAACTTGCAGCCTGTCAAGACCACGACCACCTGTCGGACGGCGGCACTGGCGCGCCGGCCCAGGGCTTCGTGATCCTGCGCTACCGCGGCGTGCCGCTCGGAGTCGGCTTCCTGCGCCCGGGCCCGCCCGCTGAAATCGAAAGCCAGTATCCGCGCGCCTGGAAGCTCTGAGCCGGTACGTTCTGGACCCGATACATCTGACCAGGAAAGGACCGAAAAGATCGCCATGCGCGACCAGCGGACGTTCAAGCGCGGCGAGCTGGAAGCCGCGCTCAAGCGGATCGATGGCAAGGGCTACAAGGCCTACAAGGACATCGTCGGCCGCTACGGCTTCGACCGTTTCACCCTGTCGGTCGACCACGTGCAGGGCGACCCGTTCGGCAGCCCGTCGCGCCTGCGCGTGTTCGTCCCGGCCGAGACCGCCGGCTTCCCCGACGACTGCTTCGAGAGTGCGAGCCGGGTGGTGGCGCTGCGCGATTACCTGGCGCGCGCGTTCGCCGCCCGCGCCAAGCAGATCGCCAAGCCGCGCGGCTCCGGCTCCTCCGGCCTGCTGGCGATGGACGCGCCGGGGCAGGAGATCCTGGAGCGCACGGCCGTGCTCGCCAGCCGCGACGGCGGGATCGAGGCGCGCTTCGTCGCCGGCCTGCCGGCGCGCGGGCGCAGCGTGCTGGGCCGGGAGGCGCAGCAGATGCTGTTGCACGATGTGTCCGACTTGGTGAAACAGACCCTGCTCGCCGAGGCGCACGACGAGGCCCGGCTGCTCGACCACGTGACCAGTGCGGAGGATGCCGACGCCCTGCGCGCGCAATTGCGGGACAACGGTCTGGTCGCGTTCATCGCGGACGGTGCGGTGCTGCCGCGGCGCTCCGGCGTCGACGACCGGCCGATGGCGAACGGCGCGGTCGCGTTCGAGGCGCCGGAGAGCCTGGCGGTCACGCTCCACCGGCCGAACCGGGGGGCCATCCGCGGCCTGGGCGTGCCGCAGGGGATCACGCTGATCGTCGGCGGCGGCTACCACGGCAAGTCGACGCTGCTGCAGGCGATCGAGCGGAGTGTCTACAACCACCTGCCGGGCGACGGGCGCGAATGGGTGGTCGCCGATCCGTCGGCGGTGAAGGTCCGCGCCGAAGACGGCCGCGCGGTCACGGACGTCGACATCTCGCCGTTCATCCAGGGCCTGCCCGGCGGCAGCGACACCCGCCGCTTCTCCAGCGAGAACGCCTCCGGCTCGACCTCTCAGGCCGCCAACATCGTCGAGGCGCTGGAGGCGGGCGCCCGGGTCATGATGATGGACGAGGACACCTCGGCCACCAACTTCATGATCCGCGACCGGCGGATGCAGGCGCTGATCGCCAAGGACCGCGAGCCGATCACGCCCTACATCGACAAGGTCCGACAGCTCTACGACGACCTCGGCGTCTCGACCACGCTGGTGATCGGCGGCTCCGGCGACTACCTCGACAAGGCCGACACCGTGATCGCGATGGAAGCGTTCCGCGCGTACGACGTGACCGCCCGGGCGCGCGCGGTGGTCGACGCTCACCGCACCCAGCGCGCGGAAGAGGGCGGCGAGAGCTTCGGCCGGCCGGGCGCGCGCACGCTCAAGGCGACCGGCATCACCGGCAAGGGGGACAAGCCGCCCAAGGTGAAGGTGCCGCACCGCAAGGCGATCGGGATCGGTCAGGACGATCTGGACCTGGGCGCGGTCGAGCAGCTGGTCGACGAAAGCCAGACCCGGGCGGTCGCGGAAGCGCTGATGCGCCTGACCGACGACCGGCAGCTGCACGGCAAGACGGTGCCGGAGCTGCTGGACACCTTGGAGCAGGCGACAGCCGCGCGCGGCCTGGACGCGCTCACCCGCACGCCGCGCGGCGACCTCGCCCGCTTCCGTCGCTTCGAACTCGCCGCCGCGCTGAACCGGCTGCGGGCGCTCAAGACCGGCTGATCCCGGGCGCGCCCCGCGTCGGGCGCGCCGTGCGACCCGGCTCTAACCTTGCGCCGCGGCGGCTTGGCAGGTCGGCGTTGCGACCGCCTGCTCCAGCCGGTCGGCGGGCAGGGTGATCCGCACGCGCGTCCCCTGGCCGTGCGCGCTGTCGAGCTTAAGCGTGCCGCCGTGCAGTTCGCTCAGCTGCTTGCACAGGGCGAGACCCAGGCCGGTGCCCTCGTGCTCGCGGGTCAGCCAATTGTCGGCCTGGCCGAACGGGGCCATGGCCTTCTCGATGTCGTCCTCGGCGATACCGATCCCGGTGTCGGCGACCTCGAGCCACAGCCCGTCGGGCCCGGCCTCGGCGCGCACCGTCACACGGCCGTTTTCCGGGGTGAACTTGATCGCATTGGTCAGCAGGTTGAGCAGGATCTGCTTGACCCCGCGCTGGTCGGCGAACACCCGCGGCAGACCGTCCGCCGGCAGGACGTCCAAGTGAACCCCGCGGTCGTGCGCGCGCTCGCGCACCAAGCGCACGGTGCCGTGGATCAGCTCGGCGAGCCGCAGCCATTCCTCGTGCAGCTCACGCCGGCCGGCCTCGATCTTGGCATGGTCCAGGATGTCGTTGATCAGGCTGAGCAGGTGCTGCCCGCTCTCCCGGATGTCGCTGGCGTAGGCGCGGTAACGCGGGTTGCCGATCTCGCCCAGCAGCTGGCCCTCGATCACCTCGGCGAACCCAATCACGGCGTTCAGCGGCGTGCGCAGTTCGTGGCTCATGTTGGCCAGGAACTCGGTCTTGGATTTGTTGGCGAGCTCGGCCTTCTCGCGCGCGGCGATCAGTTCGCGTTCCTGGCGCTTCAGTTCGTCGATGTCCGACAGGGTCCCGGCGATCCGCACGGCCCGACCGTCGGCGTCGCGCTCGGTCTCCGCGCGCAGGCGGAACCAGTGCACGGCCGGCTCGTCCGCGGCGTCCCGGTGCGCCGCGGCGGGGCCGACCTGCATCCGCACCTCGATGTCGTACGGTGTGCCGCGCTTGATGTTGTCGGCGATCGTCTGGCGCAGTTTGGCGCGGTCCTTCGGGATCACGCGCTGGATGAACGCCTCCGCCTGCGTGCCGAGCGCTTCGGCGTCCACGCCGAGCAGTTCGCCGCAGCGCTCGGTGTAGTAGATCGTGTCGGTGCCGAGGTCGTAATCCCAGACGCCGTCGCGTGAGCCGCGTACCGCCCGCTCGTAGCGGTCCTGCTGCATGCGCAGCTTGGCCTCGGCGTCCTTCAGCCGGCTGATGTCGGTCAGCAGGCCGTTCCAGACGACGACGTCCGGCCCCTCGGAACGCGCCACCGCCTGGGCGCGGATCCATTTCACCTCGCCGTTCACAACGATCCGGTGCTCGAACTGGAAGTTGTGGCCGTTCCTGTAGGCGGCCTCGATCTCGGCGTCGAGCGCCGCGCGGTCGTCGGGGTGGACTTTCGCCAACAGGGCATCGACGTCGTAGGCCTGGACCTTCTCGACGCCGTACAACGCCTCGATGCCGGCGGAGACGAAGGTCATGTGCAGGCCGTCGGCGTCGCGGCGGACCTGGTAGACCGCGCCCGGGATGCTGTCGGTCAGATCGACCAGCTGGCGCTGGGCGGCGCGTGCCGCCTCTTCGGCCATGAACTGGGCGGTCACGTCGCTCGCCACGCCGCGGTAGCCGTCGAAGGCGCCGTCCTCGTCGAACACCGGGACGCCGCTGAGCCGCACCCAGATCAGCCGGCCGTCGGCGCGCCGGCTCTTGTACGTGAAGTCGCGAAACGCCCGCTGGGCGCGCAGATCGGCCATGTGCTCCGCGACCTGCGCGGGATCGTTTTCTGCGCTCATCAGGGCGTCGCGCCGTTTGCCGATCGCCCGGCTGGGCGGGAAGCCGAAAGCGGTCTTGAACTTCGCCGACAGATGGGTGAACCGCAGGTCGCGGTCCATCGCCCAGGTCCAGTCGGTCGACGCGTCGGCGATATGCTCCAGCTGAGCGGCACGGCTCGCCTGCTGGGTGGCCTGCGCGCGCGCCTGGTAGGCGATGATCGTGGCGGTGAGCGCCGCGCCGAGGGCGATCAGCGCGCCCAACGCCTGGCCGCCCGCCGGCTCGCCGGTCACCGCGTAGACACCGGACAGCGCCGCAAGCGCACCCAGGGCCGGCGGTGCAACGGCACTGCGCAGCGTCTTCAAGGCGGCCTTGCTTGGACGGCGGTTCGGCATCGCCCACTCGCGCTGGAAAAATCGAAACGACGGCATAGACCCCGACATTCGTGTGATAACTGATTTCCCATAATAAATCGTTAACACACGCGTTAAACGCGATTTATTTGACTTAAAACACCCATGACTGGCGCTCACCGTAACTTGACCGCCGGCCTTCTCCGGACGGCCGCGCCGCGCGCGACGGGCCCCTGGTCGGCGCATGCGCGGTTCGCCATGTTGCGGACAGGACGGTGCTAAGCCGCCGCAATCAGCCCGGGGATCCGAATGCCGACCACCGACCTCTGGAACCAGCCGGCCAGCACCGACAGCCGCGACGCAGTCCAGGCTTATGAGCGCGCGGTGCTGGCCACGCTGGAATACCGGTCGAGCGCGAACGACCACGTCAAGGCGGCGCTCGAGGCCGACCCCGAGTTTGCTCTGGCTCACTGCTTCAAGGGCTACCAGTACCTGCTGCTCGGCACCCAAGGGACGGTCGCCAAGGCCCGCCAGGCGGCCGAAGCCGCGAAGGCCCGCCACGACCGCCTGAACGACCGGGAGCGCGGGCACGTCGCGGCGCTGGCCAGCTGGGCGGAGGGGGACGTCGCCGGCGCGGCTGCGATCTGGCAGCGGATCGTGCGCGCCTACCCGCACGACCTGCTGGCGCTGCGGCTGCATCACCTGAACGCCTTTTGGCGCGGGCGCGACGACGAGCTGATCGAAGGTCCCGCGGAGAGCCTGCACGCCTGGACGCCCGACCTGCCCGGCTACGGCAGCGTGCTCGGCATGCTCGCCTTCGGGCTGGAGGAATCCGGCGAGCGGCGGCGGGCGGAGGACTACGCCCGGCAGGCGATCGGCCACGCGCCCGACGACCTGTGGGCGCTGCACGCGCTGGCGCACGTCCTGGAGATGGACGAGCGCTTCCAGGAAGGCTGCGACCTGATCCCCCTGCACGAACCGGCGTGGGACGACCGCAACCCGTTCAAGAACCACGTCTGGTGGCACCGCGCGCTCTACGCGGTCGAGCTCGGCCGCGACCCGGAGGTGCTGCGGCTCTACGACGACCACCTCGCGCCGGGCGCGCGGCCGTTCTACCTGGACGTCCAGAACGCCGCCTCCCTGCTCGCCCGGCTGCAGTTCCTGGGGATCGACCCGGAAGCCCGCTGGCAGGCGCTGGTCGAGCCGGTGCGCGCGCTCGCCGACGACTTCAACGGTGCCTTCACCGAGCCGCACAAGGTCCTCGCGCTCGCCGCCGCCGGCGAACTCGCGGAGGCCGAGCGGCTGGCCGACGGCACGCTATCCCGGATGCGCCGGACCGGCCGGCGCGACCCGGCGCTGGCGCAGGTGCTGGACGGACTGTGCCGGGCGATCGTCGCCTTCTACCGCGGCGACGCGGAGGACGCTTTGGAACTGCTGGGTCCGATCCGCGGCGAGCTGTGGCGGCTGGGCGGCAGCTGGGCGCAGCGCGACGTGTTCGAGCAGCTCACGATCGAGGCCGCGCTCAAGGCCAACCCGCAGATCGACGGCCGCGCCCTGCTCGCCCGCCGCGAGGTGCTGCGCCCGAACAGCCGGCTGGTGCGCACAGCAGGCGCGCATTAACGCGGTCGCGGGTGAACTGTTCCGCGGGGCGTGAAATCTTAACCATGCCGTCATCGCGGCGTAACTGCGCCGGGGCGTACTGGGGCCGCGAACGTGACGACGCGCAAGAGGCGGCCCCGCACAAGAGCCGTAAGCGCACCTTTCTCGCGTTCGCCCGTGTCCCAGTTCGCTCGAGAGAGGATCGACTGCCATGTTCCGCACCCCCCGTCCCCTTTTCGCGCCCGAAGACCACACCTTGGGCGGCCCCAACCAAGGTCGCCCGAGCGGCCCCAGTCGCTCGCAGCGCGCCGAGATCGCAGAGGACACGCCGTCCTCGCCTCTGGACCGCCCGACCATTGGCGAGGTGATCGGCAAGCGCTACGGCCGGCGCGACGTGCTGCGCGGCGCGCTCGGCGTCACCGCGATCGCCGCGCTGTCCGGCGGCGTCGCCGGTGCGGCGCTGCGCGCCGGCACGGCCGAGGCGGCGCAGCCCAAGGCGTCGTTCGACTTTGACGAGCTGAAGGCCGGCTTCGACGAGACCCACCACGTCGCCCCGGGGTATGACGCCGATATCCTGATCCGCTGGGGCGACCCGGTCGTCCCGGGCGCCCCCGCCTTCGATCCGGCGAACCAGTCCGGCGACGCGCAGGAGATGCAGTTCGGCTATAACAACGACTATATCGGGTACGTCGCGCTCGACCCCGCCGAAGACGGCGCGCCGCGCGGGCTGCTCTGCGTCAACCACGAGTACACCAACGAAGAGCTGATGTTCCCGAACTACCAGGGGGCGACGGCCGAGACGGTGGCGATCGAGATGGCCGCGCACGGCCACAGTGTGATCGAGGTGCGCCAGGGCGCCGACGGCAAGTGGGTCACTGTACCCGACAGCCCGTATAACCGCCGCTTCTCCACCCGCTCCACGCCGATGACGATCTCCGGCCCGGCGGCCGGCCACGACCGGCTGAAGACAAGCGCGGACCCATCGGGCACGCGGGTGATCGGCACGGTCAACAACTGCGCGGGTGGAATGACGCCCTACGGAACGGTGCTGATCGCCGAGGAGAACTTCCACGGCTACTTCAAGGGCGAGGTCGCCGACGGCCCGGAAAAGACGAACCACGACCGCTACGGCGTGCCGGGCGCCTGGTACGACTGGGCCGACTACGACCCGCGCTTCGACGTGAGCCAAGAGCCGAACGAGCCCAACCGGTTCGGCTGGATGGTCGAGTTCGACCCCTACGACCCCGACTTTACGCCGGTGAAGCGCACCGCGATGGGCCGCTTCAAGCATGAGGGTGCGGAGACCGTCCTGAACCCGGATGGCCGAGTCGTTGCGATGATGGGCGACGATCAGCGCTTCGACTACATCTACAAGTTCGTCAGCCACGGCCGGGTCGATCCGCACGACCGGGCGGCCAACTTCGGCCTGTTGGATAGCGGCATCCTGTACGTCGCGCGGTTCGACGCGGACGGCACGGTGGCGTGGCTGCCGCTTACCTTCGGCAGCGGCCCGCTGACCGAGGCCAACGGCTTCAAGAGCCAGGCCGACGTGCTGATCGAGACCCGCCGCGCGGCTGACCTGTTGGGCGCGACCCCGATGGACCGGCCGGAGGACCTGTCGACCGATCCGGAGGCGGGCAAGGTCTACTGCATGCTGACCTCCAACGATAAGCGCAAGGCCGACGCGATCGACGCCGCCAACCCGCGCGCGGCCAACTCGGCCGGCCATGTCCTGGAGATCTCCGTTACCGGCGGCGATTTCGCCCAGACCCGCGACACCTGGGACGTCCTGCTCCTGGCCGGCGATCCGAAGGACGAATCCGCAGGCGCCAAGTGGGGCCCGGCGACCTCGGAGGACGGCTGGTTCATCAACCCGGACAACTCCAAGGTCGACGGCTCGGGCCGGCTGTGGATCTCCACTGACGGCAACAGCCCGGAGAAGAGCGGGCGCACGGACGGTCTGTGGGCGATCGAGACCGAGGGCGAGCTGCGCGGCTCCAGCAAGCACTTCTTCCGCTGCCCGGTCGGGGCGGAGCTGTGCGGCCCGTACTTCGTTGCCGGCGACGAGACGCTGTTTGTCGCCGTGCAGCACCCGGGCGACGTCGACGGCGCGAGCTACGAGGAGCCCGCCACCCGCTGGCCCGACTTCGACGCCAGCCTGCCGGTCCGCCCGTCGGTGGTCGCGATCACCAAACAGGGCGGCGGCAAGATCGGCTGACGCTGGCCCACGTCGGCCACACACGCCTAGAGCGACATGCGCAAAGGCCGAGACGGCCTTGGGTCTGAATGTCGCTCTAACTTCCTGAAGAGAGGGCAAGATTCAGCTGAAACGTGATTCCACGTGTCAGCATCTTGCCCTGGCGAAGGGTCCCTCTCCTCCGCCGGGAGGAGAGGGGGTGCCCGCTCACGCCGCCACGCCGCGGGCGCGCGGGCGGCCGGTGTCGGCTTCCGGCAGGTCGACCGCGTAAACGGCGAGGCTTTCCGCCTTGCCGCGGATCGCGGCGTGCGGCAGCGCGCGCACGCGAAGCTCGGCGGGCGGGTCGAGCCGGTCCAGCACCGTCTGGCTCACCACCAGATCGCAGTCCTGCTGGCGCGCGGTCTCCTCCAGCCGGGCGGCGGTGTTCACCGTGTCGCCCAGGAACACGATCTCGCGCTTCATGTCGCCCATCTTGCCGGTGACCACCGGACCCGCGTGGAGCGCGTAGCGCAGCCGCGGCGCCGTCCCATAGACGGCTTCGAAGTGCCGGGCGCGCTGATGTGTCAGCAGGGCGCAGGCGCGCACGCAGGCGAGCGCCCGCGCGATCGCCCGGCCGTCGCCGCGGTCCTTCCAGGTCACGATCACCTCGTCGCCGACGTAGCGGTAGATCCGGCCGCGGTGACGGGTGATCGGCTCCGCCAGTTCGCAGAACAGGTCGTCGAGATAGCGATGGAAGGCGAGGTCGCCCAGCCGCTCGGCAAGCGCAGTCGAGCCCGCGAGGTCGGCGAACAGGAACACCCGGCGTTCGGCGTGCGGGGTCAGGTAGCGGCCGGTGAAGATGCCCAGCAGCACCTCGTGCCCGACCATCCGGTCGAGCGCGGTGACGGCCACGAACACCGCGGAGATCGCGAGCGAGAACAGCACGTCGGCGAGCCCGATCGTCCGGTCGACCGCGTGGCCGGCCGCCCAGCCGCCCGTGATCTCCCCGACCTGCAGGGCCGCCAGCACCACGGCAAGGCTGCCGGCGATCGCGAGGGCGAGGTGCAGCGCGACCGGAGCCCGGCGCAGGCGCCGGCGCACACCCCCGGCGAGGTCGAACAGCTGCACCGAGATCAAGGTGCTGCAGATCAGCGTGCCGACCACCCCACCGTCGGCGAGCGCGACCCAGAAGGTGCGCGCGTGCAGCAGGCTGTAAACCGTCCCCACCACCGCCGCCGCCGGCACCGCAACGGCGATCGTGCGCAGCTGGCTGAGGCGGCGCTGGCTCAGGCGCATCCGGGCCCTCCCGCAGGCGGCCAAACCGGGGCGCCGCCTGTCGGCGGCCAGCCTAACCGGCTGCACGAGAGTGGGGCTAGAGCGACATGCTCGAAGGCCGAACCGGCCTTCGGACTGAATGTCGCTCTAACTTCTTGAAGAGAGGGCAAGATTCAGCTGAAACGTGAGT
>CAYRCO010000003.1:0-13777 GCA_964422775.1 uncultured Rhodovibrio sp.
TACGTGATCGACGAGACGCAGGAGGTCGCCAAGGCCTACGGCGCGGTCTGCACGCCCGACTTCTTCGGCTTCAACAAGGACCTGGAGCTGCAATACCGCGGCCGTCTGGACGAGTCGAAGAAGGAGGCGGCGCCGGGTGCCAAGCGCGAGCTTCTGGCGGCGATGACCCAGGTCGCAGAGACCGGCCAGGGTCCGCGCGAGCAGATCCCCTCGATGGGCTGTTCGATCAAGTGGAAGCAGGCGGCGTAACGCTTCCCGCCCCAGCCGCGCGCGGGCTTTGCAAGGGCGCGCGCGCTTGGCTAGGGTGACGCCCGCTCGAACCGGCCCGCCGCTCGCGCTGCGCGGCGGGCCGCTTTATGACGCGAAAACCGAGACCAGATCCGCGCGCCCGCTCGACCCCGTCGAACGGCGCGCCAGACCGGGCACGAGGGCCGAACCAGCCGTGAGCGACATCTTCCGCGAGGTCGACGAGGAAATCCGCAAGGAACGCTACGCGACCCTGTGGAAGAAATACGGCGCGTACGTGATCGCGGCTGCGGTCGCGCTGGTGCTGGCGGTCGCCGGCTACCAGGGCTGGCAGCAGTGGCAGCGCAGCCAGGCGCTGAGCGCCTCCGACAGCTACAACGCCGCGGTGACCCAGCTGGAGCAGGGCAATACCGAGCAGGGCCTGCAGCAGCTGGGCGAGATGGCCGATCCGTCGGGCGACGGCTACGCACTGCTGGCGGCCTACCGCCAGGCCGAGCTGCTGGCCGAGCAGGGCGCGACACAGGAGGCGGTCGCGATCTGGAACGAGATCGCCGGCAGCGGCGGCGACGATCCGCTGCGCCAGCTGGCCGACGTGTTCGCGGTGATGCATCAGGTCGACAGCGGCGATCCGGACCAGCTGGCCGGCCGGCTGCAGCCGCTGGCGGCCGAGGATAGCCCGTACCGCTGGACCGCGCTGGAGCTGCAGGCGACCCTCGCCCACAAGCAGGGCGACGACGCGCAGGCGATCGAGCTGTTCAAGCAGATCGCCGACGGCGGCGACGTGCCGCCGGCGCAGCGGCGCCGCGCCACTCAGATGCTGGAGTTGCTGCAGGAATGATCCGCGCCCTTCTGCGTCACGGCGCGCTCGCTGGGCTCGCGCTTTCGGTTGCGGCCTGCAGCTGGTTCGAAGGCGATCCCGAGCGTCTGGAAGGCGAACGGATCGACGTGCTCGGCCCCGAACGGCGGTTGAGCGCGGACGAGGCAATACAGGACCGCGAGGTCCAGCTGCCGCGCCCCTACGTCAACACCGCTTGGCCGCAGCCGGGCGGCAACCCGCCGCACGCCATGTTCCACCTGGAACTGCCGGACGAGCCGACCCTCGACTGGTCGGTCGACGTCGGCAAGGCGTCGGGCAACCGCCAGCAGATCATGAGCCAGCCCGTGGTCGCCCAAGGGCGCGTCTACGCGATGGATGCCGGGGCCACCGTCAGCGCCTACAATGCCGACAACGGCCGTCGGGTCTGGCGGCGCGAGCTGATCGAGGATACCGACGGTGTGTTCGGCGGCGGTGCGGCGTTCGCCGACGGCCGGCTGTTCGTCACCACGGGCGCGGGCCGGTTGTTCGCGCTCGACGCCGAGACGGGCGAGACGGCCTGGAGCTACGACGGCAGCGCGCCGATGCGCGCCGGCCCGACGGTGCGCGACGGCCGGGTCTACGCAGTCAGCATCGTCAACGAGACGGTGGCGTTGAACGCAGAAGACGGCTCCGAGCTCTGGACCCATCAGGGGATCGAGGAGCAGGCCGGCCTGCTCGGCTCCGCCAGCCCGGCAGTGACCTCCGCCGCCGTGTTCGTCGCCTACTCCTCCGGCGAGTTGTTCGCGCTGTTGCCGGAAAACGGCCGGTCGCTTTGGAGCGACAGCCTGGCCGGTATCGCCCGGACCGAGTCCGTGGCCAATCTGACCGACGTGCGCGCCAAGCCGGTGGCGGACGGCAACCGGGTTTACGCGATCTCCAACGCCAACCGCATGACCGCGATCGACACGCGGCGCGGCGCCCGCGTCTGGGACAAGCGGCTCGCCGGGATCGAGATGCCCTGGCTCGCCGGCGACTGGCTGTTCATAGTGACCGTGCGAAGCGAGCTGCTGGCGCTCGAACGCGAGACCGGCCGGATCCGTTGGGTGCGGGAACTCGCGCGCTGGGAGGACCCGGAGGACAAGGACGGTCCGATCGTCTGGCAGGGCCCCGTGCTGGCCGGCGACCGGCTGGTGCTGCTGGGCTCCAACGGCAAGGCGGTGTCGGTTTCGCCCTACGACGGCGAGGTCCTGGGCGCGATCGACATCCCCGGCGCGCCCGCCACGCCGCCCGTCGTCGCCGACGAAACGCTTTACATCCTGACCGAGAGCGCCACCCTGGCCGCCTACCGGTAAGTCGCGGGTATCCTCGCCCGGTCGCAACCTCGAGCGCAGCTCCCTTGACCCTCACCGTCGCCATCGTCGGCCGGCCGAACGTCGGCAAGTCGACCCTGTTCAACCGGCTGACCGGCCGGCGTACCGCGCTGGTCGACGATAAGCCGGGTGTCACCCGCGACCGGCGGGAGGGCGAGGGCCGTCTGTTCGACCTGACCTTCCGGCTGTTCGACACCGCCGGGCTGGAGGATGTCGACGACGACAGCCTAGAGGCGCGGATGCGCCGGCAGAGCGAGATCGCGATCGAACAGGCCGACGTCGTGCTGATGATGCTGGACGCGCGCGCCGGCGTGACCGCGACCGATGAGATCTTCGCCGACAAGCTGCGCCGCGGCGACAAGCCGGTGCTGGTGCTGGCCAACAAGTGCGAGGGACAGGCGGGGCAGGCGGGCCTCGCCGAGGCGTTCACGCTCGGCCTCGGCAACCCGGTCGCCTTCTCGGCCGAGCACGGCATCGGGCTCGAGGAGGTCCACGAGCTCTTGAGCGAGGTCGCCCAGGCGACCAGGCACGCGGACGAGCCGGCCGCCGACGCGGGCGGCCACGGCGACGACGCTGAGCCGGCGGAGACGGGTCCGTTGCGTCTGGCGATCGTCGGCCGGCCGAACGCGGGCAAGTCCACCCTGGTCAACCGTCTGTTGGGCGAGGAGCGGCTGCTGACCGGCCCGGAAGCCGGGATCACGCGGGATTCGATCGCCGTCGACTGGGTCTACAAGGACCGCGAGATCAAGCTGGTCGACACCGCCGGCCTGCGCCGCAAGTCGCGGGTCGACGAGAAGCTGGAGAAGCTTGCCGTCGCCGACGCGCTGCGCGCGGTGCAGTTCGCCCACGTCGTCGTCCTGGTGATCGACGGCGAGCAGGGCCTGGACAAGCAGGACCTGACGATCGCCAACCAGACGATCGAGGAAGGCCGCGGGCTCGTGATCGCGCTCAACAAGTGGGACGCGATCGGCGACAAGGAGGCGGCGCGTAACGCCGTCAGCGACCGCCTGACCCGCTCCCTGCCGCAGGTTAAGGGCGTGCCGGTGGTGCCCGTCTCCGGCCTCAAGGGCACGGGCATGGAGAAGCTGCTGGACCAGGTGATGCGGGTCTACGACCTGTGGAACCGTAAGTTCGCCACGCCCGACCTGAACCAGTGGCTGGGCGAGGTCGAGGCCGCGAACCCGCCGCCCAGCGTTGGCGGCAAGCGCTGCCGGCTGAAGTACATCTCCCAGCCCAAGGCCCGACCGCCGACCTTCGTGCTGTTCTGCTCGCGCCCCAAGGACCTGTCGGACGCCTATCTGCGCTACCTGGAAAACGAGCTCCGCCACGACTTCGACCTGCCGGCCGTCCCGGTGCGATTCCAGCTGAAGAAGAGCAAGAACCCCTACGCGTAAGCACAGTCGTGCCCGGATACTACACCCCCCGCCGCCGGGGACAGCACGGCGGCGGGGGCCGACGGACGCGCGGGGAGTCCGAACGCGCGTCAGTCGTCGTCCTCGCGCCCGGTCACCTTCCCGGTCATGGCGTCGACCTTGAGTTCGACGCGCCGGCCGTCTGGATCGCGGGCGTAGACCTCGTAGCGATCCCGGTTCTCGCGCTCGATCTCACGAATATCGCTGTAGCCCCGCTGGCCCAGGGTTCGAATGATGTCTGCCGGCGCCATCGCCTTGCGGCCAGTCTGTCCCGTGCCGGCGTCGTCGCCTTGGTCGGCGCCCGACGTCTGGCGGCTGGTCTGCGCGCCTGGCGTACCGGCAACGTTAAGATAGGCGCTAATGTCGCGCAGGTCGGTGCGGCGCAACCGTAATTCTCGATCGTGCGGGCTGGTCGTCATGACCTCGGCCAGGGCGTCGGGGGTGAAGGTGCGGTTCTGGCTCAGCCGGTCCAGCGAAGGGCCGTCGCCACCGCCGACACCGGACGGCGTACGGTGGCATTCCGCGCAGCTTTGCTTGGTCGCCTGCCGTCCGGCGGCGGGGTCGCCGGCCGCGCGGCTTGCCGGCGAGTCGACGAGGGTCTGCGCGGCCACGGCGCCTAGCAAAGCAAGTCCGGTGGTCAGCAGACGCATGCGCATGGCTGTTCTCCCTTCGCTTCGGTGTCGATCAATCGGGTGTGGATGGGCTCGGTTAGGGCGGGGTACGTCGGCTCAGTCGTCTTCGTATTCCTCGTGCTCATCGGCCTCGTAGCCGCCGCCTTCGTGCTCCTCGGCCTCCTGTTCGCCGTGCTCGGCCGCCTCGAACGCGGCTTCGGTCGGCGGCCAGGGCGTCGCGCCGGTCGAGACCCCGGCGAAGGCGGCGACCACCACCGCGGTGAGCGAGGCGAGCACGCGGCCAGCGCCGGCCGGCTGGCTGTCCCGAGCGCCTTCAGCGTCTTCCGGCAGGTTCTTGCGGCCGTGGATCATCGCGGGCACCAGGTTTTCACCGGTGAGCACGGATTCCGCGATCACGCCCGCGACGTGCAGGCATGCGACGATCAGGATCAGGTTGGCGAAGGTCTCGTGCAGCTCCTCGCCGCCGCCGAACAGGCCGGTGTAAAGCGTGGCGAACAGGATCGCGATCATGGCGAAGATGGCGATCCCGCCAACCGGGTTGTGCCCGGCGTAGTGCTTCGGCTTGCCGGCCAGCAGGCCGCGGACGTGTTCCTTCACCCGGGCGGGCGTCGGCACGAAATCGCGGAAGCGGCTGTGCTCGTTGCCGACGAAGCCCCAGACGATCCGGAAAACCAGCAAGGCGGCGATCAGGTAGCCGGCTGCGACGTGCAGTGTGAACTGCCCGCCTTCGTCCTCGCCGCCGGTTAGGTAGGCGACCGCGACGGACGCGAACAGCAGCCAATGGAAGACCCGCGTGGGCAGGTCCCAGACGAAGAAGCTTTTGAGTCGAGCCTGGGTCGACATGATCCGATCACCTCCGCTTGGGTGTTTCGTGTGGTTCCGTTCGATGACGGCGCGCAGGCTGCCGACGACCGGCTGAACGCAGCTTGAACGCGCTGTTCAGTTCACGTTCATCCGCGCGCGGGTTACAAACGCGGCTGCGATGAGACGTCTACTGCCCCTATTGCTCGCGGCCGCGTTGCTGGCCGGCCTGGGCGCCGCCCACAAGGCCGGCGGCGACCACGAGCTGGCGCGCGAAGCGGTCAAACGCGGGGAAATCCTGCCGCTGAAGCAAATCCTTGAACGCGTTCGCGCGGAGTTCGACGGTGAGATGCTGGCCGTCGAGCTGGAGGAGGAGCGCCACGACCCGTTCGAGGGGCAGCTGGTCTACGAGGTGAAGGTGCTGGCACAAGACGGGGCGGTGACCGAGCTGTACTACGACGCGCGCACCGGCGAGCTGCTGAAGGCCCGCGGCCCCGGCCTGGAAGAGCATGGGAGCGACGGCCACGGTGAGGATTCTCGAGGGCCCGGCGACCAGGACGACCGGCACCACCAGGACGACAAGAACGACGACGGCTGGGACTGGTTCGACGACTGATGCGGGTGCTGGTGATCGAGGACGACGTCGACCTGCAGCGCCAGCTGCAGAGTGCGCTCAATGCGGCCGGCTACGCCGTCGACCGGGCCTATGACGGCGAGGACGGCGAATTCCTGGGCCAGACCGAGAGCTACGACGCGGTCGTCCTCGACCTGGGTTTGCCCAAGCTGGACGGCCTGTCGGTCCTGCGGTCCTGGCGGGAGAGCGAAAACAACGTGCCGGTGCTGATCCTGACCGCGCGCGGCAGCTGGACCGAGCGGGTGGAGGGGATCGACGCCGGGGCCGACGACTACCTCGCCAAGCCGTTCCAGATGGCGGAGCTGGTGGCCCGCGTGCGCGCGCTGATCCGACGGGCGAGCGGTCACGGATCCGCCGAGCTGACCTGCGGGCCAGTCACGCTGGATACGCGCGCCAACCGCGTCACGGTGGACGGCGCGCCGGTCAGCCTGACCGCGCACGAGTACCGTGTGCTCGCCTACCTGATGCACCATCAGGGCCGAACCGTCTCCCGGCGCGAGCTGAGTGAGCACGTGTACGCCCAGGACCTCGATCGCGACAGCAACACGATCGAGGTTTTCGTGCGTCGCTTGCGCCGGAAGCTCGGCCGCAGTCTGATCAAGACCGAACGCGGCCTGGGCTATCGGATCGAGCCCGATGGCGGCGCCCTGGGGCAGGGCGGAGCGACCGGCTGATGTCGGTGCGCTGGCCTCGCAGCCTGCGGCCTGGGTCGCTCTCCTTTCGGCTGCTAGCTGGCGCGGTGCTGTGGATCGCGCTTGCTCTGCTGGTTGCCGGCGTTCTGCTGACCCGGATCTTCGCTTCGCACCTAGAGGACCAGTTCGCGAAGCGGCAGGAGGCGCTCCTGAACCAGCTCGCCGCGAACCTGGAGGTCGATCCGCAGGCCGATCTGACCCTGAGCCAGGGGCTGAGCCCGCCGCAGTTCGAAACGCCCTATTCCGGCTACTACTGGCAAGTGCAGGCCGAAGACGGCGCGGCGCTGCTGCGCGCCCGCTCGCTGTGGGACGGCACGCTGGATCTGCCGGCGGACACGCTGCTGGACGGGCAGGTGCACCGCCACCGCCTGACCGGGCCGAATGGCGAACCCGTGATCGCGTTCGAGCGGGCGGTGCGCCTGCCCGGCCGAGATGAACGCCTGCGGCTCGCGGTCGCCCGCGACGCCGCGGTCCTGGACAGCGCGGTGCAGGAGTTCGAGCGCGTGCTGGCGCTGTCACTGGGCGTGCTCGGCCTAGGGTTGATGGTCGCGGCGGGTGGGCAGGTCGCGGGCGGGCTTCGGCCGCTGGCGCGCCTGCGCCGGGCGCTGGCGGACGTGCGCGCCGGCCGGGCGGAGCGGCTGGAAGGCGCCTACCCGCGCGAGATCCAGCCGCTGGTCGACGATCTGAACGCGGTCCTGCGCCGCAACTCGGCCATCGTCGAGCGGGCGCGTACCCAGGCCGGCAACCTGGCGCACGGCCTGAAGACCCCGCTCAGCGTACTGTCGAACGAGGCGCAGGCGCTGGAGCAGGCCGGGCAGGTCGCGTTCGCCGAACGGATCGCCGAGCAGACGCGCGCGATGCAGCGCCAGGTCGACTATCACTTAGCACGCGCCCGCGCCGCCGCCGCCGTCGATGTCCCCGGCAGCCGGGTAGACGTCCGAGCGAGCCTCGATCGGCTGGCTCGGACCATGCCCAAGCTCTACGCCGACAAGCGCCTCGACGTGCATGCCGAGGTCACGAAAGCGCCCGCGTTTCGCGGCGACCGCGAGGATCTGGAGGAGATGCTGGGCAATCTGGTGGACAACGCCTGCAAGTGGGCGCACCGCCGGGTGCACCTGTCCGCGCAGCCAGCCGCGGCCGCAGGCTGGCTGTCGATCGCGGTGGAGGACGACGGTCCGGGCCTGCCGGCGGACCAGCGCATGGCGGTGTTCGACCGCGGCCGGCGTCTCGACACCAGCGTCGCGGGCACCGGCCTCGGCCTCGCCATCGTGGCCGAGTTGGCGGGGCTCTACGGTGGCTCGGTGGACCTCGGCGACTCCGACCTGGGCGGCCTGCGCGCGGAGCTCAGGCTGCCGGCGGCGCAGGAGGAGTAGGGCGCGGGCGCCCGCTACAGCCAGGGCAACCTCCTCACCCGGGCCCTCTCCTCCAAGTGGAGGAGAGGGAACCCGCCGATGCAGTCGTTTTTCTCGCCCCCCAATACGGCGTACGAACGCGCCAACGGGGCTCGGCTCAGACGTGCACCACTTCACCGTGGTGCCGGCACCCCGGTTCGGCGAGATCGACGAAGCGCTCGGTGATCGCGGCGGGTTCGGGGTGCTGGGTCGGGTCCTCGCCGGGGAAGGCGTGGGCACGCATACGGGTCCGCACGACGCCGGGGTCGAGCAGGTTGGCCTTGATGCTGGTCTTGTGCAGCTCCGCCGCCCAGACCTTTACCATATGCTCCAGTGCGGCCTTGGAGGCGGCGTAGGCGCCGAAGTAGGCGAACGGGCTGCGCGCTACACCGCTGGTCGTGAAGATCGCCCGGCCGGCGTCCGACTGGCGCAGCAGCGGGTCCATGCTGCGGATCAGCCGGTAGTTCGCGGTGACGTTGATGTCCATCACCTCCGCCCAGGTGTCCGGCGGGATGTGGCTCATCGGGCTCAGTTGGCCCAGCGTGCCGGCGTTGCCGACCAGGATGTCCAGCTTCTGGTAGCGCTCGAACAGGGAGCCGCCGAGCCGGTCCAGCGCGTCGAAGTCGCGCAGGTCGAGCGGTACCAGCACCGGCGCGGGCCCGCCTGCGGCCCCGATCGCGTCGTCCAGTTCCTCCAGCGCCCCCTGCGTGCGGGCGACCGCGACCACGGTCGCGCCCTCTGCGGCGAAGCGTTCGGCCACAGCGCGCCCGATCCCGCGGGAGGCGCCGGTGACGACGGCGATACGGTCTTGCAGGCGGCCCTGCTGGTCGGTCATGTCCGGGTCTTCTCCTGGCTGGCCGGCGCCGCGTCGCACGGCGACGCGGGGCGTGCGCCGACCTCATTGGTCGTGTGCTCGGGTGTATCGTCGTGTGCCCGGCCGATGCGCGACGGGTCCAGGGCGCTTTCCGTCGCAGGGGCGCGCGCCGGCAGCAACCGCGGCTCCCGCGGGCAGGCCGCTGATGCCGTCGCAGGTGCGGGCGGGGCCAGCCGGGCGGCGGCATCAGCCGCCTGCCGACGCAGCCGGCGGACGTGCCGGCGCCGGCGCAGCGCCAAGGCCGGGCGCTCCAGGGTCCAGACCGCGAGCAGTCCGACAATGAGCCCCGCGAGCGCGTAGCCGCCGCCCTCCACGGTGAGCGGCAGCGCCGGGGCGAACCCGTCCAGCGTGCCTTCCGCGATCCGCATGTCCAGATGCCGGGCGAGGGCGAACGGCCGTTCCAGCGGACCCGCCGTACTCAGCGCCTGCTGCGCGGCTTGCAGCCGTTCGAAAGCCTGATAGGTCGAGCGATAGCCCGCGACCAGCGTACCGGTCAACTCGCCGCCTTCCCCTTGCGCGCGCTCCAGGTATTCGCCGAGCGACAGGCCGCGCCGGCGCGCATCTTCCAGCACCGGCGCCAGGTCGTCGCGCGCCTGCGCCAGCCGGCCGGACAGGTGCTGTAGATACTGCCGGTAGAAGGCGGGAAACTGCGCGGCCCCGGCAGCGCCGGCGGCGGCGAACAGGCCGTTGGTGAGCCGCGCGAGCACGGCCGTCAGGCGGCGCGGCCGTGGGCGTGGACGGCGTCGCGGGCACCGCCCGGCATCAGCAGGGCCCGCCGTCCGCGCCCGGTTCGCAGGCCGCGAGCAGATCGCCGCACAGTTCGGGGCGGCCCTGGCAGCAGTCTTGCGTCAGGAAGTGCAGCAGGCCGCGCATGCCCGCGTAGTCGGCCGCGTAAATGATCCGGCGCTGCTGGCGCTCGGAGGTGATCAAGCCCGCCGTCTCCAGATGGTTCAGATGGAACGACAGGGTCGCGGGCGGCACGTCCAGCGTGCGCGCGATCTCGCCCGCGGCCAGACCTTCGGAGCCGGTCTGCACCAGCAGCCGGAACACCTTCAGCCGGGTCTCCTGCGCCAGCGCCGCCAAGGCGTCGATTGCCGATTGGGTGTCCATCTCGGGGATCGTATCCTTCATCGCCGGCGTTCGGGCGCGCTGCGCTCAGCCTTCGGCCAGCAGGTTCAGTTGTTTCTGACGGCTTTCGCCCTCGACCTTGTCGGTCAGGCGGATCGGGTAATCGCCGGTGAAACAGGCATCGCAGAACTGCGGCTGCAGGGCGTTGCGTTGCGGGTAGCCCATCGCGCGGTAGAGCCCGTCGTCGGAGATGAACGCCAGGCTGTCGCAGCCGATCTCCTCGGTCATCCCCGCGACGTCGAAACGCGCGGCCAGCAGTTCGGATTCGTCCGGGGTGTCGATACCGTAGAAGCAGGGGTGGCGGGTCGGCGGGGCGGCGATGCGCATGTGCACCTCCGCCGCGCCGGCCTGGCGGACCATGTTCACGATCTTGGCGCTGGTGGTGCCGCGGACGATCGAGTCGTCGACCAGCACCACGCGCTTGCCGCGCAGCAGCGCGCTGTTGGCGTTGTGCTTCAGCTTCACGCCCAGGTGGCGGATCGAATCCGTCGGCTCGATGAAGGTGCGGCCGACATAGTGGTTGCGCACGATACCGAGCTCGAAGGGAATGTTCGCCTGGTTGGCGTAGCCGATCGCCGCCGGCACGCCGGAGTCCGGGACCGGCACGACGAGGTCGGCGTCGGTATCGGACTCGCGGGCGAGTTCGGCGCCGATGCGCTTGCGCGCCTCGTAGACGCTCTTGCCTTCGAGCTGCGAATCGGGGCGGGAGAAGTAGATGTACTCGAACACGCACATCCGCTGGCGCTGGCGCGGGAAGGGGCGCAGCGAGCGCAGCCCCTCCTGGTCGATCACCACCATCTCGCCCGGCTCGATGTCGCGGACGAACTCGGCGCCGATGATGTCGAGCGCGCAGGTCTCAGACGCCAGGATATGGCTGTCGCCCAGCTTACCCAGCACGAGCGGGCGAACGCCCAGGGAATCGCGCACCCCGATCAGCTCGTTGTCGGTGAGCGCGGTGAACGAGTAGGCGCCCTCGATCTGCTTGAGCGCGTGGATCAGCCGCTCGATCACGGTGTGCGCCGGAGCCGTCGCCATCAGGTGGATCACCACCTCGGTGTCAGTGGTCGACTGGAACAGCGAACCACGCCGGACCAGTTCGCGGCGCAGCTTGCGCGCATTGGTCAGGTTGCCGTTGTGGGCGACCGCGAAGCCGCCGAAGTCCATCTCCGCGAACAGCGGCTGGACGTTGCGGATCACCGTGTCGCCGCTGGTCGAATAGCGGTTGTGGCCGATCGCGCTGTGCCCCTCCAGCCGGCGCATCCGCTCGGGGCTGGAGAAGATGTCGCCGACGTGGCCGGCATCGCGGTAGGCGTTGAATTGCTCGCCGTCGTAGCTGACGATGCCCGCCGCCTCCTGGCCGCGGTGCTGCAATGCGTGCAGGCCAAGCGTCGTGTGCTTGGCGGCGTCGCTGTTGTTGAAGATGCCGAAGACGCCGCACTCCTCGTGCAGCTTGTCGTCATCGAACGGGTTCGTCGTGATCATTGGCCGCCGCTCCCGTTTTCGGACGCCTGGTTTTCGATCAGGCGGTTCAGGTCCTGCCGCTGATCCTCGTTATAGCCCGGTTCGCCCTTCGGGTCTTCCGCTTCCGTCTTGGGCTGGCTCAGCGCGTCGTAGGCGTCTTTCGCCCGCTGGGCGTCCTGGGCTCCCTGCTTGGCCTGATCGGCGGCCGAGCGGCCCTGGCTGCGCAGCGATCGCGGCAGGGCGTTTTCCAGCGCCGTCGCGCTCGCCGCGACCAGGCGCGCGCTCTTGGCCTCGCGCAGGTAGCTGGGCCGTTCGTCCGGATTGGGAAGGGCCCAGGTCATCAGCATCCAGGCGACCGCGACCAGCAAGACCCCGCGGGCCAAGCCGAACACAAGGCCCAGCGAGCGGTCCAGCGCGCCAAGCGAACTCTCGCGCACCCGGTTGGAGAAGATCCGCGAGACGATCGACAGCACGATCAGCGTGACCACGAAGATCACCACGCCGGCTACGATGTCGGCCAGCAGGTCGATCGCGATCACCTGCCGGGCGAACGGCTGGGCGCTTTCGAAGCCGTAAAGCGTGGCCAGGCCGGCGCCCACCCAGGCGCCAACCGAAAGCACCTCGTGCACGCAGCCGCGCATGAACGCGAGCGCGGCGGACAACAGCAAAACCGCGAGCACGGCGATGTCGATGAAGTTGATCGGCAAGTCGGCCATCGGCGCGTCCTGTCAGGCTCGTCGGGCGCGGACAAAGGGCGGAAGAGCATCGGGTCTCATCGGGCCGCCTTTGCCGGCGCGCCGCCGTCGGCGAAGCGGGCGACCAGTTCCTCCAGGTGGCCGAGCTCGTCCAGGCCGAGCCCGTCCGGCCCCGGCGGCGCCTTCGCTTTACCGCCTCGGCGCGGCGGCGTCCAGGCGCGCTCGAAGCCAAGCTTCGCGGCCTCCTTAAGGCGCTGCTCGCTTTGACCCACCGCGCGAATTTCGCCGGATAGCCCGATTTCGCCGAAAATGACCGTATCCTCCGGAACCGGGCGGTCATAGGCGGCCGACACCAGCGCGGCGGCGACCGCAAGGTCGGCGGCCGGTTCGCCCACGCGCAGGCCGCCGGCCACGTTTAGGTAGATATCCTTACCGGCCAGTAAAAGCCCGCAGCGCGCCTCCAGCACCGCGAGGACCATCGACAGCCGATTGCCGTCCCAGCCGACCACCGCGCGGCGCGGCGTGGCAAGCGGGGAGGCGGAGACCAGCGCCTGGATCTCCACCAACACGGGCCGCGTGCCCTCCATCCCGGCGAACACGCTCGCCCCGGAGACTTGGCCGTTACGCTCCGCCAGGAACAGGGCCGAGGGGTTGGCGACCTCGACCAGGCCGCCGTCGGTCATCTCGAACACGCCGATCTCGTCGGTCGCGCCGTAGCGGTTCTTGACCGCGCGCAGGATCCGGAATTGATGGCCGCGCTCGCCCTCGAAGTAGAGCACCGTGTCGACCATGTGCTCCAGCACCTTCGGGCCGGCGATCAGCCCCTCTTTGGTGACGTGGCCGACCAGGAGCAGCGTGAAGCCGCGCGCCTTGGCGAGCCGGATCAGTTCCTGCGAGCTGGCGCGTACCTGGCCGACCGTACCGGGCGCGCTTTCCAGGTTGTCGACGTACATCGTCTGGATCGAGTCCACGACCACCACGTCGGGCGCGTCGGCGCCGTCCAGCGCGGCCACGATGTCGCGGACATTGGTGGCGGCGGCGAGCTGCACCTGGCTGTTCGCCAGCCCGAGCCGCCGGGCGCGCAGGCGCACCTGGTCGATCGCCTCCTCGCCCGAGATGTAGGCGCAGGTGGTTCCCTCGCGCATCGACAGCGCCGCGGCAGCCTGCAGGGCCAGCGTGGACTTGCCGATCCCGGGATCGCCGCCGACCAGCACGGCCGACGCCTCGACCAGGCCGCCGCCGCAGACCCGGTCGAATTCCGCGATCCCGGAAACGCGCCGCGGCTCCCGGTCCGCCTGACCGGCCAAGTCGACGAACTCCAGCCCGCGCCCGCGCTTGCTGCGCTTGGCCGACAGGCCGCCCGGCGCGGCCGTGGCGACCTCCTCCTCGGCCAGCGTGTTCCATTCCCCGCAGCCCTCGCAGCGCCCCTGCCACTTGGCGTGCACGCTGCCGCAGGACTGGCAGACGAACTGGGACTTCGGCTTGGGCATTACGGTATCGCGTCCGGGGAACGGCTGGCACTGCGCACCCTCACCCTCCCAAGGACTGACGCCCTTGGGCCCCTCCCTCTCCCGTGAAGGGAGAGGGGTTTGGCGGCGTGGGGCTGTGCGTCGTCGGGGGCCACTACGCCCAGGCCGGCAGCCTG
>CAYRCO010000003.1:13787-18176 GCA_964422775.1 uncultured Rhodovibrio sp.
CGACGGGAGAGGGAGGGGCCCGCGCCCGTCAGGGCGTGGGAGGGTGAGGGTGACTGACGGGTTTTGCCCAGCAAGCCCGCGCCCATCGCGGCTACTCCTGGCGGACCGGCATGCGGATCGGGCCTTCCGCGCGGCCGTGGACGAACTGCTGAACGTAGGGGTTGTCGGTGGTGTCGACCTCCGCGACCGGGCCCTGCCAGATGATCTTGCCCTCGAACAGCATGGCCACGCGGTGGGCGATCTTACGGGCGCTCGCCATGTCGTGGGTGATCGACAGCGTGCTGGCGCCGAGCTCCTGTACGCAGGAGACGATCAGGTCGTTGATCACGTCGCCCATGATCGGGTCGAGGCCGGTCGTCGGCTCGTCGAAGAAGATGATCTCGGGATCGGTCGCGATCGCGCGGGCAAGGCCGACGCGCTTCTTCATGCCGCCTGACAGCTCGGCCGGGTAAAGGTCGGCGACGTTCTCCCGCAGGCCGACTTGAGCCAGCTTGTCGATCGCGGCGTGGCGGGCGCTTTTCTTGTCCATCTTGTCGCGCTGGATCAGCGCGAAGGAGACATTCTCCCAGACGCTCAGGGAATCGAACAGGGCCGCGTTCTGGAACAGCATGCCGAACTTGCGCAGCAGCTGGTCGCGCGCCGCGCCCTTCAGCCCGACGACGTTATGGCCGTCGACCTCGATGGTGCCGGCGTCGGGCTCCAGGATGCCCAGGATACACTTCAACAGCACCGACTTGCCGGTTCCGGAGCCGCCGATCACCACGACCGATTCCTGCTCCGCGACGTCGAGGTCGAGGCCGGCCAGCACCTGGTGGGTGCCGAAGGCCTTGTGCAGGCCGCGCACGCGGATTTTGGGCGTGTTGCCGGACCCCGCGGGGCCGCTGCCGTTCGGCTGGGTCATCGGGCGAAAAACAGCTCCGTGATCACGTAGTTGAACGACAGGATCAGGACCGACGCCGAGACCACCGCGTTGGTGGTGGCCCCGCCCACGCCCTGCGCGCCGCCGCGGCTGTGGTAGCCGTGGTAGCAGCCCATCAGCGCGATCAGGAAGCCGAACACCCCGGCCTTCACCAGGCCGGAGACGACGTCCATCGGCTCCAGGAATTCGCGCGTGTTGTTCAGGTAGACGGACGGGTTGAAGCCCAGCTTGTAGGTCGACACCAGATAGCCGCCGAAGATGCCGATCGCATCCGCCGTCAGCACCAGGATGGGCAGGGTGATGATGCCGGCCCACAGCCGGGGCGCCACCAGGTACTTGAACGGGTTGGTGGCGAGCGTGGTCAGCGCGTCGATCTGTTCGGTGACGCGCATCGTGCCGATCTCGGCCGCCATCGCGGCCCCGACGCGCCCGGCCACCATCAGGCTGGCCAGCACCGGGCCGAGTTCCCGGGTGATTGACACCACGACGACGTTCGGGATCGCGCTTTCCGCGGAGAAGCGGGCGAAGCCGGTGTAGGACTGCAGCGCCAGCACCATGCCGGTGAAGATCGCCGTCAGCCCGACAACCGGCAGCGAATAGTAGCCGACGTCCAGGATCTGCCGGCCCAGGCTGCGCCAGTAAAAGGGCGGGCGCGCCATGTGCGAGACGGCGTGGGCGGTAAACAGGAATAGGCGGCCGGCGGCGGCCAGAAAATTCAGGAACGTCCGCCCGACGATCTGCAGCAGCACCATGGACCTTCAGCAGCCCCCACCGCTGTAGACTCGGTGATAGCGGGCGCCGAGGCTGGTCAGCACTTCGTACCCGATCGTCCCGGCCTCCTCGGCCAGCGCGTCTTGATCGTGCCCGTCGCCGATCACGTCGACGAAGTCGCCGGCGACCGGCGCCTCGCCGCCGAGGGCGGTGACGTCAACCGTGATGGAATCCATGGAGACCCGTCCGACCACGGGCGCGTGACGGCTCCGGACCGTGACGTACCCGCTGTTCGAGAGATGGCGCAACAGCCCGTCGGCGTAGCCGGCCGCGATCGTGGCGATCCGGGTCGGCCCCTGGGCGCGGAAGGTGGCACCGTAGCCAACCCCCCGTTGAGCGTCAATCTGACGGACCTGCAGCACGCGTGCCTTGAGCGTGACCACCCGCTTCATCGGGTTCGGCTGTTCCGGCGTCGGGTTGACACCGTAGAGCGCCACGCCGGGCCGGGCGAGGTCGCGGTGATACGCTTTGCCGAGGAAGATCCCCGCGGAGTTGGCGAAACTGACCGGTGCAGCCGGCAGCCGGGCGAGCGCGGCGTCGAAGCGTTCCAACTGGGCGGCGTTCTCCGGATGCTCCGGCTCGGGCGCGCTCGACAGGTGGGTGATGTAGCAGCTGAGCTCGACGTCGGCGAGCGCCGAGGGGTCGGCGGCCAGGCGGTCGACCTCGTCGTCGGGCAGGCCGAGCCGGCTCATGCCCGTGTCGATGTGCAGGGCCGCGGCCGGCCGCACGCCAGCCGCCCGCCCGGCCGCGCGCCACAGCTCCAGGTCGCCCAGGCTGTTCAGGACCGGAATCACCCGCGCGGCCATCAGTTCCCGCTCGGTCCCCGGCAGCGGGCCGTTCAGGACGTAGATCGCGGCGTCGGGATGCCCGGCGTCGCTCAACACCCGGCGCAGCTCCAGTCCCTCGTCGATCGTGGCGACGAAGAAGCTGCGCGCGCCCGCCGCCGCGAACACCGGCGCGACCCGGTCCACGCCCAGGCCGTAGCCGTTCGCCTTGACCACGGCGGCGCATTCGGTGCCGGGGGTGAGTTCGTCGCACAGCCGGCGGTAGTTCCAGGCCGCCGCGTCCAGGTCGACGTGCAGCAGACCGCCCGCGCGCTTGGCGGCGGGGTCGGCCGCGAGGGCCGCGTCCAGCCCGGCTGCGTGCGGCGCGGCGCCGCCGGCCTCAGCCGATCTCATCGGGCATCTGGTCTTCGCGGGCGAGGTTGCCGAACTTCGTGGTGGCGCCGTCGAAGGCGAGCTCGACCTTGCCGGTCGGGCCGTGGCGCTGCTTGGCGACGATCGCCTCCGCCTTGCCCCAGGCGCGCTCCAGGCGCTCGCGCCACTTGTCGTAGCGCTCCTGGTGCTTCTCCTCGGACTCGTCGGCGCGCTGGGTCGGCTCTGCGCGCTCCAGGTAGTACTGCTCGCGGTAGACGAACATCACCATGTCGGCGTCCTGCTCGATCGTGCCCGATTCGCGCAGGTCGGCCAGCTGCGGGCGCTTGTCCTCGCGCTGCTCGACCGCGCGGGACAGCTGGGAGAGCGCGATCACCGGGATGTTCAGCTCCTTGGCGATCATCTTGAGCCCGCGGGTGATCTCGGAGATCTCCTGCACCCGGCTTTCCGGCCGGCTGCCGGCGGTTGGCTGCATCAGCTGGATGTAGTCGACGATGATCATGCCCAGGCCCTGCTGGCGCTTCAGCCGGCGCGCGCGGGTGCGCACCTGGCCGACCGACACGGCGGGCGTGTCGTCGATGTAGAAGGGCAGGGTGGAGAGCTCGTGGCTCGCCTGCACCACGCTTTCGAAGGTGTCCGCCGAGAGCTTGCCGCGACGGATGTCTTCGCTCGGCACCATCGAGGATTCCGACAGGATACGGGTAGCGAGCTGCTCGCTCGACATCTCCAGCGAGAAGAAGCCGACGACCGCGCCGTCGTCCCCGCCGCTGTCGCGGTGCCGGCGGGCGGCGTTGAAGCCGACGTTGGTGGCGAACGCCGTCTTGCCCATGCCCGGCCGGCCGGCGAGCACCACGAGGTCGGAGTTGTGCATCCCGCCCAGCATCTCGTCGAGGTCGACGAAGCCGGTGGGCACGCCGGCGATCTGGCCCTCGCGCCGGTGCGCGCTTTCCGCCATCTCGATCGCGCCGGCCAGCGCGTGGCGGAACGACTGGAAGCCGCCCTCGGTCTGCCCGCTTTCGGAGAGGTTGAACAGCTTCTGTTCGGCGACCTCGATCTGCCGGGTGGCGGGGCTGTCCAGATCGTAGTCGAACGCCTCGTTGACCACCTCCTCGCCCAGCTCGATCAGCTGGCGGCGCAGGTAGAGGTCGTGGACCGCCTTGCCGTAGTGCTCGGCGTTGATGACGGTGACGTAGGCGCTCTGCAGCTCGGCCAGGTACTGCGCGCCGCCGACGTCCTGCAGGTCGCCGTCCTGCTCGAAGACGTTCTTGAGGGTGACCGCGTTGGCCATCTGCCCGCGGTTGATCAGCTTGCCGCACGCCTCGAAGATCCGCGCGTGGACCGGGTCGGCGAAGTGCTCGGCGCGCAGGAAGTCGGCGACGCGCTCGTAGGCCTGGTTGTTCGCCAGCACGGCCGCGAGCAGCGCCTGCTCGGCCTCGTAGTTGACCGGCGGGGCGCGGTAGCCGGTCTGCTCGCCGTCGCCGCCGACTCCGGGCAGGTGCGCGATGTTGCTGCTGTCGCTCATGGGGCGCCACCCTAGCAGAGTCG
>CAYRCO010000003.1:18276-45346 GCA_964422775.1 uncultured Rhodovibrio sp.
GCTACTCCGCCGCCGCGCTCTGCTGCGCGCCCAGTTGGGCGCGTTCCCAGTCGGTGATGTAGTCGCGGGTCAGCGGCACGGCGTCCTGCCGGCGGGTCAGCTGCATCTGAAAGACCATCTGGCCCATTTGCCGGAACGACAGCTCGCAGCCGATCAGATAGAACTCCCACATCCGGCAGAAGCGCTCGTCGTAGAGTTCGCGCACCCGGTCGCGGTTGGCCTGGAAGCGATCGTGCCAGCGCCGCAACGTCTCGGCGTAGTGCAGGCGCAGGATCTCGACGTCGGTGACCCAGAGGTTGCGCCGCTCGATCACCGACAGCGTCTCCGAGAGCGCCGGGGTGTAGCCGCCCGGGAAGATGTACTTGCGCAGCCAGGCGTTGGTCGACCCGGGCGGGCTCATCCGGCCGATCGAGTGCAACAGTGCCACGCCGTCGTCGGCCAGCAGGTCGTGCACCTTCTGGAAGAATTCGTGGTAATGGCGGGTGCCGACGTGCTCGAACATCCCGACCGAGACGATCCGGTCGTATCGGCCGGTCAGGTTGCGGTAGTCCTGCAACTGGAACTGCACCTGCTCGTCGAGCCCGGCCTCCCGGGCGCGCACGCGGCTCTTCTTGACCTGTTCCTCCGACAAGGTGACGCCGGTTACGTTGGCGCCGGTCTCCTCGGCCAGATACATGCCGAGCCCGCCCCAGCCGGAGCCGATGTCGAGCACTTCCAGCCCGGGCCGGTCGAGCAGCAGCTTGGCGGCGATGTGGCGCTTCTTGTTCTGCTGCGCCTGTTCGATCGATTCGCCGCGCGGATCGTAGAAGTAGGCGCAGGAGTACTGCCAATCGTCGTCCAGGAAGAGGTCGTAGAGCTCGCCGGACAGGTCGTAGTGGTGGGCGACGTTCTTCCGCGCCCGGCCGACCGGGTTGTAATACAACAGCGGGCGCAGCAGCGCGCCGGCGCGCTCGAACACGCCCCAGAGCGGGTGATGCTCCAGCCGGATGACGTTGCGCCCGCAGATGTCCAGGAAGTCGTAGAGACTTCCCTCCTCGATCAGCAGGCGGCTGTCCATATAGGCTTCGCCCAGGTACAGCTTGGGATGGGCGGCGATCTTCGCCTCGGTCGCGCGGTCGGTGATCCGAACGGTCGCGCTTGGCTCGTCCGTCCGACCGGAGCCGTAAGTCTCCGCTTTACCCTGAGAGTCGACGACCGTGAGCGTCCCTTCGCGCACGATCTGGCGGAACAGGATGCCGGTCACCATTGTCCCGAACCCTCCCATGCTTTCGTCGTGTGCGACCCACGGTCCTCGCCGGGTCTTCACAGGACGCCCGCATTCCTGATCGGGCCGTCCCTGCTTTTGGCCCATACCCCGGCGGGGGCCGCCTTTGTTTCTTATCCAGTCCGGGTTCGATGCCCGAAGTTTCGCCCGTTTCACGCCCACCGAATCCGAGCGTGCCGCGAAACGCACGCCGTCTTGTATGACAACGTCGTGACGTCGCCATTGTCTCTCAAATCAGCCTAAGACGAATTAACCTAAGTCGGGAAGTCCCGAGTTGTCCGACGGAGTGTTGCGGCGTCCTGGGCAAGAGCGGGGTTCGAACACGAAAAGACCCCGGTCCGCCGAAGCGGGCCGGGGCCTTCGAAGTCGGGTGCGTCGCAGCCGGCGCCCAGTTAGTGCTTGGTCACACCGCCTCGGGCCGGCTCGCCCGGCCGGGCCAGCTGGTCGACCTCGGTCTCCTCGACCACCTCGACCGGGGTCGGTTTGGTGGTCAGCGCCTTGTCGAGCACCTCGTCGACCGTGTCGACCGGGATGATCTCCAGGCCCCGCTTCACGTTGTTCGGGATGTCGGCGAGGTCTTTCTCGTTCTGCTTGGGGATCAGCACCGTCTTGATCCCGCCGCGCATCGCCGCCAGCAGCTTCTCCTTCAGGCCGCCGATGGCGAGCACGCGGCCGCGCAGCGTGACCTCGCCGGTCATCGCCACATCGTGGCGCACCGGGATGCCGGTGAGCGCGGAGACGATTGAGGTCACCATGGCGATGCCGGCCGACGGCCCGTCCTTGGGCGTGCCGCCCTCAGGCACGTGCACGTGCACCGACTTGCGGTCCAAGAGGTTCGGCTGGATGCCGAACTCCGGCGCGCGCGCCTTGATGAAGTACTCGCTGGCCTGGATCGATTCCTTCATCACGTCGCCCAGCTTGCCGGTGGAGGTCACCTTGCCCTTGCCGGGCACGGTCACGCTCTCGACCGACAGCAGCTCGCCGCCGACCTCGGTCCAGGCCATGCCGGTGGCGACACCGACCAGATCCTCGGTCTCCGCCTCAGTGTGCTTGAAGCGCGGCACGCCGGCGTACTTCTCCAGGTTTTGCTTGGTGACCTGCACCTGCTTGGTCTTGCCGAGCTGGATCTCCTTGACCGCCTTGCGGGCGAGCGTGCCGACCTCGCGCTCGAGATTGCGCACGCCGGCCTCACGCGTGTAGCGCCGGATCAGGTCGCGCAGCGCGCCCTCGGACAGCGACCATTCGCCCTCGTTCAGGCCGTTCTCGCTGCGCTGCTTGGGGATCAGGTGGCGCTTGGCGATCTCCAGCTTCTCGTCCTCGGTGTAGCCCGGGATCCGGATGACCTCCATGCGGTCCAGCAGCGCCGGCGGCATGTCGAGCGTGTTGGCGGTGGTGATAAACATCACCCCCGACAGGTCGTACTCGACGTCCAGGTAGTGGTCGACGAACTGGCTGTTCTGCTCGGGATCCAGGATCTCCAGCAGGGCCGAGGTCGGGTCGCCGCGCCAGTCGGCGCCCAGCTTGTCGACCTCGTCCAGCAGGAACAGCGGGTTGGTGGTGCCCGCCTTCTTCATGCCCTGGATCACCTTGCCGGGCATCGAGCCGATGTAGGTCCGGCGGTGGCCGCGCATCTCCGCCTCGTCGCGCACGCCGCCCAGCGACTGCCGGACGAACTGGCGGTTGGTGGCGCGCGCGATCGACTTGCCGAGCGAGGTTTTCCCCACGCCGGGCGGGCCAACCAGGCACAGGATCGGCCCCTTCACCTTGCCCATGCGCTGCTGCACGGCAAGGTACTCCAGGATCCGCTCCTTGACCTTGGTCAGGCCGTAGTGGTCGGCGTCCAGGACCTCGCGGGCGTACTGCAGGTCGTTCTTCAGCTTGGACCGCTTCTTCCAGGGCACCGCGACGATCCAGTCCAGGTAGTTGCGCACCACCGTGGACTCCGCCGACATCGGGCTCATGTTCTTGAGTTTCTTGAGCTCCTGGTCGGCCTTCTCGCGGACCTGCTTGGGCAGCTTGGCCTTCTTCAGCTTGTCCTCGAGCTCCTGCAGCTCGTCCTGGCCGTCGTCGCCTTCGCCGAGCTCCTTGCGGATCGCCTTGAGCTGCTCGTTGAGGTAGTACTCGCGCTGCGTCTTCTCCATCTGCTTTTTGACGCGGTTACGCACGCGCTTTTCCGCCTCGAGGCCGCCGATCTCGCCCTCGATGTAGCCGTAAATCTTCTCCAGGCGCTCGGCGACCGTATCGGCCTCCAGCAGCTCCTGCTTGTCGGCGATCTTGAGCGACAGGTGCGAGGCCACGGTGTCGGCCAGCTTCGAGGGCTCCTCGATCTGGCTGACGGTGTTCAGCACCTCCGGCGGGATCTTCTTGTTCAGCTTGATGTACTGCTCGAACTGCGAGACCACCGAGCGCCGCAGCGCGTCCAGGTCGCGCTCCTCGCTGGACTCGTCCTCGGCGATCACGTCCGCCTCGGCTTCCAGGAAGCTGTCGTTCTCGGTGAACTGCTTGACGCGGGCGCGCTGACCGCCTTCGACCAGCACCTTGATGGTGCCGTCGGGCAGCTTGAGCAGTTGCAGGATCGAGGCCAGCGTGCCGACGTCGTACAGATCGCCGGACTGCGGATCCTCCTTCTGCGCGTCCTTTTGCGCGACCAGCAGGATCTGCTTGTCTTCGCGCTTCACTTCCTCCAGCGCGTTGACGGACTTCTCCCGGCCCACGAACAGGGGCACGATCATATGGGGGAAGACGACGATGTCGCGCAGGGGAAGGACTGGGTAACGGTTGCCTTGGGACAGCTCCAGCATGGTTCCTCGTGCTCTGCCGCGTCCTGTTAGGTTGCGGCCGTTGCGGGCCGGCGGTTTGCGGGAGCGCGCCGACCCAAGTTCCTGAGTGCTAACCGGTATCTTGGCCTGCTCGGGGGGTGCTTCAAGTCCGTGACACCGCCAGCCGGGGCTCCGGGGTGCGGCTGCTCACACCCCCGGCGTCGCCATCTGGTGCCGCGGCATCGGCGAGTCGCGACCCGTATACCGGGCCGTCCGACGCGTTGATCCATGTCCAATCCTGGCACATCCGCGCATCGCCACGCCATGGCGAGACGGCCCGCTCGGTGCTATGTAGCGATGGCACACGACGCCGGCGGCGCCCCTGTGCCGTCCCCGATCGGCGGCATCCGCCGCGTGCGCCGGCCCTTGAACCAACCACATGGGGGAGCCGACATGGCCGACGACAACCTGGAATGGCACGCCGTCACCAAGGCGAGCGAGCTCGAGGAGCAGGAGCCGGAGCACGCGCGGATCGGTGACACGCTGATCTGCGTGGTCAGGCTCGAAGACGGCATCTTCGCCATCAATGACGTGTGCAGCCACGAGTTCGCCCAGCTGTCCGAGGGCTTCGTCGACGGCGAGGAGATCGAGTGCCCGCTGCACCAGGCGACCTTCAACCTGAAGACCGGCGAGGCGACAGCGCCGCCCGCCGACGACCCGGTGGAGACCTATCCGGTCAAGATCGAGGGCGACCAGGTCTACGTCGGTTTCAAGAAGCAGGCCTGAGGTCGCGTTGGCGGAAACGACGTCCAACCAGACGTTTCTGGTCGTCGGCGGCGGTCAGGCCGGCGGGCGGGCCGTCGAAGGCATCCGCAAGGCCGGTTTCGACGGCACCGTGATCCTGCTCGGCGAGGAGGAGCGGGCGCCCTACGAGCGCCCGCCGCTTTCCAAGCAGGTGCTGACCGGTGCGGCCGAGCCCGAGAGCGCCAAGCTTCGCGACGACGGCTGGTACGCCGAGCAGCGGGTCGATCTGCGCCTGGCGACCCGCGTCGGCCGGATCGACCGCGAACGCAAGCGGGTCGTGCTGGAGGACGGGCAGGAGCTGGCCTACGACCGCCTGCTGCTCGCGACCGGCGCGCAGCCCAAAGTGCCGGACCTGCCGGGCGTCGAGCTTGCTGGCGTGCACGTGCTGCGGGACATGGCCGACAGCCTGGCGCTGCGCGATGCGATGCGCGCGGGCGCGCGGGTCGCGCTGGTCGGCGGCGGCTACATCGGTCTCGAAGTGGCGGCCGCAGCGCGCAAGCTCGGCTGCGAGACCACGGTGCTTGAGGCCGCGCCCAGTCTGATGGGCCGGCAGGTCGCCCCGGAACTGGGCGACTGGTACGCCCGTCTGCACCGTGACCACGGCGCCGACGTGCGCACCGAGGCCGAGGTGTCGCGGCTGCTGGGCCACGACCGGGTCGAAGGCGTGGAACTGGCGGACGGCGGCCGGGTCGACGCCGACCTCGTGGTGATCGGCGTGGGCATCCGCCCGAACGTGGAACTGGCGATGCAGGCGGGCCTGGAGGCCGGCGACGGCATCGAGGTCGATGATCAAGGGCGAACCAGCGACCCCGACATCTTCGCTGCCGGCGACGTTACCCGGCAGCCCAACCCGTACGTCGACCGGAAAATCCGGCTGGAATCCTGGCAGAACGCCCAGAATCAGGCCCTGGTCGCGGGACAGGCGATGGCCGGGGCCAACCACGTGCGCCACGCCGATTTGCCGTGGTTCTGGTCCGACCAGCACGGCATCAATCTGCAAATGATCGGCATGCCGACCGGTCAGCCGCGCCACGTCTGGCGCGGCGACCCGACTGACGGGCCCGGTTTTACGCTGTTCTACCTGGACGACGCCGGCCGGCTGATCGGGGCGAACGCGGTCGACCGGCCGGCGGACATCGCCGCCGCCCGGCGCATGATCGAGCGCGGCGTCAACCCGGACCCGGACAAGCTCGCGGATCCGGAGGTGTCGATGAAGAAGCTGCTAAAGGGGCAGGGCTGACGCCCATGCCGGGGCGAGGCCGGCGGGAGCGGTGTCGGGCGCGGCCAGCGCCATCTCCTTGATCGTCTCGCCGGCCTCGACCAGCCCCGCGACCACGGCCACGAACACGGCGACCGCGCCGGCCCCGACGGTGAGACCGGCGGCGACGATCATCCCGTCGCGCTCCAGCATACCCAACGCCACGATCAACAGCGCCGCGCCCGGCAGCCAGCCGGTCAGCGGCAGCGGCGCCAGCGAGACCAGCGAGATCACCACGCAGCACAAGCCGACCATGCGATCGGCGGGCGGCTGCCAGATGTGCCGCCAACGCGGCCGGATCACCCGTTCGATCCGGCGCATCATCGGCACCATCCTCCGGCACGCCCCCAGCACCTTGTCCTGGGTCACCTGGCGATTGAGCACCCAATCCGGTAACCACGGCTGACTGCTGCCGGCGGCCATTTGCAGGGCGACCAGCAGGATCGGCAGGGCGAGCGCGTTCGACACCCCGAGTGGCAGTGGCAGCAGCTGCGGCGCGGTCAGCACCAGCAGCGCCGAGGCCATACCCCGGTCGCCCAGCGCGTCCAACAGACGGCGCAGGGGAATTCGCTGCTCGTCGAACAGCCGCGGAAAGGTCTCCAGCAGGTCCGCGGTCGACGGCGCCGTGCGATGCTCGTGCCGATGATCCAAGCTGCTGCCTCCCGACTGGCCGGCCGTGCCTGTGGACGCGCCGGCGTGCGCGCCCGCGTTCCCGTCGGTCCCGCTCTGGCGCCGCGGCGGTTCGCCCGCCGCGCGGTCGCTATCGGCATACCGCGTACGTGTCATGGCACGGATGGAATCGCACGAACAACCGCAAGGCAAGCCGTAATTGGCGTACGCGCCGAGGCGTTCATGCGCACGTGCTTCCCCGTACGCGCACAGCCTGAAATGAATACAGTTAAGGGTACAGCATGCGCGTGCGTCGACGCACGGATTGCCCGAGTGCGATAACACGCCGGTGACAGGGGATTATCGGCGTAGACGAAAATGCGTACGCCCGTGCGCCCAGGCCGCTTCGGGCGGGCGCACGGGTACCGGCACACCCGATCCGAGGGGGCGTCACAGGGGCGGCTGGAAGGGCGGAATCAGCGTCGGTTGAGCCCGGCCAGCGTCTCGAAGTCCTGGCGGACATCGCGGCTTTCGCGGAACTCGCCCAGCATCCGGCTGGTCGTCATCATCGCGCCGTTCTGGCGCACACCGCGGGTCGCCATGCACTGGTGCTGGCTGCGCAGCACGACGGCGACGCCGCGCGGGTCGAGCACCTCGTTGATCGCGTTTGCGACCTGGGCGGTCAGGCGCTCCTGGATCTGCAGGCGCTTGGCGTAGACCTCCAGGACCCGCGCGAGCTTGCTCACGCCGACCACGCGCGTCTTGGGCAGGTAGCCGATGTAGGCCTTGCCCACGATCGGGACGATGTGGTGCTCGCAATGGCTGGTGAACTCGACGCCGTCGAGCACGATCATCTCGTCGTAGCCGTCGGTCTCCTCGAAGGTCCGCGCCAGAATGTCTTCGGGATCCTGGGTGTAGCCGCCGAAGAACTCGTCGTACGACTTGATCACCCGCTTCGGCGTGTCGGCCAGACCTTCCCGGTCCGGGTTCTCGCCGATGTAGGTCAGCAGGGTGCGCACGGCCGCTTCGGCGTCCGCGCGTCCGACCGTGGCGGCATGGCCGTTGGTGCGGCCGGCGGCTGTATCCCGGGTGTGCGGGCCGTCGGCCTCGGGGGCATCCCCGTTCTGCTCCCGCAGGGCGTCGTGCAGCTCGAACGGAGCCATTGCGCAAGTCCCTTTCGTTATTCGTCCGCGCGTTCGCACTGGGAAGTAGATGGCTCGGGGCGGACGTCCACCCCCAAACCTGTGGTGACACCCCTGTGAACGCGAGAAAGGGACAGGCCGTGACGAATTTGTGCTTGCCCGGGCCGGGGCCGTACCCTCGGAGCTTGGCCCGTTCGACGGCGCAGGTCTTGATCAGCGTTGCGCCAAAAACGCGTCGATGCCGGCTTGGGCGCAATCGCCGTCTTGGTCCGGGGTGCCGGACGAGCAGCCGACCGCGCCCACGACCTGACCGTCGACGCTGACCGGAATGCCGCCGCCGACGACCGAAAAGCGCCCGCCGATCGCGGTGTGGATGCCGAACGTCAGGCTCCCTTCGGCCTGTACGGCCTTGTTGTAGTCCGCCGTGGACTTGCGCTGGGCCGCTGCCACCATCGCTTTGTCGCGGGCGATGTCGATCGACAGCACCTTGGCGCCGTCCATCCGCTCGAACGCGATCAGGTTGCCGCTTTCGTCGGTCACGGCGATGCACATCGGCACGCCGATGTCGTGGGCGCGCTTGGCGGCGCCGTCGATCAGAGTGCGGGCATCGCTCAGCGACAGGCGGGCGATCTGCAGCATCTCGGCTGAACTCCTGCTTTTGTCGAAAAATGTCCGTTTCCCCGGGCCAGGCGGCGCCCGGACGGCGCAGAGCCTAGTGCCACGGGGGTGCTTTGGCCACCGCACCGACTCCCGTGGGCGGCCGCGAGGGGTTCGGGCGCCGTCGGTAAACTGCTAGAAACTGCGCGGCAGCCGCGGTCGGTGCCGCGCTCGCACGTCCGTTACGTCCAGCGGCAACGACACAAGCAGAACCACGTGAAGAGGGGAGGCCAGCAGATGGCAAAGCCCAGCATCCTCGTGACCCGGCGTCTTCCGGATGCGGTGCAGGCCCGGATCGCGCGCGACTACGAGGCCGAGTTCAACGACGCGGACCGCGTGTTCGCGCCCGACGAGCTGCTGCGCCGATGCCAGGGCAAGGACGCGGTGCTGCCCTGCCATTCCGAGCACTTCACGCCCGAGGTGATCGCGCAGTTGCCCGATAGCGTGAAGATCATCGCGAACTTCTCCGTGGGCGTGGACCACGTCGACCTGGACGCCGCGAAGCAGCGCGGCATCGTCGTTACCAACACGCCCGACGTGCTCTCCGATGCGACCGCGGAGATCGCGCTGCTGCTGACATTGGGCGCCGCCCGCCGGGCGAGCGAGGGCGAGCGGCTGGTGCGCAGCGGCGAATGGCGGGACTGGAGTCCCTCGTTCATGGTGGGCACGCAAGTCACCGGCAAAACGGTCGGCATCGTCGGCATGGGCCGCGTCGGGCAGGTGGCTGCCCGGCGGTTTCGCGGCTTCGATATGCAGGTGCGCTACCACAACCGCAGCCGGCTGCCGGCCGAGCAGGAGCAGGGCGCCATCTACCACGCCGATCTGGACGAGATGCTGGGGGCCTGCGACGTGGTCTCGCTGCACTGCCCGGCGACGCCCGACACGCGCGGCCTGATCAACCGGGACCGGCTGAACCGCATGAAGGACGGTGCGATCCTGGTGAACACCGCCCGGGGCGCGCTGATCGACGACGATGCCCTTCTGGGCGCGCTCACCTCGGGCAAGCCGGCGGCCGCGGGCCTGGACGTGTTCAACGGCGAGCCGGGTGGCGATCCGCGTTACCGGGAGCTGGAGAACGTGTTCCTGCTGCCGCACATCGGCTCGGCCACCGTGGACACGCGCAACGCGATGGGTGACCGTGCGCTGGATAACCTGGACGCGTTCTTCGCCGGACGCGGGCCCGGCGATCGGGTCGCGTGAGCCCCCGCGCAAACCGCCGGTATTCCCGGAATACCGGCGGTTTGCGCCGAAAATCGACGTGTAGCCGGGGTCTTGTTAACTGCCGGCCGCGCCGCTAAGCTTCAGTCGCGTCAGGCCCGCGGCGCGGGGCTGCCGGGGCCGGGTAAAGGGACAAAAACTGTTCAGCCCGGGTTGGCTTTAAGCTGCAAAAACAACGACCCGGCGGCACACCACAAACCACGCCGCTGGCTGACCGGGCCGGACGTCCGTCGCCCGTCGGGCGGCCGCAACGCCGGCCCAGCCAAGGGAAAAGGGAGGTAGACAACGCCATGACCGATCAGAAGGTCACGAAGGCGACCGGCGAGACGTCGGAAACCCCGACCAACGCCAACCGCCGTAAGTTCCTGACGGGCGCCGCCGCGGCTGGCGCCGGCGCGGCCGCCTCGATCGCGGCCCCGCAGATTTCCCGGGCCCAGACCACCACGATCAAGATGCAGGGTGCCTGGGGCTCCGGCGACATCTTCAACGAGTACGCCGAAGACTACGCCCGCATGGTCAACGAAATGGGCGGCGGGCGCCTGAAGATCGACTATCTGACGTCCGGCTCGGTCGTGAAGGCTTTCCGTGTGCAGGACGCCGTCAACAAGGGCGTGCTCGACGCCGGCCACCAGGTGGCCGCCTACTGGTACGGCAAGAACAAGGCCGCCTCGCTGTTCGGTACCGCGCCCGTGTACGGCTGGGACGCCCACATGGCGCTCGGCTGGATCTGGCAGGGCGAGGGCCTGGATCTGTACCACGAGCTGGTGCAGGACATCCTGGGTCTGAACATCGTCGGCTTCTTCGCCATGCCGATGCCCGCCCAGCCGCTGGGCTGGTTCAACCAGGAGATCAACTCCGCCGCCGACATGGAGGGTCTGAAGTACCGCACCGTGGGTCTGGCGACCGACGTCATGCAGGCCATGGGCGTCAACGTCACCCAGCTGCCCGGCGGTGAGATCGTGCCGGCCCTGGAGCGCGGCGTCATCGACGCGTTCGAGTACAACAACCCGACCTCGGACCGTTCGTTCGGTGCGCACGACGTGGCCGACCACTACTATCTCGGCTCCTACCACCAGGCGATGGAGTTCTTCGAGATCATCTTCAACAAGGACATGTACGAGGGTCTGGCCGACGAGCAGAAGGCGATCCTCAAGCACGCCGCCAAGGCCGCGTCCTCGGACAACTTCTGGAAGGGCCTGGACCGCTACTCCAGCGACCTGCAGTGGATCCAGAACGAGGGCGGCGTGAACGTGCACCGCACCGACACGTCGATCCTGCAGGCCCAGCTGAAAGCCTGGGACCAGGTGCTGGAGAACCTCCGGGCGAACGACTCCTTCTTCAAGAAGGTCACCGATTCCCAGCGCGCCTGGGCCGAGCGGGTCGGCTACTACCTGCACAGCGACCAGCCGGACTACGTCATGGCCTGGGAGCACTACTTCGGCAAGCTGCCCTCCTAAGGTCAGCTCCGCCCCAGGCCCTCGGGCGCGGCGCCGCCGCGTCCGTTGGCCCGGCGATGTGCGCGGGGCGGCGGAGCATACCGCCGCCCCGCGTCTTTGCCGGCAAATGTCTTCGACGGGCGTCCGCCGCTGGCCCCAATGTCTGCTTAAGGACAGGCCTGCCGGTGACCGGGGCTGTCGGCGCACGTGCCGCGGCCACAGCGCCGTTTCGGGTGGCGCCCTGTCACGACGTCCCGCCCTCGATACCGCTCGCGGCCGCGCCCGGGGGCGGTATCGGCGACGCGCGCTTCCCGCGCCGGAAGCCTTCCCGTCGACCATCCGCAGTCCAGCGTGGGGTTACCGCGCATGCAGTATCTGTACTTCGTCGATCGGCTCAGCATGTTCACCGGCAAGGCGTTCGCCTGGTGCATCATCATCCTGACGCTGGGCGGTAGCTACGAGGTCTTCGTCCGCTACCTGCTCAACTCGCCGACCGGCTGGGCGTACGACATGAGTTACATCATGTACGGCGCCCTGTTCCTGATGGCCGGCCCCTACACCCTGTCGCGCGACGGCCACGTACGCGGCGACGTCGTCTATCGGTTGTTCCCGCAGCGCGTGCAGGCCGGGATCGACTTGACCCTGCACATCATCTTCCTGCTGCCGGCGATCGGCGCGATGATCTACCAGGGCACGACCTATGCGCAGGAAAGCTGGACGTACATGGAGACGTCCATCTTCTCCCCGATGGGGATCCCGATCTATCCGCTGAAATCCCTGATCCCGCTCGTCGGCGTGCTGTTGTTCCTGCAGGGCACGGCCGAGGTAACCCGCTGCGTCTGGTGCCTCAAGCACGGCTGGTGGCCGCAGCGCCTGCGCGACGTCGAAGAAACCGAGACCGCGATTATGCACCAGAAAGAAGCCGAGCGGGCTGAAGCGCTCGACACGGGAGGCCGGTCATGACCGATCCCCAGGTCGGCATCCTGATGATGGTGTTGTTCATCTTCACCATCCTTTTGGGTTACCCGATCGCCTTCACGCTGCTCGCGATGGGCCTGATCTTCGGGTTCTACGCGATGGGCGATCGCGTGTTCGACCTGATGGTCCAGAACACCTTCGACGTGATGTCCAACGACATCCTGACGGCCATTCCGCTGTTCCTGTTCATGGGCTACGTGATCGAACGGGCGAACATCATCGACCGTCTGTTCTTCTCCATCCAGGTGGCCGCCCGGCGCGTGCCCGGGTCCATGGCGGTCGCCGCGCTCTTGACCTGCGCGGTGTTCGCGACGGCGACCGGCATCATCGGGGCGGTCGTGACGCTGATGGGCCTGCTCGCCTTTCCGACCATGCTGAAGGCGGGCTACGACCAGCGCTTCGCCTCGGGCGTGATCTGTGCTGGCGGGTGTCTGGGTATCATGATCCCGCCGTCGATCCTGCTGATCGTCTATTCGGCGACCGCCGGCGTGTCGGTGGTGCAGCTCTACGCGGGTGCGCTGTTCCCGGGTCTGATGCTGGCGACCATGTACATTATCTACGTGATCGGCCGGGCGATGCTGAATCCGAAGCTGGCGCCCAAGCCCCAGCAGGACGAGCTGGATATTCCGATCGGCCAGGTGTTGACGATGATGGCGACCAGCTTCCTGCCGCTGGCCGTCCTGATCATGTGCGTGCTGGGCGCGATTCTGGCGGGACTGGCCACGCCGACCGAGGCGGCCGCCGTGGGCTCGCTGGGCGGTCTGGTGCTGGCGTCGGCCTACCGGGCCTTGTCCTGGGAGCGGCTGCGTGAATCGGTGTTCCTGACCGCGCGCACCAGCGCCATGGTCTGCTATCTCTTCATCGGCTCCTGGACGTTCGCGTCGATCTTCTCCTACCTCGGCGGGCACGATCTGATCGAGGCCTGGATCCTGGGCGCCGATCTGAGCCGGGTGCAGTTCCTGATCCTGGCGCAGCTGATCATCTTCCTGCTCGGCTGGCCGCTGGAATGGACGGAGATCATCATCATCTTCGTGCCGATCTTCCTGCCGCTGCTGGAGCCGTTCGATGTCGATCCGCTGTTCTTCGGCATTCTGATCGCCCTCAACCTGCAGACCTCCTTCCTGACGCCGCCGATGGCGATGTCGGCCTACTACCTGAAAGGGGTCGCGCCCCCGAACGTGGAGTTGATGAACATCTTCCGCGGCGTGATCCCGTTCGTCGGCATCGTCATCCTGGCCATGGTCGTGCTCTACGTCTTCCCGCAGGTGGCGTTCTTCCTGCCGGAGGTTATGTACGGCCGATGACGCGAAAGCGGCCGGGGCGGTTCCGCGAGAACCGCCCCGGCCGGCCCGCCGATCGCCGGCGCAGGCCGCCGGCGGGCTTGCCTGAAAGACAACGGATTTAAGGAGTCGGGTTCCCGTGAGCACCGGCGAGACGGCGACCGGGCCCGCCCCGGCCAACAGCGCGGCCGCGCTGGTTCAGCGCATCCGCGACGGCGAGATCACTGCGAGCGAGGCGCTGGAGGCCTATCTCGCGCGCATCGACGAGTCCGAGGAGACCGTCCAGGCGTGGGACCACCTGGCGCGCGATAACGCCCGCAAGCAGGCCGAGATCGCCGACAAGGCGCGCCGCCAGGGGGCCCCGATGGGCGCGCTGCACGGCGTGCCGCTGGGCGTGAAGGACATCTTCGACACCTTCGACATGCCGACCCAGTACGGTACGCCGCTGCACCGCGACCGGCGGCCGCGCGAGGACGCCTTCGCGGTCGAACGGCTGCGCAGCCAGGGCGCGATCCTGCTCGGCAAGACCTCGACCACCGAGCTCGCCACCTACGCCCCCGGGGTGACCAAGACGCGCAATCCGCACAACCCGGCGCACACGCCGGGCGGGTCCTCCAGCGGTTCCGCCGCGGCGGTGGCGGCCGGCCACGTGCCGGCGGCGCTCGGCACCCAGACCAACGGGTCGGTGATCCGGCCGGCGAGCTTCTGCGGCGTCTGGGGCTACAAGCCCAGCTTCGGCACGATCTCGCGCACCGGCGTGCTGCGCCAGGCCCCCGCGCTGGACCAGGTCGGCGTGCTCTCGGCGACGCTGCGCGATGCGGGGCTGTTGGCCCAGCACATGATGGTTCACGACAGCCGCGATTCCGCGATGCGGCCGCGCGCAGCGCCGGACCTGTGCACGGCCGCGGGAGAACTGCCGCCGGTCACCCCGCTGATGGCGTTCGTCAAGACGCCGGTCTGGGACCAGGCGGAGAGCGAGACGCAGGAAGCGTTCGGCGAGCTCGCCCAGGCGCTCGGCGAAGCGGTCACTGAGATCGCGCTGCCGGAGAGCTTCGCGCACATCCACACGATGCACAAAACGGTGATGGAAGCGGAGATCGCCCGGAACTACCACCGCGACTACGAGCGCGGCCAGGACCAGCTCTCCGACAGCCTGCGCGGCCAGATCGAGCGCGGGCGCGAGGTCAAGGCGGTCGATTACATCCGCTCGGTCGAATCGATCGGGGCGCTGGCGGCGATCGCCGACGAGATCCTGAACGACTACGACGCCTTCCTCACCCCCGCCGCACCCGGAACCGCGCCGCACGGCCTGGATGACACGGGCAGCGCGACCTTCTGCACGATCTGGACCTACCTCGGCATGCCGGCGCTCTCGATCCCGCTGATGACGGGATCGAACGGGCTGCCGATGGGCGTGCAGTTGGTGGGCGCGCGCGGCGACGATGCGCGGCTGTTCCGGATGGCGAACTGGCTGGTCGGCGCGGTGAGCGGCGGCTAGAGGGACATGCCCGAAGGCCGAACCGGCCTTCGGGCTGAAGGTCGCTCTAAGCTCTTGAAAAGAACGATAGATTCAGCTGGAAGCGGATTCCGCTTTGGCGCATCTTGCCCGAGCGCCGGCCGGGCGCTGATCGAAGGCGCGATCCATGCGGCCCGCCGGCGGTACGGATCGACGAAACTCAGGCGTTGGAGTTCTGCTCGTCCGACTTCTCTTCCTTCATCGCCTGATAGAAGTCGAACACCAGCATGCCCATCGTCACCAACATGACGATCCAAAGCGGCAGCGAGTTGACGGACACAGCCATCCAGCCCAGGAAGGCCAACGCGATCACGCAGGAAAAGACGCCGGCGAGCAGGGCCGCGTTGCGATACATGGCTGGGCTCCTCTTGTCGCTTCAAGGGGCGGGCGCGCGGCCGGCCGGCCGCAGGCGCACCGCGTAACTGGCGGTGGATTGAAGCATTCCGTCCGCGGGCTGACAAGCGGCCGTTGGTGGACGGACCATCGGGCGGGCACGGCAGTGGACGCGCGAACACTCAAACAGGAGGCGAACGTCATGAAAATCGGCTTCATCGGACTGGGCATCATGGGCCGTTGGATGGCCGGCCACCTGGCCGACGCGGGCCACGAGATCTTCACCGTCACCAACCGCAATCCCGTGCCGGACAACCTGACCGGCGAGGTGACGGAGTGCGCCAGCGGCAAGGAGGTGGCCGAGGCGTCCGAGGTGATCATCCTGATGGTCCCCGACACCCCGGACGTGCAGAAGGTGCTGTTCGCCGAGGACGGCGTGCACGACGGGCTGAGCGACGGCAAGATCGTGGTCGACATGTCGTCGATCTCGCCGACCGAGACCAAGGCGTTCGCCGCTAAGGTGAAGGAAGCCGGCGCCGGCTACCTCGACGCGCCCGTCAGTGGTGGCGAGGGCGGCGCCAAGAACGCGGCGCTCACCATCATGGTCGGCGGCGCGCAGGAGACCTTCGACCGGGTCAAGCCGCTGTTCGACATCATGGGCGGCTCGGTCACGCTGGTCGGCGAGGCGAACGGCGACGGTCAGACCTGCAAGGTCGCCAACCAGATCGTGGTCGCGCTCACGATCGAAGCGGTCGGCGAGGCGCTGACCTTCGCCTCCAAGGCCGGCGCGGACCCTGAAAAGGTCCGGGAGGCGCTGCTGGGCGGCCTGGCGCAGTCGAAGATCCTGGAGGTCCATGGCCAGCGCATGATCGACCGCAGCTTCGATCCGGGCTTCCGCATCGAACTGCACCAGAAGGACCTGAACCTGGCGCTGCAGGCCGCCAAGCAGCTGGGCGTGTCGCTGCCCAACACCGCGGGCGCGCAGGAGCTGTTCAACGTCTGCAACGCGCTGGGCGGACAGGCCTGGGACCATTCCGGCATGGTCAAGGCGCTGGAACACATGGCCCAGCACAAGGTGAAGGACGACTGATCCAGGCGCTGGGGCGAACCGGGGCCCGCGAGCGCACGCGGCGTTTTGCGTTGCGCGTCAGCGCGCGGCCCCGGTACGCTTTTACCACGCGCTTGGGCATCGGCTTTTTGGACCGACACCCTTTGCTCTCTTCCCCGTTCACGATCGACCCCGCCAGCGTGCGACACAAACGCCTTTCAGCCCCAACCCTCGCACGTGCCCTGCGCCGCCAGGCCCGGCTCGCCGTTTCCCTCGCCGCGCTCGTGCTGTTGGCCCTGCCGATCGCCGTGCCGGCGATGCGCGGCGACGCCGCGATCTCGCGCGACGTGCTGAAGATCGGGATCCTGAACGATCAATCCGGCGTCTATGCGGAACTGGCCGGGCAGGGCTCGGTCGAGGCGGCGCGGATCGCGATCGAGGACTTCGGCGGCGAGGTGATGGGCCGGCCGATCGAGATCCTCTCCGCCGACCATCAGAACAAGGCCGAGCTCGGGGCCTCGATCGCCCGCGAATGGATCGAGGTGGATGGGGTCGACGTGATCGTCGACGTGCCCACCTCCGACGTCGCGCTTGCGGTGCAGGAAGTGACCGAGGACACCGACACCGCGTTCCTGATCAACGGCGCGGCAACCTCCAGTCTGACCGGTGAATCCTGCTCGGCGACCAGCGTGCACTGGGCCTACGACACCTATTCGCTGGCCACCGGGACGGTGCGCGCGATGCTGGAGGACGGGCTCAAAAGCTGGTTCTTCGTGACCGCCGACGACGCCTTCGGCAAGGCGCTGCAGGACGCCGCCCGGGAGGTGATCGACGGGAATGGCGGCGAGGTGCGCGGGCAGGCGCGTCATCGCCTCAACACCGACGACCTGACCCCGCATCTGATGGAGGCGCAGGGCTCGGAAGCCGATGCGATCGGGCTGGCCAACGCCGGTCAGGACGCGGTGCGGGCGATCCGCCGGGCGCACGAGCTGGGTGTCCGGCGCGGGCCGCAGCGGATCGTGCCGCTGCTGCTGTTCCTGACCGACGTCAAGGAACTGGGGCTCGAGACGGCCCAGGGCCTGCCGCTCACCACGGCGTTCTACTGGGACCGCACCGACGCGAGCCGGGCGTTCGCCGAGCGGTTCGCCGCCCGGCGGAACGGGCAACGGCCGACGATGGTGCAGGCCGGCGTTTACTCCTCGCTGATGCACTACCTGCAGGCGGTGGCCGCGATCGGGGACGACAGCGGCCGCGCGGTGGTCGATCAGATGAAAGAGATGCCGGTCGACGACTTCTTCGCGACCGGCGGCCGGGTGCGTGCCGACGGCCTGATGGTGCACGAGATGTACCGCGCGCGGGTCAAAAGCCCCGCCGAGTCCAAGGGGCCTTGGGACCTTTACGAAATCGTCGAGACGATCCCGGCCGACCTTGCGTTCCGGCCGCTGTCCGAGAGCGCGTGCCCGCTGGTCGATAACTGACGCCGCCACGTGCGGCGGGACCCGCCGTCAGCGACGCGGCGTGCCGGCTGGACGTGCCCGTTTCGGGTTGCCACCTCCCGAGTCCGAAAGGCGATCTCGCGCCGCAGATCGGTCACTCACGGGAGAGCCAGGCGCCATGACGATCGATCCCACCCGCGATCTGAGCCCGAGCGATGCGTTGTTGGTCGTCGATGTGCAGAACGACTTTTGCCCCGGCGGGGCGCTCGCGGTGCCGGAGGGCGACCGGGTCGTGCCGGTCCTGAACCAGTGGGCGGATGCCGCCGTGCGGGCGGGGGCGCCAGTCTATGCCTCGCGCGACTGGCATCCGAGCAACCATCTAAGCTTCGCACCGGAGGGCGGGCCCTGGCCGCCGCACTGCGTGCAGGACACCTCCGGTGCTGCGTTCCATCCCAACCTGCGGTTGCCGGAGACAGGCGTCGTCGTCTCCAAGGGCACGCGCTTCGACCGGGACCAGTACAGCGCGTTCGACGAAACCGGGTTCGCCCATGAACTCAACCGCCAGGGCGTGCGCCGGCTGATCCTGGGCGGGCTCGCCCAGGATGTGTGCGTGCGGGCAAGCGCCCTCGACGCGATCCAGCACGGCTTCGAGACGGTGCTGATCCAGGACGCGACCCGCGCGATCACGGATGACGGCCGCCGGAACACCGAACGCGAACTCGCCGAAGCCGGCGTCGCGTTCGCCTGAGCGCCGCGCGCGCTTGCCCCGGCACAAGCGCTACGGCTCGGCCCGATCGGATAGCGCCGCCACCTTGGCCCGCAGGGCGTCGGCGACCGCTTCCGGCGTGGCGTTGGGCCCGGCCAGGTCGGCGGCGGCGACCGGCGGGCCGAACCGCACCGTGACCTTGTGCGCCTTCGGCCAGCGGGCGCCGCGGGGCATCGCCTCGAACGTGCCGTCGATGTAGCAGGGCACCGCACGGGCATCGGTATCCAGCAGCAGGCGCCCGATCCCGGGCAGGAAGCGCTGCAGCCGCCCGTCGGGGGCGCGCCACTCCTCGGGAAACCAGACCAGGATGTGGCCCTGGCGCAGAACTTCGGTGCCGACCGCTAAGCTGGCCCCCGGAGCGCGGTCGTCGACCGGCACCAAGCGCGCGATCCGCGCGAGCACCCGGCCCGGCGCGTTGGTGAACAGGCGTTCCCGGATCGCACCCCAGACGACCTCCTGGGCGTGCCGCCCGTCGAGCGCGCCGCCGAGCACGACGGGGTCAAGGTCGCTTACGTGGTTGGGCGTGATCACGACCGGCCCCTTGGCGGGCAGATGCGCCAGGCCCTCCACCTTCAGGCCCAGGATCAGCCGGGTCAGGCCGCGGGCGACCTGGTGCAGCGCCCGCCCGGCGGTCATCGCGACCGGCCCGCGCGGGCGCAGCCAGTGCCGCGCCTCCGCGACCAGCTGTTGGGTCTGGGCGTCCTGTCCGCCGGTTTCCGCCGCGGGGGCCTGGTTCACCGCCTGCAACAGGTCGCGCAGGGTCAGGGTGCGCGCGATCGCCTCCTCGGAGAGCGCGATCCCGAAGCGCTCCTGGATCTCCAGGCCGATCGTGACCCAGGCCAGCGAATCGATGCCGAGGTCGAGCTGTGGACTGGTGTCCGGATGCAGGGTCTTGTCGGGGAACTTACCCTGCAGCCAGGCCCAGACCTGCCGTCCGCGTTCGGTCTCGACCAGCGCCCGGTCGTCTTCCGACCAGGGCGCGTCGGCCGGACCGTGGCCGCGCTCGGCGCGCGCCAACACCTCGGCCAACTTGTGCCGCTGGTACTTGCCCAGATGCGTGCGCGGCAGCGGTTCGCGCACCAGCGCCCAGTCGCTCAGGCGCTTATAGGCGGGCAGGCGGGGGCTGAGCTCGGCGAGCGAGATCCGGATCACGTCGTTGACGCCGTGCCCCGCCCCGCGCAGGGCGTCCATGTCGGGCACCACCAGGCCGATCAGCTGGCCCTGGTGCTCCATCACGGCGATTTCCGCGATGTACGGGCTTTCGGCGTAGACCGCCTCGACCTCGTCCGGGGCGATGTTCTTGCCGTCGGGCAGGACGATCATGTCCTTCACCCGCCCGACGATCACAAGATAGCCGTCGGCGTCCAGGTAGCCGAGGTCGCCGGACTTGAACCAGCCGTCCGGGGCGAACGCCTTGGCGTTGGCGGCGTCGTTGTTGCGGTAGCCGGGGAAGACGTTGGGTCCGCTGATCTGGATCTCGCCCTGGTCCGCGGGCGCGTCCGGGGCGCTATCGTGGTCGATCCGCAGCTCGACGCCGGGCGCCGGCTTGCCTGCCGTGCCGAGCTTGGCGGCGCCTGGTGGGTTGAACGTGGTGATCGACGCGGTTTCCACCAGCCCGTAGCCGGACAGCACCATCCAGCCGAAGGCTTCCAGCGTGTGCGCCGTCTCCGCCTCCAGCTTGGCCCCGCCGGACGCCATCAGCCGCAGATTGGGCGCCAGGCGCTTGTGCAGCGGACGCAGCAGCCTGCGGCCCCAAAGCACGCCGAACCGGCGCCGCAGCCAGCCGGACAGGCGCAGCAGCCGATACATCGCCTTCTCCACCTGGCCGCCATCGCGCAGCCGGGCGGTCAACCCTTGGGCGAGCGTGTCGTACAGGCGCGGCACGCCGACCACGATGTCGACGCCGCCTTCCGCCAGCGCGTGGCGGATTTCCGGCCCGCTGATGCCGCTCGGCTGGACCTGTGTCGCACCCACGATCAGCGGCACTAGCAAGCCGACGATGAACGGGTAGGAGTGGTGCAGCGGCAGCGGCAGCAGCACCCGGTCGCCCGTGCCGACCACGCTCAGCGCCAGGATCGCCTGCAGGTTGCCGACGATGTTGCGATGGCTGAGCGGCACGCCCTTGGGCGGACCGGTCGTGCCGCTGGTGTAGAACAGTGAGGCGGTCTGGTCGGGATCGATCCGGGGCAGGGCGCCGATCGGCTCGCCCAGCAGGTTGCGCCAGCTACGCGCGTCCGCCTCGGGTTCGGCGTCGAGCAGCCAGACGTCGCGCCCGTCGAGCACGCCGGCGGCGTCCAGGTCGTCAAGATGCTGGCGCACCGTCACGATCACCCTCGGGTCGCTGTCGGCGAGTTGCAGGCGGAGCGCCTCGCGGCCCAGGTCGCTGTCGAGCGAGACGGCGACCCCACCCGCCAGCAGCACGCCCAGGCGCGCCTGGACCCAGCGCGCCGAGTTCGGCGCGTAGATCGCGACAAACGCGCCGGCCGACAGGCCGCGCGCCTGCAGACCGCCGGCCAGCCGGCGCGCGCTTGCGTCCAACTCGCGGTAGGTCAGGCGGTCCTCACCGTCGGTGGTGAAGGCACGCACCGCCACGCGGTCGCCGCCTTCGGCGAGGTCGCCCAATAGGTCGAGCAGAGTGGTCGGGTCGGCGGATCGGGAAGCCGGGGAGTCGACCATGGTTGGCGCGTGACCTCTCATGCGCAGCGCTCATGCACGGCGGCGCGCGCCGCCTGAGGCATTGTGACGCGTCAGCCGCGGCGGTGCAGCCGGTTTCGCGCGAACTTCGCGCTCGTTCCGGGCGTTTGTCCAGGTGAGGGGCCTGCGGGGCTGGAACTGGCCCGCCCGGCGTCCTAGAGTCCAACTATCGGACGCGCGACCCCCTGGCGCCTAGGTCGGCTGGCGGGACACGGCGACGCGGGCATCAGGCCCAGCCTGTCAGGCCGGCACCGTCCCAGGCACGGTGGTCACGCGTGCGACAAGCAGCACGCTCCGCGGCGCGGGGCTTCCCAAGCAGGCGCGACAGGCAATATCATTCGACAGACACACACGGCGCGGCCGGCCGCCAAGCGCGCTCGGCCGGCCCGCGGGCGCAAAGGGCAGGTCGACCTCACGGCCATGAGCGAACGCAAGGATCAAGACCAGAACCCGGGCGACGGCTCGGACGGGGGGACCTCGACCAACGTCGTGGTCAAGACCCGCTCGAAGACGAAAAAGCCGTCCATGTACAAGGTCTTGATGCTGAACGACGATTACACACCGATGGAGTTCGTCGTTCACGTCCTTGAAAGCTTCTTCAGCAAGAGTCGCGAGGAAGCGACCGAGATCATGCTGCACGTGCATCACCGGGGCGTTGGGGTATGCGGCGTCTACAGCTACGAAGTGGCTGAGACAAAGGTAACTCAGGTGATAGACTACGCCCGGAAGCACCAGCACCCTCTGCAATGTACGCTAGAGAAGGAATAGGCCGCGGATGCTCTCGGCAAACCTCGAACAAACGCTCCATCGCGCTCTGGCCTACGCTAACGAGCGGCGGCACGAGTACGCCACGCTCGAGCACTTGGCCCTGGCGCTCATCGAGGATCCGGACGCGGTGGCGGTGCTGCGCGCGTGCGGCGTCGACCTCGACCGGCTGCGCAACGACCTGAACGACTATCTGGACAACGAACTGTCCAACCTGATCACCACCCAGGTCGGCGACGCCAAGCCCACCGCGGGCTTCCAGCGGGTGCTGCAGCGCGCTGCCATTCACGTCCAGTCCAGCGGGCGTGAAGAGGTGACCGGCGCCAACGTGCTGGTCGCCATGTTCTCCGAGCGCGAGAGCCACGCCGTGTACTTCCTGCAGGAGCAGGAGATGACCCGGCTGGACGCGGTCAACTACATCTCACACGGCATCGCGAAGGTTGCCGGACGCAGCGAGGCACGCAACGTGGACGGCGCGGACGACGAACAGCAGGGTGAAAAGGTGGTCCGGAAGGGTCACGAGGCGCTCGACGCCTACTGCATCGACCTCAACCAGAAGGCCGAGGACGGCAAGATCGACCCGTTGATCGGCCGCGACCACGAGGTCGAGCGGACGATCCAGGTGCTGTGCCGCCGGACCAAGAACAATCCGCTCTACGTCGGCGATCCCGGCGTGGGCAAGACCGCGCTGGCGGAGGGCTTGGCCCGCCGGATCGTTACCGGCGACGTGCCGCACGTACTCTCCGACGCGCAGATCTTTTCGCTCGACATGGGCGCGCTGCTCGCCGGCACGCGCTATCGCGGCGACTTCGAGGAGCGTGTCAAGGCGGTCCTGCAGGAACTCGAGCAGCAGGACCACGCGATCCTGTTCATCGACGAGATCCACACCGTGATCGGCGCCGGCGCGACCAGCGGTGGGGCGATGGACGCCTCCAACCTGCTGAAGCCCGCGCTGCAGAGCGGTACCCTGCGGTGCATCGGTTCGACGACCTACAAAGAATACCGCAACCACTTCGAGAAGGACCGGGCGCTGGTCCGGCGCTTCCAGAAGATCGACGTCACCGAGCCGACGGTCGAGGACGCGGTCAAGATTCTGCGCGGTCTCAAGCCGCACTACGAAAAGCACCACCGGGTGAAGTTCACCAACGAGGCGATCCGCTCGGCGGTGGAACTGTCGGCGAAGTACATCTCCGACCGCAAGCTGCCCGACAAGGCGATCGACGTGATCGACGAGGTGGGCGCGGCGCAGATGCTGCTGCCGGACTCCAAGCGCCGCAAGACGGTCGGCGTGAAGGAGGTCGAGAACATCGTCGCCAAGATCGCCCGGATCCCGCCGAAGTCGGTGTCCAAGGACGACCGGGCCGCGCTGCAGAACCTGGAACGCGACCTCAAGACCATGGTGTTCGGCCAGGATCAGGCGATCGAGGCGCTGTCGAGCGCGATCAAGCTGTCCCGCGCCGGCCTGCGCGAGCCGGAGAAGCCGATCGGCAACTACCTGTTCTCCGGCCCGACCGGCGTGGGCAAGACCGAGGTGGCCAAGCAGCTGTCCCGTTCGCTCGGCATCCAGCTGACCCGTTTCGACATGTCCGAGTACATGGAGCGCCACTCGGTCAGCCGCCTGATCGGCGCGCCTCCGGGCTACGTCGGGTTCGACCAGGGCGGCCTGCTGACCGACGCGATCGACCAGCATCCGCACTGCGTCCTGCTGCTGGACGAGATCGAAAAGGCGCACCCGGACCTGTTCAACGTGCTGCTGCAGGTCATGGACTACGGCAAGATGACGGATCACAACGGCAAGGAAGTCGATTTCCGCAACGTGATCCTCATCATGACCACGAACGCCGGCGCCGCCGACATGGCCAAGCCGGCCATGGGCTTCGTCCAGGAGGAGGGCCGCACCGGCGACGACGAGGAGGCGATCAACCGCCTGTTCACGCCGGAGTTCCGCAACCGCCTCGACGCGGTGATCCCGTTCCGCAACCTGGACCAGGAGATCATCAGCCGCGTGGTCGACAAGTTCGTCATGGAGCTGGAGGCGCAGCTCGCCGACCGCAACGTGACCATCGAGCTGACCGACGAGTCGCGCCAGTGGCTCGCCAATAACGGCTACGACATGCTCTACGGTGCCCGCCCGCTGGGCCGCGTGATCCAGGATCACATCAAGAAGCCGCTCGCCGAGGAACTGCTGTTCGGCAAGCTCGCCAAGGGCGGGGTCGTCCGGGTCTCGATCGACCCGGAGACCGACAAGCCGACCTTCGAGTTCTTCGAGCAGGGCTCCGGCGGCGGCTCCAACAAGGGCGGCGGCTCCGGCGGCGGCGGCCGCCGCAGCAAGGGGACGGACGACGACTCCGGCTCCGGCGGCGGCGGCGCGCAGGAAGAAAGCAAGCCCGAACTGGTGCAGTAGCACCGACCGCTAGCTGCATCCGCCTAAAGGAAAACGCCCCCGTCGGCTACGCGCCGGCGGGGGCTTTTCGCGTTCGGTTGGCGCCACGCCAAAATCCCCTCTCCCCTCAAGGGAGAGGGGATCCGCCGAGGCGCTCTGCTAATCCTCGTAGGGTGGATTCGGCCAGCAAGCGGCGATCCACTGGGCGCGGGCTGGGCGAGCGGCACCGCCAAGCGGCGTGTTGCTGTGCGACCCCCGCCCTACGACTCGGGGCTCTTATACGGGCTGTGCTGGCTGAGCCCGGCGATCTGGCGCTCGACCGCGCGGCGTTCGCGCGTGAGGAAGTCGCTCACGGCCTGCTCAAGGGCCGGGTCGGCGATCCAGTGGGCGGAGTGGGTGGCGACCGGCAGGTAGCCGCGTTGGATCTTGTGCTCGCCCTGCGCGCCCGCTTCGACGCGCGACAGGCCTTTCTGAATCGCGAACTCGATCGCCTGGTAGTAGCAGGCCTCGAAGTGCAGGAAGTCGTACTCCTCGATCGCGCCCCAGTTCCGGCCGTAAAGCGCGTGCCGGCCGATCAGGTTGAGGGCGCCCGCGACCGGCGTACCGTCGGCTTCCTCCGCCATCACCAGCAGGATGCGCTCGGGCATCCGCCGGCCGATCTCGTGGAAGAATTCTTCCGTCAGGTAGGGAAAGCCCCAGCGCTTGTCGGCGGTGCGCAGGTAGAACGCGTAGAAGGCATCCCAGTGCCGCGTCTCCAGGTCGCTGCCGGTCAGCCGGCGCAGGCGCAGGCCGGAGTCGGCGACCTCCCGACGCTCGCGCTTGATCTGCTTGCGCTTGCGGCTCTGCAGGGCGGCGAGGAAGTCGTCGAAGCTCTGATAGCCGGGGTTGTGCAGGTGGTACTGCAGGCCCATGCGCGGCAGGAAGTCGGCCTCAGCCAGGCGGTCGCGCTCGCCCCGCGTGGGGAAGGTCACGTGCAGGGACGACACGCTGTGCCGGCGCGCGACTTCTTCCAAGCCGCCGACCAGCGCGTCGGCGACCGAGTCGCGCGTCGCTTCCGGCACCGCCTGGTTGACCAGCAGCCGCGGCCCGGTCACCGGCGTGAACGGCACGGCGCACTGCAGCTTGGGATAATACCGCCCGCCTGCGCGCTCGTAGGCGTCGGCCCAGCCCCAGTCGAACACGTACTCGCCGTAGGAGTGGCTCTTCAGGTAAAGCGGGGCGGCGCCGACCACGCGGCCGTCGGCGTTGCGCGCGACCAAGTGCTGGGGGAGCCAGCCGCGGTCGCCGACGGCCGAGCCGCTCTGCTCCAGGGCATCCAGGAAGGCGTGGGAGACGAACGGGTCGGCGTCGCCCGCGCACGCGTCCCACTGGGCCGCGTCGACCTGGGCGATTTCGGAGATGACGTCGATACGGGTGGCTTCGGCGCCGTCGGGCATGGGGCCAAGGTGGCGCGATGCGGGCGGCGAAACAAGCGGGCGGCGAAACAAGCGCGCGGCGAAACGAGCGGGCCGCCGGGGCGCGCGCGCCGCGCCTGTCTCGCTCAGGCGATCAGCGGCCCTGGCTCATCCGGAAGACATTGTTGTCGAGGCGCTCGCCCGCCTGCTCGCCAACGTCGGTATCGCCGCGCCGGTCGTCGTGCTGGACCTCGTCCAGGCTCCGGATCGGTCTGCGGAGGTAGGGGCTGAACGCCCGATTCGCGCCGGAATTGCGATTTTCGTCCACAGGGTTTTCCCCAGCTTCGTCCACAAGTGAATGCGTCTGTATTCGCTATCTGGGGCTAAATATGCCACGTTGGCGCTTAAAAGGGCGTTAAGGTCGAGACGGCGCGAAGAGCGTAGCGCGGTCGCTTAAGCATAGGTGAGGCCACCGAAAGAGCAGGTGGACAACACCACGAACGATGGAGACACCGATGCGGGAACAAGCCAAACGCCTGCTGGCGCGCGGCGCCGGGGCCGGGACCCTGATCTTCGCCGCGGCGCCTGCGCTAGCGCAGCAGGGGCAGGGCATGTACGGGCGCGGCATGTACGGCGGGCACGGCATGGGCACCTGGTGGGGCCCGTTCATGGGCATCCTGATGCTAGCGGCCGCCGTCGCGGTCGTCGTCGCCGGCATCCTGGCGCTGCGTCATTTCTGGCACATGGGCGAGCGCGGCCAAGGGCGCGACGCCGCCGAGGGGCAGGCGCGCGCGATCCTGGACGAGCGCTACGCCCGCGGCGAGATCGAGCGGGAAGAGTACCTGCGCCGCCGTCGCGATCTGGAAGGCAAGGGCAGTTAACCCGCGAGGCCGCGGAGTCGGCGCGCGTCGCGCTGCTCGGGTTGTCGGGCGGCCTTGTCACGGATCTCCTGCAGGGTGTCGCGGTAGCGGGCCATCGCCGTGCCGTCGAACCCGGCGGCCTGCGCCTTGTCGACAGCCGTCCGGGCGGCGCTGAGCGCGGCCTCCAGATCGCCCCGGGCCGCTTCGGCGTAGGCGAGGTTGTTCCAGGCTTCCGGCGCGGCCGGGCGGCGCTCGGTCGCCGTGCGCAGCGCCCGGGCGGCTTCGCCGTAGCGGCCCAGCGCGTAGAGCGCGTTGCCCCGGCCGATCCGTGCGGCGTAGAGCGCCGGCCAGCGCGTCAGGATCGCGGCGTAGGCCTGCGCGGCCGCAGCGTTACGGCCCGTCCGCTCCAGCCCCTGGGCGGCCGTCATCACCGCTCCCCGGTCGGCCGTTGCCGGCAGGCGGTTGGGCGG
>CAYRCO010000004.1:0-40363 GCA_964422775.1 uncultured Rhodovibrio sp.
CGGCGCTGGTTGAACGCGGCCGCCGTCACCCGCTGCAGCACTGCGGGGTCGGCCGGGGCCAACGGCTGGGCGCGTGGGTCGAGCTTGACCACGCTGGAGACGATCTTGGGCGGCGGCGTGAACGCGTCCCGAGGCACGTTGAACGCGATCCGGGCGTGGGTCAGCCACTGGGTGAGCACGCTGAGCCGGCCGTAATCCTTGGTCCGCGGCTGGGCGACCAGGCGCTCGGCGACCTCCTTCTGGAACATCAGCACCAGCGTCTCGACCACGTCCGGGTCTTGGGCGATCTCGTCCAGCCAGTTGGTCAGGAGGGCGGTCGAGATGTTGTAGGGCAGGTTCGCCACCACCCGCCTTGGCGCCGGGCCCAACGCGGCCAGCGGCGTCTCCAGGGCGTCCCCGGCGCGCGTCTCCAGCCGGCCGGGGTAGGCGTCGGCGAGCTCGGCCAGGGCCGCCAGGCAGCGATCGTCCCGTTCCACCGCGACCACGCGGCCGGCCCCTTCGCTCAACAGCGACCGGGTTAAGCCGCCCGGACCCGGGCCGATCTCGATCGTCGTGCCGGGGGCGAGGTCGCCCGCCGTGCGCGCGATCTTGGCCGTCAGGTTGAGGTCGAGCAGGAAGTGCTGGCCCAGGCTCTTGCGCGCGTCCAGGCCGTACCGGCGGATCGTCTCGCGCAAGGGCGGCAGCGGGGCGGGCGTCTCCGCCATGGCGCGCGGCTCAGCCGGCGGTCAGGTGACGGGCGCGGCCCCGGGCCATCCGCCGGGCGGTTTTCAGCGCCTCGATCAGGCTGGTCGGGTCCGCTTCCCCGGTGCCTGCGATGGCGAAGGCCGTTCCATGGTCCGGCGAGGTGCGCACGAACGGCAGCCCCAGGGTCGCGTTCACCCCCCGGGCGAAGTCGATCGTCTTGATCGGGATCAGCGCCTGGTCGTGGAACATGCACAGGGCCGCGTCGTAGCCCGCCCGGGCGCGCGCGTGAAACAGCGTGTCCGCGCTCAGCGGTCCTGCGACATCGATCCCCTCTGCGCGCAGCGTCTCGCAGGCGGGGGCCACAACGTCGATATCCTCGCGCCCGATGGTCCCGTTCTCGCCCGCGTGCGGGTTCAGCCCGGCGACCGCCAGGCGCGGCCGGTCGATGCCGAAATCGCGCGCCATCGCCTGCGCGGTGACCCGGCCGGCGTGGACGATCCCGGCCTGGGTCAGGCGCCGGGGCACCTCCGATAGCGGGATGTGGATCGTCACCGGCACGACGCTCAGCTCCGGGCAGGTCAGCAGCATCACAGGCTCCGGCACCGGCCCGCCATCGGCCGCCAGCCAGGCAAGGTATTCGGTGTGGCCCGGATGGTCGAAGCCGGCCGCCGTCAGCACGTGTTTGGCGATCGGGTTGGTCACCACCGCCGCCGTCTCGCCCGCCCGGGTCAGGCGGACGGCCTCCCGGATGCTGGCCAGCACGGAGTCGGCCGTCGCGCCGGTCGGCCGGCCCGGTTCTGGGCGCACCGGCAGGCGGTGCGGGAGCACGGGGAGCGCGTCGGCGAACGCACGCGAGGCATCGCCGGCCCGCGCCACCTCGACCACCGGCACCGACCAGCCGAGCCGGGCGGCGAGGGTGCGCAGGCGGTCGGGATCGTCCAGCAGCACGAACGGCGTCAGGCCGTCCTCGGTGCGGCGCAGCCAGGCTCTAAGAGCGATCTCGCCGCCGATGCCCGCCGGTTCGCCCATCGTGAGCGCGAGCGGGGCCTCGGCTGTCCCGCCCGACGGCGGCCGGGATGGAGCGTGGGCGTCGTTCATGCGCCGATCCGTCAGCCCGCGTCCTGCAGGTTGCGCCGCTCGTCGCCCATCTGGACCTCGATGTTGGCCTGCCGGCGCAGGTCGCGCATGTAGCGCTGCGCCAGCATGTTGAGGCGCTCCTGTTGAAGGTTCTGCCGGATTTGCTGCCGGTCGATGCCGCCGCTGCGCTCGCAGACCATCAGGACCGCGTAGCCGCCGGCGACCTGCAGCGGCTCCGAGGGCGTCTCGAGCGGCAGATCGGCGACCTTCGGCCGGATGTCGTCGGGGAGCGCGCTCATCTTGACCTCGCCCAGGTCGCTAGTGCGCGCGGCGTCGGTATCGTCTGTGAGGGTGGCGAAGTTGCTGCAGCCCTCCGCCGGTTCGGCCAGTTGCTGGAGGCGCTGTTTCGCCTCCGCCACGGCCTCTTCGCCGGCGTCTTCCGGCACGGCTGTGAATAGCTGCCGGAGGTCGACCGTCTCGTTGCCGGGGGAGAGCACGCGGGTGTCGAGCAGGTTCACGATATGCAGGCCGCTGTACCCGCGGACCGGGCCGACCAGCTGGCCGGGTTGCATCTCGGTCACCCGTTCGGCCACCGCCTCGGGCAGGTTCTCCGGCGTCACCCAGCCGATCACACCGTTGTCGGCGGCGGTGGGCGCCTGCGAGAACTGCCGGGCCAGCGCGCCGAACTCGGCGCCCTGGCGAAGCTGCTGCATCAGCCGCTGCGCGGTCTGGCGCACGCGCGACAGCTCCTGCTGGTCGTCGACCGCCAGGAAGATCTCGCGCACCCGGTACTGTTGCTCGCCCTGGCGGGAGCGGTAGCGCGCGACCGCATCGTCAATGTCTTCGTCGGAGATCGTGACGTCGCGCGCCAGCCGGTTTTGAATCACCTTCTGCCACGCCAGGTTGGCGCGAAGCTGTTCGCGGAAGGTTTCGATCGTGACGTTGTTCTGCCGCAGGATCGACAGGAACTGATCGGCCGACATGTTGTTGTTCTGCGCCACGCGCTGGACCGCCTGATCGATTTCCTCCTCGCTGACCGAGAAGCCGAACCGCTCGGCGGCCTGCAATTGCAGCTGTTCGTTGATCAGGTTGCGCATGACCTGATCGCGCAGGCGCGCGCGATTGGCGTCCTGCGGGGAAATGTTGGCGGACAGCATGATCAGCCGCATCCGCATCTCCACGTCGAGTTGCGAAATCACCCGGTCGTTGACCACCGCCGCGGCGCGCAGGCTTTGCTGGGCAGCGGCCGGTTGCACGGCGCCGGTCGTCAGCACGATGAGGGCGAGGAAACCGGTCAGTCGGGAGAAGAGACGACCCATAGAGTTGCCTTTGCGGGACATGCGTTCACGTGCGCGCGAACTATAGGGATGGCGCGGCGCCCTCACAACGCCCCATCGCCGGCCGGTCGCGCGGCCGTCACCCGGAGGCCGTGTGCATTGACAGGTGCACGCGCCCGCGTCTATCGCAAACCCCGGAAGTTGGCCCGGCGCACCCGGCAGCCCGCAACCGGCCCCGACACCTCTTCGAAAGGCTTTCCTGGCCCATGAAAGTCGCCTTCACCAGCCACGACCTGCCCACCAGCAACGCGGTCTGCGTCGGCGTCACCGCTGACGGGGCGCTGACCGCCAGCGCCCAGAAGCTCGACGACGCGACCGGCGGCGCGCTGACCCGCGCGATCAAGGCCTCGGGCAGGTTCAAGGGCGACAAGCGGCAGCTGCTGGAGCTGCTGGCGCCGTCGGGCGTGGAGAACAGCCGGGTGCTGCTGGTCGGCCTGGGCCAGCCGGACGAGCTGGACGCGGGCGACCTGGAGGCGATCGGGGGCGAGCTGATCGCCCGGCTGAACGCCGCGGGCGAGAGCCAGGCCACCTTCGTGCTGGATCAACTGCCGGGCGCGCCGGTCAGCGGGCCGCAGGCAGCCGCACGCCTGGGCCTGGGGGCGCGCCTGCGCAGCTACCGCTTCGACAAGTACCGCACCCAGGAAAAGGCCGAGGACAAGCCGACCCTGACCCAGTTCGCGGTTGCGCTGTCGCACAAGAAGGACGCCGAGAACGCCTACCGGCCGCTGGAGAAGGTCGCCGACGGGGTCGAAATGACCCGCGACCTCGTCAGCGAGCCCGCCAACGTGCTGACCCCCGAGAATCTGGCTGCCGAGTGCCGCAAGCTGGAGGAGCTCGGCGTCGAGGTCGAGGTGCTGGACGCCAAGGCGATGCGCAAGCTCTCCATGGGCGCGCTACTGGCCGTCGCTCAGGGCTCCGACAAGGAGCCCAAGCTGGTGACGATGCGCTGGCAGGGCGGGTCCGGGAAGAAGACGCCGCTCGCCGTCGTGGGTAAGGGCGTGTGCTTCGATTCCGGCGGCATCTCGCTCAAGCCCGCCCAGGGCATGGGCGACATGAAGTGGGACATGGGTGGGGCCGGCGTCACCGTCGGCCTGATCAAGGCGCTCGCCGGGCGTAAGGCCAAGCTGAACGCGGTCGGCGTGGTCGGCCTGGTGGAGAACATGCCGGGCGCGGCCGCCTACCGTCCGGGCGACGTGCTGACCTCGATGTCGGGCCAGACGATCGAGGTGCACAACACCGACGCGGAAGGGCGCCTCGTGCTGGCCGACGCGCTTTGGTACACCCAGCAGACCTACCAGCCGGAGACGATGGTCAACCTGGCGACCCTGACCGGCGCGGTGCTGGTCGCGCTGGGCAACCGCCGGGCCGGGCTGTTCGCCAACGACGACGACCTGGCCCGGCAGCTGACCGACGCCGGGGAGGCGGTCGGCGAGCGGCTCTGGCGCCTGCCGATGGACGACGAGTACGACAAGGACATCAACTCCGACATCGCCGACATGAAGAATGTCGGCGACGGCCGCAACGCGAGTTCCACGGCCGCGGCCCAGTTCCTGCGCCGGTTCGTCCAGAAGGGGACGAAGTGGGCCCACCTGGACATCGCCGGCGTCACCTGGTCGACCAAGGACGCGCCCACCGTGCCCAAGGGCGGCACCGGTTTCGGCGTGCGCCTGCTCGACCGCTTCGTCGCCGACCGGTTCGAACGGTAGGGCGCGCGCCCGGATCATGCCGATCGAACGGCGGGCGCGTGTGCAAACGAACGTGCCGGCGGGTCCCCTCTCTCCCGGACCGATCGCGGTGACATGACCGAAGTGCGCTTCTACCACCTGACCCGGACGCGCCTGGAGCAGGCGCTGCCGCAGCTGTTGGAGCGGGCGTTGGGGCGGGACTGGCGGGCGGTCGTCATCGCCGGGTCGCAGGCGCGGGTCGAACAGCTCAACCAGCACCTCTGGACCTACGACGACAAGGGCTTCCTGCCGCACGGCTCGGCCAACGACGGCTATGCCGAGCACCAGCCGATCTGGCTGACGGCGGTGGACGAAAACCCGAATGCCGCGCACGTCGCCTTCCTGGTCGACGGCGCCACGACCGACCGGCCGGAGGCGTTCGGCCTGATCGCCGAGATGTTCGACGGCAACGATCCCGAGGCGGTCCAGGCCGCCCGGCAGCGTTGGAAAGCCTACCGCCAGGCCGGACACGACCTGACCTACTGGCAGCAGGACGAACGCGGGCGCTGGCAGAAGGGCGCCTGAGGCGCTCTTGCCCGCGGGCGCGCGTCGGGTCATCTGATCCACTACGAGAACGAACCAAAACGATTGCTTGGGGGAGCGAAGACCCATGGACGCGCGCCGGATCACCGAGAGTTTCGCCGTCGCCGGGCAATTGCAGCCGGGCGACATGCAGGCCGCCGCCGAGGCCGGCTACACCACGGTGATCAACAACCGCCCGGACCACGAGGGCGGTCCCGAGCAGCCGACCGCCCAGGCTTGCGCGCAAGCCGCCGAGGCCGCCGGGCTCGCCTACCACTACCTGCCGATGACCCCGGACCAGCTGAGCCCCGAACTGGTGTCGAGCTTCCAGCAGGCGCTGAAGGAAAGCTCGGGCCCGGTGCTGGCCCACTGTAAGTCCGGCCCGCGCTCGCTCGTGCTCTGGGGCCTCGCCCAAGTCTGCCACGAGGGCCGCGAGATCGACACGGTGCTGGCGGAAGCCTACGCCCAGGGCTTCGACATCTCCCACCTGAAACCGCTGTTCCTGGCCTTCCAGCAGCAGATGGCGGCAGGCTGACGCGCGGGCGCCGCCCGCGCCGCCGCTCGCGTCGCCGATGGGCACCAGGTGGCTTTGGAGCGCCGCCTACAATCGCCGCCGTGAAGCCGACGCCATGATGTCCGAAGTCACTCGGAGACCGGGCCATGGTCGCCTTGGACGCCACTGCTGCGGTGGGCCATGAGCGGTCATTACGCGTATCTGCATCACGGGCAGATCCCGAAAATCCCGTTATCTGGCCCTCATAAAATGGCAGTTGGCACGTTGGCCTCGCGCCACTTCACGTCCGGATGTGTCGATCTGGCCACTGTCGGGAGCCTCAGTCCTTCGTCGAAGCGTATGCGCGCACGGTTTCGATCAGCTGCTGAAACCCATCTTCCCGACTGACCGACAAACTCTCGTCGGCACCCAATTTCGAGGCGTACGGCACGTATTCAGGGTAATCTGCAGTGTAAGCTATAATGGTCGCCGGATAGCCCGCGCCACGTACTTTGCGGATAACTTCGATGCCATCGAAAACTGGCATCACAATATCGACCACGAAGACGTCGTGGGCGTGCCCGCTCAAATCCTGCCGGCTCAGATGTTCGGGTTCGTGTTCCACGACGGTCAACGCTTCCCGTTCAAGTGCCGCACAAATCCGCCGGCGCTGCCAGGAGTCGTCGTCGATTAGGGCAACAGTCTGGAACACATCAACCCCTTGTAGATAACGCCTTGCTTTCGCGCTTCAAGCCATTTGGGCATGCAAATCCCTGACACAGCCGGATTGTTGTGGCCTTGCGCTTGTCAATCGGCATCAGGTCAGCCGGCCACTCGGCGTTGCACCGGGAATAAAACCTCACGTCAACGGCAGATGCCCCCACGCCAGCCGAACCTCGCCAAAAATTGGCCCAGCGGTTCTATGGCGGACCGAGCCGGAAGATCCACGTCGACCGCGATGGGCGTGCGCAACTTGTAGGCAGTTTCCTGGAATCTGCGACTAACCTTTCCGACGCGCGTTCGCCGAGGATTGGCCATGAACTAATATCGGAAGCATTCACAGATACTTTCATTGCCGGCGGTTAAGCCATCACTCTAAGCGTTTGAAATGTTTTCAGCGTCGGGACATGGATGAACGCGACTTAACAGGCGCTCCGGTGGCAAGGAAATTGTGACGATGGTTCCTTCCCCTCGCACGCTATCGATCAGCAGGTCGCCGCCGTGAAGCCCCGCCAGCGCGGCGGTTACGTTCAAGCCCAGCCCTGTGCCTTCCCCCTGGCTCTGGTGGTGCGCGCTCGCTTGCCCGAACTTCTCCCGACTTTGCGCGACCTGTTCCGGGGTCATGCCGGACCCTGTGTCCTCGATCCGGATCCGCACGGATTTGTCGTCGGCGATCGCGCTCACGGTCACCCGGCCGCCTTCCGGCGTGAACTTGATCGCGTTGGTGACGAGGTTGAGGAGCATCTGTTTGAGCGCCCGCTCGTCGGCCTGCATAACGAAACCACTTGCTTGCATATCCAGGGCAACGCGGCCCTGCGACGCCCGGCCGGTGGTCAGCTTCCGTGTGCTCTCGAATACCTCATCCAGGTTGACGGATGCCTCTGCGAGGTCGAAACGGCCAGCCTCAATCTTGGACAGATCGAGAATATCGTTGAGCAGCGACAGCAGGTGGCTCCCGCTGTCATGAATATCGCTTGCGAAGGTCCGGTAACGCGGGTTGCCCGGCCCCATGACCTGGTCCCGGATCAACTCGGCAAAGCCGAGCACCGCGTTGAGCGGCGTCCGGAGTTCGTGGCTCATGGTCGCCAAAAACTCGGACTTGGCATGGTTCGCCTGATCGTGGGCGGCACGCGCTGCATCGGCCTCCTCCCGCGCCTCGATAAGCGCACGCTCGTACGCACGGGCGCGATACAACAAGAAGAGAAGGCCTATACCCGCAAGACTTCCGATCAGATAAAGGTAGCGCGTCCGCTCCCACCACAGGGCCGTCACCGCTTGGTGCGGGACTGTAACCTCCACCATAAGACCATACATTTCGCTTCTCATGCGCGCGTCCAGCACCGTTGACGCAAAAACCGCCGGCTCTGAATTGCCGCGCACCTGCGTTCCAGAGTCCGAAAGGCGCTCGTTCGGGACATCGGCCGGATCGATCACGCCGCTATCGGGATCAGCGCCCATCAGGACGACGCCGTCATTCCTGGCCACCGTCACCGAACACTGATCGCATACGCTGTGCTCTCGAAGTTTCGGGATGTAGTAGGCCGGTTCCACGGCCGCCGTGATCACGCCGCGAAACGAGTGCTCCGCTGCGATGAAGGCACGGCTAACGGGGACGAACCAGCGGCCAGTGTACTTCCCGGCCAGTGGTTCGGCGAGGTGCAGCCCCACAATTGAGCCTGACGCATGCGCCGCGAAGTAGTCCCGATCGATCGAATCGTGCTGTGGCGTCGGCCATTGTCCCGAGTATATTTGCATGTAGCCATTTTGATCAGTGAACCAGATCGACCGCATTTGCGGCAGAGCTTCTGATAATTCATTAAGTTGATGCCAGATGGGTCTGTTGTTAGTGATTTCATTCCAAGGCTTGACTTCATAGCGATTTACTAATTGTTGCAGGACAATATCGACGGCCTGGAAGGTCCGGTCACTATACTCCGCGATCAGGCGCGCCTCCTCGTTGGCGCGGATTCGCATCTCGCGACGGGCATCACGGTACGCTTGGCCAGCAACAAGCGCGATTACGGCGAAGACACCGAGGACAGCGAAAACCCCTAACCATGTGACAGGCGCCTGCTTCTCTTTACGCAATTTTAATCATCCAGACCGAGTTGAACCTTTCTCACTGCACAAAACATACGCTCATATTTAGTTAAATCTAGCTATACGACCGGTTATTTTACGAGACTTCGGATCTGCAACCGGAACAACAATGATTGGCGTCAAAACACGCTCTAATCGATGACGCGCGCGGTCGGTGCCGGACGCGGATTTACAGCCGGGCTGGCTCACCCAACCGCGCCGAAGCTGAGAGCTTTTGGGCAGCTTCGGGTCACAACCAGCCGGTACGGGAATCACCCGACGCGGCAACTACTCCGCCAACAGCGGGCGCCGATAAGCCATGACACGCGGTGTTTGCAAGCTACGCCTGGCCAAGCTCGGCTGACGCCGGCGGCCCGGGCCCCGCTACCCCGCTACCCCGCTTCTTCCAGCTGCTCCTGCAGCTCCAGCCAGCGCTCCTCGGCCTTGGCGAGCTGGTCCTTGACCTTGCCGTGGGCGACCTGGAGCTCCTGCAGGTCGGCGGTCGGGCCGTTGTAGACCTTGGGGTCGGCCAGCTTGGCCTCGATCTCGCGCTGCTTGTCGGTCAGCTTCTCGATGTCGCCTTCCAGCTTCTTGGCTTCGTTGCGCAGCTGCTTGGTCTGCGCGCGCGCCTCGGCGGCTTGCTTGCGGCGTTCCTTCTTCGACAGGCCGTCGTCCTTCGCCGGCTTGCCGTTCGCCGGGTCGGTCTTGTCCTTTTGGGCGTCCTGCTGGCGTTTGGCGGCCGCGCGCTCGGCCCGGCGCTGCTCTAGGAGCTGCTGGCGATAGGCCTCCAGGTCGCCGTCGAACTGCTTGGCCGTGCGATCGGCGACGATCCACAGCCGGTCGACCACCAGTTCGATCAGGTGCGGATCGTGGGTGATCAGCACGACCGCGCCCTGGAACTCGTTGAGCGCCTCGATCAGCGCCTGGCGCGCCTCGATGTCCAGGTGGTTGGTTGGCTCGTCCAGGATTAAGAGGTGCGGGGCATGGCGGGTCATCAGCGCGAACAACAGCCGCGCCTTCTCCCCGCCCGACAGGTTGCCCACGGCGACGTCGGCCTTCTCCTGGGTGAAGCCGAACCGCCCGAGGTGCGCGCGCACGTTGGTCTTGTTGGCGCTGGGCATGACCTCGGCCATGTGTGCGACCGGCGTCTGGGCCAAGTCCAGTTCGTCTGCCTGGTCCTGGGAGAAGTAGCCGATCCGCAGCTTGCCGGGCGTGGTCATCTTGCCCTTGAGCGGCTGCAGCCGGCCGGCAAGCAGGCGCGCAAAGGTGGTCTTGCCGTTGCCGTTGGCGCCCAGAAGCGCGATCCGGTCGTCCTGATCGACCCGGTGGTTGAGCGCGCGCAGGATCGGGTTTTCAGGATCGTAGCCGACATCGACATGGTCGAGCGCGATCAGGGGCGGCGGCAGCTCGTCCGGTTGCGGGAAGTTGAAGCGGACCGCCTTGTCCTCCTGCACCTCGCCGATCGGCTGCATGCGCTCCAGCATCTTGACCCGCGACTGCGCCTGGCTGGCCCGGCCGGCCTTGGCGCGGAAGCGGTCGACGAAGCGCTGGATACGCGCGCGCTCCTTCTCGCGCTCCTCGTGCATGTGCTGCTGGCGGCGCAGCTGCTCGCGCCGGGTCTCCTCGAAGCGGTCGTAGCCGCCCTGGTAGGTGGTGACCGTGCCGGCCTGCAGATGGGCGATCTTGTCGACGCACTTGTTGAGCAGCCGGCGGTCGTGGCTGACCAGCAGCATGGTCCCCGACCAGTCGCGCAGATAGCCCTCCAGCCACATCGTGGCCTCGAGGTCGAGGTGGTTGGTCGGCTCGTCCAGCAGCAGCACGTCGGGCTCGGAGAACAACAGCGCGGCGAGCGCCACGCGCATCCGCCAGCCGCCGGAGAACTCCTTGCACGGGCGCTGCTGGGCGGCGTCCGAAAAGCCCAGGCCGGACAGGATGCGCGCCGCCCGCGCCTCGGCCGAATGGGCGTCGATGTCCGACAGGCGCATGTGGATCTCGGCGATCCTGTCGGGGTCCACGGCCGTCTCCGCCTCGGCCAGCAGCCGTTCGCGCTCGCTGTCCGCGGCCAGCACTGTCTCCAGCAGGGTCTTGTCCCCGGCCGGCGCCTCCTGGCGGATGTAGCCGATCTGGCTGTTGGTCGGCACCTGGATGGTGCCGCCGTCCGGCTGCAGCTCGCCGGCGATCAGCTTCAGCAGCGTGGACTTGCCGCTGCCGTTGCGGCCGACCAGGCCGACGTTCTCGCCGCCGTTGACGGTGACGTTGGCGCCCTCGAACAGAGGGCGGCCTTCGATGCGGTAGGAAAGATCGCGGACGCTGAGCATGGCGCGCGGGTTCTAGCACGCGAGCGGGCGGCGTCGGAAGGTGGCGGAAGGCGTTCCGCGCGATTGGACGGCTGGCTGGCCGGTTGCCCAGTAGCGTCGGCGGGTCTATAAGGCCGCCCGAATTGCGCCGCGCGGCCGCGCCGTGCGCGCGGCCCTAGCGAGCCCAGATCACCGACACCGAACTCATACGAGGGAGCGAGAGACCGCCATGGCCGTGGAACGGACCCTGTCGATCATCAAGCCGGACGCCACCGAGCGCAACGTCACCGGCCAGATCAACCAGCGCCTGGAGGATGCCGGCCTGCGCATCGTCGCGCAGAAGCGCCTGAAGCTGACGGACGAGCAGGCGAAGGCCTTCTACATCGTCCACAAGGACCGCAAGTTCTACAACGACCTGGTCAACTTCATGACCAGCGGCCCGGTCGTGGTGCAGGTCCTGGAGGGCGAGAACGCGATCGCCAAGAACCGTGAGGTGATGGGCGCGACCAATCCGGAAGAAGCCGCGCCCGGCACCATCCGCGCCGACTTCGCGCGCGACATCGAGGCCAACTCCGTGCACGGTTCCGACAGCCCGGAGACGGCCGCCGGCGAAATCAAGTTCTTCTTCTCCGACATCGAGATCGTCGGGTAAAGCACTGATCTTGTTTTAGAAACGAAACGGGTGCGGGGATCGGCTCCCCGCGCCCGTTTTCGTGTGTGGTAGCCTTGCTGACCACCGGCCCGCGATGCCTCGAGACGCTATCGTGCGCAAAGCACCTCAGCCTGTAGCCGTATGCTGTGACTAAAAAAACGTGATCCTAGGGCGGTTGGCGAAGGCAACGTCCAGAAGGATGCTTAACGGCGCCAAGACCGTACCTCGGAAACGCGCCGCCTCTAGACCAAAAACAACGCCATCAGGGCCAGCACCACCACGATCACGGCGGTGGACCAGGTGAGCAGCCGGGTGAAGCCCTGGAAGGTCTTCTTGTGCTCTTCCATGTCGAAGTCGTCGTCGTTCTTGCTGGCCATGGCCATGCCCGTCGCCGTCCCTTTTGTAAGCAGCCGCACTTGTGCGAAGTCGCGGTGTCCCGTGATCCCCGTCTTACCCGCCCGCCGGGCCGGCTGCAAGTCCGCCCGCGCTGGGCTAATTCCCACCCGGCGGGTTCAGGAGTGCCGCATGCGGCGCGTCCTGTCCGGAGATTTCCACCCGGTTGCCGCTGACCCGCGCCCGGCCGTCGGCAACCAGACGGACGCAGTGCGGGTAGAGCGTGTGCTCCGCCGCCAGCACGCGTGCGCCCAGGCTATCGGGGTCGTCGTCGTCCAGCACCGGCACGGCGGCCTGGCCGATGATCGGGCCCTGGTCGACCTGCTCGCGCACGAAGTGCACGGTCGCGCCGGCGATCCGCACCCCGGCGGCGAGCGCTTCGGCGTGCGTGTTGCGGCCGGGGAAGGCGGGCAGCAGGGAGGGGTGAATGTTGATCAGCCGGTCCACCCACCGCGCCACGAAGTCGCCTGTGAGCACCCGCATGAACCCGGCGAGGCAGATCAGTTCGCAGTCGGCGACGTGGAGCGCGTCGGTCAGCGCCGCTTCGAAGCCGACGCGGCTGGGGAACAGACGGTGGTCGATCACCTGGGTCGGGATGCCCGCGGCTTCCGCGCGCTCCAGCCCGGCCGCCTCCGGCACGTTCGCGATCACGAGCGCGATCTCCGCCGGGTAGTCCGGCCGCGCCGCCGCCTCGATCAGCGCCTGCAGGTTGCTGCCGCGCCCGGAGATCAGAACGCCGATCCTGGTGCGCGCGCCCCGGGCCGGGCCGCCGTCGCCGTGCGCGCTTACGCCTGCCATGCCGCCTCCCGATTCGCGATCTCGACCCGCGGGGTGTGGGGGTCCTCGGCGACGATCTCGCCGATCCGGACCGCCTGTTCGCCCTGTTCGCGGAAATGGGCCAGCGCCGTCTCTGCCTGGTCGCGCGGGACCACCACGGCCATGCCGATGCCGCAGTTGAAGGTGCGCGCCAGCTCGTCCGGCGCCACCCCGCCCGCGGAGGTCAGCCAGCGGAACACGCCCGGCAGCTCCCAGGCGTTGGCGTCCAGCCGCGCGCCCAGCCCGTCCGGCAGCACCCGCGGCAGGTTCTCCGGCAACCCGCCGCCGGTGATGTGCGCCAGTGCCCGGACCAGCCCCGCGCGCGCTGCGGACAAGCAGGCCGGCACGTAAATCCGGGTCGGCGTCAGCAGGGCGTCGGCCAGGCTGGCGCTGTCGTCGAACGGGCTGCTGCCGTCGAGCGCGAGCCCGAGGTCGGCGACCACCTGCCGGACCAGGGAATAGCCGTTCGAGTGCAGACCACTGGACGGCAGCCCCAGAACGACGTCGCCGACCTCGACGCACGCGCCGTCGAGCATCTGCCCGCGCTCCGCGGCCCCGACGCAGAAGCCGGCGAGGTCGTAGTCGCTGCCATGGTAGAGGCCCGGCATCTCCGCCGTCTCTCCGCCGACCAGCGCGCAGCCGGCCTGCCGGCAGCCCTCGGCGATGCCGGCGACGACGTCGCGCGCGGCGTCCACGTCCAGCTTGCCGGTGGCGTAGTAGTCCAGGAACAGTAACGGCTCCGCGCCCTGGACCACCAGGTCGTTGGCGCACATCGCCACCAGGTCGATGCCGACCGTGTCGTGCCGGCCGCTGTCGATCGCCAGTTTCAGCTTGGTGCCGACCCCATCTGTCGCGGCGACCAGGATCGGGTCCGTAAAGCCGGCCTCCTTGAGGTCGAACAGCGCGCCGAAGCCGCCCAATCCGCCGGCCGCGCCGGAACGCGCGGTCGCCTTGGCGAGCGGTTTGATCCGTTCGACCAGCGTGTTGCCGGCGTCGATGTCGACGCCCGCGTCCTTATAGGTCCGTGCGGTTTTGGCGCTCCGCGCGGCGCCGTCGGCGCCGGTCTCGTCGTGGGACCCGGTTATGGCGTTGCCCCCCGGTGATGTCGTATGTCACTCGCCGGACTTGAGCGGGGCCGGCAAAGCGGCGACCCTGTCGCCCGATGACGCCAGCCCTGCCTCGGCGCCCCGGACGCGTGACCGTCCAGGGCGATCCCGGCGCGACCATACTTGTTCCAGGACGCTTTGCAATGCCGCTGGTCGGAGCCTTGAAACGCCTGCTGCCGCTGGTTGCCGCGCTGTTCCTGCTGCCGGGCGCGCTGGCCGCGCAGGCCCCGCTGTACACCGTCGAGAACGTGGAGGTGGACGCCACCGCCGACAGTGCGACGGCCGCGCGCGAGCAGGGCCTGAACCAGGCGCACGTCACCGCTTTCAACCGGATGCTGGAGCGTCTGGTGCTGCGCTCGGAGTTGAACGGGGTGCCCGAGCTGAACGCCGACAGGATCGCCAACCTGCTGCGCGACTTCGAGGTGTTCAACGAACGTACCTCGAACGTCCGCTACTTGGCGGAGGTGACCTTCCGCTTCCGGCCCGAGGGCATCCGGCAGTTCCTGAAGGACAACAACATCCCGTTCGCCGAGACGCGCAGCAAGCCGGTGGTGGTCCTTCCGGTCTGGGGCGAGGGCGAGGAGGCGGTTCTCTGGGACAACCCCAACCCCTGGCGGGACGCCTGGGCGAATCGGGCGGAGCAGACCGGGCTGGTGCCGCTCGTCGTGCCGCTGGGCGACCTGGGCGATCTGCGCGCGGTGAGCGCGGCCGAGGCGTTGGACGGCGACCGCGATGCGCTGAAGACGATCGCGCAGCGCTACGGCGCGGAGGACGTGCTGGTGACCCAGGCACGCCTGGCCGGCGACCCGGAGGCGTTCACGGGGAGCATGCAGGTGGTCACCTCGCGCATCGGCACCCCGGAAATGGAGCGGACCCTGGTCGACAACGTGCAGCAGCAACGCGACGAGCCGCTGGCAGAGATGCTGGCGCGCGCCGCCGACCGGGTCGCCCGCGACGTCGAGGAGACCTGGAAGCGCGCCAACCTGCTGGACTTCCAGCAGCGCAACCGGCTGCAGGTCGAGGTGCCGATCGACGGGCTGGAGCGCTGGGTCACGGTGCGGGAACGCTTGGACGGCGTGGCGCGGATCGAGAGTTACGCCGTCACCGCGATGACCCGCAGGCTGGCGCGCCTAGAGATGACTTACTACGGCGAGCGCCGGCAGCTCGCGCTCGCGCTTCGGCAGAGCGACCTGGTGCTGGAGCGGGTCAATCCTGACGGCAGCACCAGCGCGGTCGAGACCCGCCGCAGCGACGCCGACACCCGAGACGGCGACATGCAGGACGGCGACATGCAGGACGGCGGCACACAGACCAGCGGCCAGGACCGGATGGGGCAGCCGGGGGATCCGAACGACTGGGTCCTGCGCGCGGCCGAGATGCGCACGGCCGAGGCTGATGGCGGGCAGGGCGATGGTCGTCAGCCGGCCGGCGACGGCGCGACCAACAGCGAGCCGGCGGAGCAGCCGGCCCGGCAATGACCGTCCGCCGCATCGCGCCAACATCCTGGGGCCAGGGGGCCGCGGCTGGATGAATCCGCAGCGCCAACTGCTCTATTGGCTGGGCGGCCTTGCGGTCATCCTGTTGGCGCTTTGGCTGTTGAGCGGCGTGCTCGCGCCGTTCCTGATCGGCATGGCGGTCGCGTATTTCCTGGATCCCCTGTGCGACCGGCTGGAGCGGATCGGCCTGTCGCGCACGCTCGCGACCTCGCTCGTCACCGGCTGCTTCGTGGCGGCCGTGGCGCTCGTGCTGGGGCTCCTGGTCCCAATGGTGGTGGGCGAATTGACCAGCCTCGTCGAGCAGGTTCCGGGCTGGATCGACCTCCTGCGCCAGCGCGTGGTCGATCTGTCGGAAACGCTGCGCACCGAGGTCGATCCCGCGATCCTGGAACGGCTGCGCAGCTACCTCGAAAGCCTGCCGGACAAGCTCTCCGGCTGGGCGGCCGGGCTGCTGCGCAACGTGCTCTCTGGCGGCGTGGCGCTGTTCAACGTGCTCTCGCTGCTGTTGATCACGCCGATCGTGGCGTTCTATCTGCTGCGCGACTGGGACGCGCTGATCAAGGCGGCCGACGGCATGCTGCCGCCGGCCTACGCCGACGTGATCCGCATGCAGGTGGAAAAGGTGGACGAGACGCTGTCCGGCTTTGTGCGCGGGGTGGGTACGGTTTGCCTCACGCTGGGCGCGTTCTACGCCACGGCGCTGACGATCGCGGGCCTGGACTTCGGCCTGGTGATCGGACTGATGGCCGGGCTGGTGTCGTTCGTGCCGTTCGTCGGCGCCACGTTCGGCTTCGTCGCCAGCGTCGGCATGGCGCTGCTGCAGTTCGACGGCTACATCATGGTGCTCGTGGTGGCGGCGATCTTCTTCACTGGCCAGTTCATCGAAGGCAACTTCCTGCAGCCGATCCTGGTCGGCGACCGGGTCAACCTGCACCCGGTGTGGATCATCTTCGCGCTGCTGGCCGGCGGGGCGCTGCTGGGCTTCGTCGGCGTGCTGCTGGCGGTGCCGGGCGCGGCGGTGATCGGGGTCGCGGTGCGCTTCTTCGTCAACCGCTACCGGGCGACCGTGCTGGGCGTCGGCGACGACCCCGGGGACCCGGCGACCGCCGCGCGTCTGCGCGCCACCGCCGCGGCGGGGAAGGAGAGCCCGTGAGTACCCCCGCCCAATTGCCGCTCGACCTGCCGCACCGCCCGGCCCTGGGGCGGGAGGATTTCCTGGTCGCGGACGCTAACCAGACGGCCGTCGCCTGGATCGACCTGTGGCCGAGCTGGCCGCAGCCGGCGCTGGTGCTGCACGGGCCGGCCGGCAGCGGCAAGACGCACCTGGCGCAGGTCTGGCGCCACACCAGCGGGGCGGCGGAAGCGGATGCCGCGCGTCTGCTGGCAGCCGATCCGCCGGACCTGCTGGGTGCGGGCACCGATCTGTTGCTGGACGACGCCGACCGCGCGGTCGCCGACGCCCGCGACCGGGCGGCGGTCGAGCGGCGGCTGCTGCACCTCTACAACGTCGTGCGCGAGCGCGGCGGCCATCTGCTGCTGACCGCCCGCAGCGCCCCCGCGCGCTGGGACCTGCAGCTGCCGGACCTGCGCTCCCGCCTGCAGGCGGCGACCTGCGCGGAACTGGGCGCGCCGGACGACCAGCTGATCCAGGCGGTGCTGATCAAGCTGTTCGCCGACCGGCAGTTGCGCGTGCCGCCGGAGGTGGTGCGCTTCCTGCTGCTGCGCATGGAACGCTCGTTCGCGGAGGCGGAGCGGATCGTCGACGCGCTCGACGCCGCCTCGCTCGCCGCGCGCAAGGAGATTACCGTGCCGCTGGCCCGGCAGGTGCTGAACGCCCCGGGCCCTGACGACAAAGAGGACGGCGACAACGACGACGACAACCATAAGCCAACAGGGGAGGGCGACCATGGATCTCGGGATCGCGGGTAGGACGGCGCTGGTTTGCGCGGCCAGCCGGGGGCTCGGCTACGCCTGCGCGCATGCGCTGGCGCGCGAGGGTGTGAGGGTGACGATCGTCGCTCGCACGCAAGCCGACATCGAGCAGGCCGCGCAGGAGATCGCGCAGGCAACCGGCAGCACGGTGACCCCGGTCACGGCCGACGTCACCACGGCGGAGGGACGCGCGGCCGCGCTCGCCGCCTGCCCGGAACCGGACATCCTGATCAACAACGCCGGCGGCCCGCCGCCCGGCGACTTCCGCGACTGGGACCGCGACGACTGGATCGCCGCGCTGGACGCCAACATGCTGGCGCCGATCGAGCTGATCAAAGCCACCGTCGACGGGATGATCGAGCGCGGCTTCGGCCGGATCGTGAACATCACCAGCGGGGCGGTGAAGGCGCCGATCCCGATCCTCGGCCTGTCCAACGGCGCGCGCGCCGGCCTGACCGGCTTCATCGCCGGCCTCGCCCGCGAGACGGTCAAGCACAACGTCACCATCAACAACCTGCTGCCGGGCCCGTTCGAGACCGCGCGCCTGGAGGGCACGCTGAAGGCGGCCGCGGACAAGCAGGGCAAGCCAGTCGACGAGGTCCGGCGGGAGCGCGAGCAGGGCAACCCCGCGCGCCGGTTCGGCGACCCGAAGGAGTTCGGCGACGCCTGCGCCTTCCTGTGCGCGGCCTCGAGCGGGTTCATGACCGGGCAGAACGTGCTGCTCGACGGCGGCGCCTACCCCGGCACGCTGTAGGGCAGGCGGCTGGCACGTGCGGCTTTTTGCCTCTTGCATTGAGGGGCATCCACCGCTGCGGTCCCGCCCGCACGCCGGTGGCGAGCAGTCTGGGATGGGCACCCCGGTTAGGCGCCATTGACAGGCTTTAAGGCGCCGCACATCTTCCGAGCGACGTAACCGTTCTGCAACTTTCGAAAGGCGGTTCGCCGCGATGGCGGAGGAAGTCGAGCTGAAGCTCGCCCTGGCCCCCCACGATCTCGCGCGCCTGCCCGCGAGCGCGATGGTCCGTGCGCTCGCCACCGGCGCCGGCACCACCAAGCGCCTGGACGCCATCTATTACGACACGCCGTCGCTCACCTTGCGCCGCCACGGTATCGCGCTGCGCGTGCGCCGCGACGGCAACCGCCTGACCCAGACGCTGAAGGCGCCGCTGGCCTTCACCGCCGCGGCCGCGAACCGCGACGGCGCGAACCGCAGCCAGATCAACGGCAACGGTCTGCAGCACCTGCAGGAGTTCGAGGCCGAGCTGGCGACGCCCGAGCCCGACCTCGCCCGGATCGAGGATCCGGAGCTGCAGGCGATGTTCCGCGCGGAATCGCTGGCCGACGAGTTGGAGCCGGTGTTCACCACGACCTTCGACCGGCGCACGGTCCCGCTGGAGATGGCGGACAGCGCGGTGGAACTGGCCCTGGACCAGGGCTGGATCCGCGGCGCGGACGATCAGGAGGAGATCTGCGAGGCGGAGCTGGAGCTGAGAGCCGGTCGGCCGTCGCGCCTCTATGAACTTGCGCTGATGCTCGCGCGCGACGTCGGCTTTCGGCTGGAGGGGCGCAGCAAGGCCGCGCGCGGCTACCAGCTCTACGCTGCCGAGCCGCCCAAGCCCTACAAGTCCGCCAAGCCGGTGCTGGAGCCCGGTATGACGGTCGCGGAGGCCTTTACCCGCCAGGCGCGCAGCTGCGTCGACCAAGTCCGCGCGAACGAGGCCGCCGTGCTGGACGGCCGCGATCCCGAAGGCGTGCACCAGATGCGCGTCGGTCTGCGCCGGCTGCGCGCGCTGGTCACCACCTACAAGAGCGTGTTCGCCGAGGAACCCTACAGCTATCTGCGCAGCGAGTTGCGCTGGCTACAGCAGCAGCTGGGGCCGGCGCGCGAATGGGACGTCTTCCTGGCGGAGACGCTGGCGCCGCTGCGCAACCGCCTGCCGTCGGAAGACAGCCTGGAGGTGCTGGAGAAGGAGGCCCAGGCGCTGCAGCGCGAAGGCTACGAACGGGCCCGCACCGCCGTGACCGACCCGCGGACCGCCGAATTGCTGCTGCGCCTGGAGCTCTGGCTGGCCGAGAGCGGCTGGCGCGCCTCCGCCGTGCCGGGGCAGTCCGACGCCGGCGACCAGCCGGTGGAGCCGTTCGCCCGCGCGACGCTCGCCCGTCGCGCCAAGAAGGTGACCAAGCTCGGCCGGCGGCACGAGACCCTCAGCGAGGGCGACCTGCACCGCTTGCGCATCCAGTGCAAGAAGTTGCGCTACGCCAGCGAGTTCTTCGCCGGGCTGTTCCCGAAGAAGGCGACCAAGCGCTACCTCAAGGGCCTGGAGGCGATCCAGGATCGCCTGGGCGCGGTCAACGACGCCGCGACGGGTCAGCGCCTGCTGGACGATCTGGACCGGCGCCTGACCAACCGGACCGACCTTGCCAGCCAAGGCGGCGGCGAGACGCTGGCCGCCAACGCGACCGGCATCGTGCTCGGCTGGCAGGCGGCGCTGATGGACCGCGAACTCCAGGCCTTCCACGCCACCTGGGACGACTTCGCCGAACAGAAGCCGTTCTGGAAGAAGGGGTAGGGGCCTTTTCAATCCTCTCCTGCTCAACCCTTCACATTCCCCTCCTCCAGTGGAAGGAGGGGCTAGGGGAGGCGGCGCCACGGACATATGCCGTGCTTACCTCCTCTCCCCGGCCCTCTCCTCCCACGTAGAGGAGAGGGGGTATTTGGGCGGATCCGTCTCACCCGCTACCCCGCCAAATCCTTCGGCCGTACGAAGCGGGCGAGGTGGCCGGTGTCGCGGCCGATCTCCTCCCAACTGTCGACGTCGAAGGTGAGTTCTGCGACCGCGGCGGTCGGATACTTGCTTTGCATCGTGGCCAGCGCCCGGGCGTCGCCGTCGCGGGCCAGGAGCGCGGCGGCCTCCTCCATCGCCGGGTTGTGGCCGACCAGCATCACCGTGTCGACATGCGCCGGCGTCCCCTTGGCGATCGCGATCACCTGCTCCGGCCCGGCGTCGTAGAGCGTGCGCCGGACGTCGACCTCGGGGGCGGGCTGCAGCTCCCGGGCGACCAGGTCCCAGGTCTCCCGCGCCCGGGCCGCGCTGGAACAGACCACGAGTTCGGGCCGCCTGGCCTCGGTGCGCAGCCAGACCGCCATGCGCGGGGCCGCCTTGCGCCCGCGCGGGGCGAGGGGACGGTCGTGATCGGCGAGGGTGGGATCGTCCCAGCTGGATTTGGCGTGGCGTAACAGATAGAGCGTCTTCATCGCCGTTTCCCTGAGGCTCGGGTGGTTCGGCCGCATGCGCGTTGGCGCGGATCAAGGGCCCTTGCCCGTGCGCCCAACGGTTAACATGGGGTCGGCCCGCCGGCCGGGACACCGGGTGGCGAGCGCGGACGGTCGATGAAAGCCGCGTCGTCATGGGCGGTTCATTTGGCGTTGGCTGGCGAATGCCGTAGTTTGAGAGCCCTGGAACCGCGAACCAGCAAGAGGCGACGTTGACCGAAAGCCAGCACCCTACGGCCCCGCAGCTCGACGACGAGGAACGTCTGCACCTGGACGGTGCCGCCGACGGGCGCGCGGACATGGCGGCAAGCGAGGCCGATGCCGCGGGGCGCTACATCAACCGCGAGCTGTCCTGGCTGGACTTCAACGAGCGGGTTCTGGAGGAAGCCTTCAACCAGAACCACCCGCTGCTGGAGCGTCTGCGCTTCCTGTCGATCTCCGCCTCCAACCTGGACGAGTTCTACATGGTCCGCGTCGCCGGCCTGAAGGGGCAGGTACGCGCGGGCATCACCACGCCCAGCCCGGACGGGCTGACCCCAGCCCAGCAACTGCAGGCGATCAACAAGCGCGCGGGGGACCTGGTGCGCCGGCAGCAGGCCAGCTGGGTCGAGCTGCGCCGGCTGCTGCGCGGGGCCGACGTCAGCGTGGTCGACTCGAGCGAGCTCTCGGCGGACGAGAGCGCCTGGATCGAGCGCTACTTCAAGGAACAGATCTTCCCGGTCCTGACCCCGATCGCGGTCGACCCGGCGCACCCCTTCCCGTTCGTCCCCAACGCCGGCTTCGCCATGGTGCTGCAGCTGCGCCGGAAGGAGGACGACGAGAACATCGACGCCCTGATGATGGTGCCGCCGCAGTTGGAGCGCTTCATCCGCATCCCGGTCGAGGAAGGACGGCAGGAGATCCGCTTCCTGCGCATCGAGCAGGCGATCGAGCTTTACCTCGACGAGCTGTTTCCGGGGCTGGAAGTGATCTCGATGGGCTACTTCCGGGTGCTGCGCGACAGCGACATCGAGATCGAGGAGGAAGCCGAGGACCTGGTGCGCGTGTTCGAAAGCGCGCTCAAGCGCCGGCGCCGCGGCTCCGCGATCCGGCTGTCGATCAACTCCGAGATGCCGGAGGACCTGCGCAGCTTCATCGTGCGCGAGCTCAACGTGCTGCAGGAGGACGTGTTCGAGCTGGACGGGCTGATCGGCCTGCCGGACGTCAAGCAGCTGATCGTCGACGAGCGCCGCGATCTTGTGTTCAAGCCGTTCAACCCGCGCTTCCCCGAGCGCATCCGGGACTTCGGCGGCGACTGCTTCGCGGCGATCCGGCAGAAGGACATCGTGGTTCACCACCCCTACGAGTCGTTCGACGTGGTGGTGCAGTTCCTGCACCAGGCCGCGAACGACCCGGCGGTGGTGGCGATCAAGCAGACGCTTTACCGCACGAGCGAGGACAGCCCGATCATCGCCGCCCTGATCGAGGCGGCGGAGGCCGGCAAGTCGGTGACCGCGCTGGTCGAGTTGAAGGCCCGCTTCGACGAGGAGCGCAACATCCGCTGGGCGCGCAACCTGGAGCGCGCGGGCGTGCAGGTCGTCTACGGCTTTATCAGCCTGAAGACCCACGCCAAGGTGTCGCTGGTGGTTCGGCGGGAGGGCAGGGGCCTGCGCTCCTACTGCCACTACGGCACCGGCAATTATCACCCGATCACGGCGAAGATCTATACCGACCTGTCGTTCTTCACCACCGACCCGGCGCTGTGCCTGGATGCCGCGCGGCTGTTCAACTACATGACCGGCTACGCCAAGCCGACGCCGATGAAGAAGATCGCGGTCGCCCCGCTCGACCTGCGGCAGAAGCTGGTCGAGGAGATCGACAACGAGATCGCGCACGTCCAGGCCGGGCGCCCGGGGCAGATCTGGGCGAAGATGAACTCGCTGGTCGATACCGGCATCATCGACAAGCTGTACGAGGCGAGCCAGGCCGGTGTCGAGATCGAGCTGATCATCCGCGGCATCTGCTGCCTGCGCCCGGGCGTGCCCGGGATGAGCGACAACATCGAGGTGAAGTCGATCGTCGGCCGCTTCCTGGAGCACAGCCGGATCGCCTGTTTCGGCGCCGGCGCCGGCCTGCCGTCGCCGGAGGCCAAGGTCTATATCTCCTCCGCCGACTGGATGCCGCGCAACCTGGACCGGCGGGTGGAGACGCTGGTACCGGTGGAGAACGCGACCGTGCACCAGCAGATCCTCGACCAGATCATGATCGCCAACCTGAAGGACGCGGCACAGTCCTGGGAGATGAACCCGGACGGCAGTTGGGACCGGGTCACCACGGACGAGGACGCGTTCAGCGCCCACACCTATTTCATGACCAATCCCAGCCTGTCCGGCCGGGGCAGCGCCCTGCGCAAGGCCAAGAAGGCGCCGCGGCTGCAGCTGGGTCGCGGCTAACCTCTGGTCCCAAGCGCGATCGGGCGGTACGAGTAGCGCATGGCGCCTTCAGCTTCCAGCCCTTCACGCCTGTCCGCCGCGGACACCGTACCCGCCGGTCTGGGCGAGGCGCGCGTCGGCGTGGTCGACGTCGGCTCCAACTCGATCCGGCTGGTCGTGTTCGACAAGCTGGACCGGGCGCCCACCCCGGTGTTCAACGAGCGGGTGCTGTGCGGGCTCGGCCGCGGCATGGACGAGACCGGCCGACTGAACGACGAGGGGGTCAAGCTCGCGCTCACCAACCTCGACCGATTCGCCCGGATCGCCCGGGCGATGGAGGTCGGCCGGCTCGACCTGATCGCGACCGCCGCCACTCGGGACGCCGAGAACGGCCCGCAGTTCGTCGCCGACGTCGAACGGCGCACCGGCTGCCAGGTCACGGTGCTGTCCGGTCTCTCGGAAGCGCGGCTGGCGGCGCTGGGCGTGGTGTCCTCGATGCCCGACGCGACCGGGCTGATGGGCGACCTGGGCGGCGGCAGCCTGGAACTGGTCCGGCTCGACCAGGGCGCGCTCGGCGATGCGGTCAGCCTGCCGCTCGGCCCGCTGCGGCTGGCCGAGGTGTCCGGCGGCTCGCGCGACGCCGCGGTGGCGGAGATCGACCGGCAGCTCGACACGGTCGGCTGGCTGGCGGAGGCCGGCGGCGCCGACTTCTTCCCGGTGGGCGGCGCGTGGCGGGCGCTGGCGCGCATCCACATGGAGCAGACGCAGTACCCGCTGCACGTGATCCACGGCTATACCCTGCAGCGGCGCACCGCGCAGGACATGGCGCGCGTGGTCTCGCGCCTGGGGCCGCGCTCGCTCGCGCGCATTCGGGGCGTGTCCAAGCGCCGGCTGGAGACGCTGCCCTACGCCGCGCTCCTGATGGGCCGGGTGCTGCGCCGTCTGCGCCCGGAGCAGGTGACCTTCTCCGCCTTCGGCCTGCGCGAGGGGCACCTGTTCGACCAGCTGAGCCCCGAACAGCAGAAGCGCGATCCCCTGATCGCCGCGGCGAGCGACCTTGCCCGGGCGGAAGGACGGTTCGGCGATCTGGGCGAGGAGATGTTCGCCTGGACCGAGCCGCTGTTCCGCGACGAGACGGACGAGGAGCGGCGGCTGCGCAAGGCCGCCGGGCATCTGGCCGACATCGCCTGGCGGGAGCACCCGGACTACCGGGCGGTGCAGGCGCTCTACCGGATCCTGCGGCTGCCGCTGTTGGCGCTGAACCACGGCGAGCGCGCGTTCCTCGCCTATACCGCGTTCATCCGCTACGGCGGCAAGCCGCACGAGGACGCTGCCCATACCCCGCGCCAGCTGATGGACGCCCGGCAGATCGAACGCGCCGAGATCCTCGGCAACGCGCTGCGCCTGGGGATCACCGTCTCCGCCGGCACCCGCAGCCTGCTCGAACGCGCCTGCCTGGAATGGGACGGCGACACCCTGAACGTCCGCCTCCCCGACGACACCAGCGCCGCGCCCGGCGAGGTGGTGGAAAAGCGCCTGAAGGCGCTGGTGAAGGCGGTGGGCGCGAAGCGCGGGGAGGTGTTCTGATCCTGGGCCGCGCTGCCGGTCCGTCGCCACGCCGGACGGCGCACGGAGTTTCCTTAAATAACTTTTTTGTATTTCGTTTACCTTATTCGGGTACATTGCGCGCTTCGGCACGCTCAGCCGACCACCGCGCGAGCATCAGATGGGCCAGTCTTCCGCCGCGGAGCGCGTCATCGCCGAGACGTTGACCGTCATGGGCCAAGCCTCTGACGGCGCGTGGGCGTATGATCTCGATGCGCGCACGCTGCAACGCTGCCCGCGCTGGTACGCGGCGCTGGGTTTGGCGCCCACCGATGCCGCGGTACCGGTCGAGGAGGCGCTGGCCCAGATCCACACCGACGACCGGGGCGAGGTCGAGGCCGCGCTCGCGCGCGCCGACCATGCCTACGGCGGGCTCGATTATACCTACCGTGTGCGCGCGGCCGACGGGACCTGGCTGTGGGTGCGCGAGCGCGGCGGCCCGGCCGAACTGGCCGCGCTGGGCGACCGGCGGTTCCTGATCGGCTCGATCGTCGCGGTCGACCAGAACCCCGCGGACCAGAGCCTGCGGGAGAGCGAGAAGCGCTTCCGCCTGCTCGCCAAGAACCTGCCGGGGGCGATCTTCCGCTATCTGCGCTATCCCGACGGCACCGACGGCATCGAGTACATGAGCCCGGGGTGCGAGCTGATCTGGGAGTTGTCCGCCTCGGACCTGCAGGCCGACCCGACGCCGATCTGGGCGCTGGTGCATCCGGACGACATGCCGGGCTTGGTCGCGAGCGTGAACGCGTCCGCCGGACAGCTGGCGCCCTGGTCCCACGTCTGGCGGATCACGACGCCGTCGGGCAAGACCAAGTGGCTGCACGGCTGCGGTCAGCCGGAGGCGCGCGACGACGGCACGGTCGTCTGGCACAGCCTGATCCTGGACATCACCGAGCAGAAGACCGCGGAGGCCGAGGCCAAGGCCGCCCTGCTGACCGCGGAGGCGAGCAACCAGGCGAAGACGCATTTCCTGGCGTCGATGAGCCACGAGATCCGCACGCCGCTCAACAGCATCATCGGCTTCGCCGAGATCATGGCATCTGAGTACTTCGGCGCCCACGCGTCCCCGAAATATCAGGAATATAGCGGGCTGATCACGAAATCGGCGAAGCACCTGTACGGTCTCCTGGGTGACCTGCTCGACGTCTCCCGGATCGAGGCGGGGGAAGTGACGCTCGAGGAAGAGACGATCGACGTCGGCGAGGCGGTCGGCTTCTGCACGACGCTTCTGAACGAGAAGATCGCGGCGCGGGCGATCGACCTCAAAGTCGTCGGGGTCGACGGCGTGTTCATGCGCGCCGATCCGACCCGGTTCCGTCAGGCGCTGCTCAATCCACTGGCGAACGCGATCCGCCACACGCCCTCGGGCGGCGCAATCACCGTCCGGCTCACCGTCGCGCAGATGCTCCAGATCGAGGTGATCGACACGGGCGAGGGCATGTCGCAAGACGATATCCGCAAGGTCGAGGCCCCGTTCGCCGGCGGCGGCCGGTCGCCCTATACCAGCCAGCACGGCGCCGGTATCGGGCTCTACATCACCTGCAACATCCTGCAGGCCCATGGCGGCCGTCTGCTGATCACGAGCGAGCTTGGACGCGGCACCTGCGTCTCGCTGCAGTATCCGCTGAGCCGCATGACGGCCAGCCCCGCGCCGGTCGAGGCGGCGTCCACCGCGCACGCCGGACCCGAGGTCGCCTGACGGCGGCTTTCGGGTGCCCGGCGTGTCGGCGCTCTTGCACCCTGTAGGCGCCGGGCACCAGGATCGCGGGCGGGTCCGCTTCCGGCGGGCCCCGCGTGCGCCGATCAGGAAAGCCCGTTGATGGCCGACTACACCCTCTATTATTGGCCCGCCCCGTTCCGCGGCGAGTTCGTCCGTGCCGTGCTCGCCCACGCCGGCGCCGGCTGGGACGAAGCCGACCCGGAACAGATCGTCGACCTGATGCAGGCCGCGCCGGTGGACCAGCCGGTGCCGTTCATCGGCCCGCCGGTTCTGGTCGACCACGCAGCCGGCCTGTCGCTGGCGCAAATGCCGGCGATCCTCGCCTACCTCGGCGACAAGTACGGCCTGATCCCGTCCGACCGGGCGCGGGCGGCGCTGACGCACAAAATCGTCGCGGATGCGAGCGACGTGCTCTACGAGATGACCCGCCATCACGGCGCGCTGTTATGGGACCAAGCCGCCTGGGACGCCTACCGCCCGCGCTTGGCGCGCTGGATGGCCGTGTTCGAACAGCACGGCCGTCGGCACGGCCTGAGCGCGGAGGCCGGCACGCTGCTGGGCACCGCCGAACCCGGTGTTGGCGATCTCACGGCCTACGTGCTGTGGGGCGTGATGACGGCGAAGCTGCCCGCGTTGCGCCCGCTGCTGGACGCGCAAGCACCGGCGATCGCCGGCCTGAGCGACCGGATCGGCGAGCGCCCGGAGCAGGCCGAATTGCGCCGGTCTAACGACGCGGCGTTCGGCGACATCTGGTGCGGCGGCGAGATCGAGGCGTCGCTGCGCGCCGTACTGTAGCGAGGCTTATCGCGTGCGGCTGCTGCCGGCGTAGGCGCGCGCCATCGCGCCGGCGTAAAGGCTGCGGACCTTGCGAACGTAGTTCTGCGTTTCGGGGTAGGGCGGAATCCCGCCGTAGCGGTCGACCTTGCCCTCGCCGGCGTTGTAGGCGGCCAGGACCTTGTCCAGTTCGCCGTCGAAGCGCTCGATCAGCCAGGCAAGGTATTTCACGCCGCCCATCACGTTCTGGCGCGGATCGAACGGGTCGCGCACGCCGAAGCGTTCGGCCGTGGCCGGGATCAGCTGCATCAGCCCTTGCGCGTTCTTCGGGCTGACCGCCTGGGGATCGAACGCGGATTCCACCGCGATCACGCTTAGCACGAACTCGGGGTCGAGCGCATGGCGCGCGGCCAGCGGCTCGACGATCTCCCGGATCTCGGCCGGCGCGCGCAGCCGCGCCGTCAGCGCCGAGCGGGTCTGTGGGCCCTGAGCCAGGGCCCGGCACGGCGAACGCGGCGCGGGGGCGGCGGTCGGGATCAGGCTGCGCAGACCGCCCGCCGCGCGGGAACCCTTCGCGGCGGCGTCTTCCAGCCAGGCGGCCGCCTGACCGTCGTCCGCAGCCACGCCGGTACCGTGCAGGAACAGCCAGCCGAGCCGGTAGGCCGCGGCCGCGTGCCCCCGCTCCGCCGCGCGGCAGTAGAGACCGAGCGCCGCGCGCAGATCTGCCGTTCGGCTCGGCCCGTGCTCCGCCCGATAGCCCGCGAGGTAGAGCGCGTCCGCGTCCCCGTCGCCGGTCAGGCGGACGTTGGGCGGCAGCGGCCCGTTGAAAGACGCGGCCGAGCCACCCGCAAGCGCCCCGGTGGGCGCGAGCAGCGTGAGCGCGAGGGCGCACGCCGCCATGCCCGCAAACCGGCGCAGGCGCGCGCGTACCCGTCGATCCCGCTGGGTTTCAGAGCAGGGTCCGTCCAACGCGCCCTCCCGCGGGCGATCCCGCAACAGACGATGACTGCGGGCGACTTTAACCCTGGCGGGAGCTTCGAACGCGCTGTGCAAGCGCGTTAAGACTTAAGGAGGCGTTTGGCGCTATTCGGAATGATGACGCGGGTCTGGACGCGCGCCCGTTCGGACGATCCATCGACCCTGCGAGTAGCGGCGACACCGCGCTGCGGGGATGCGCCTAAAGCTCGATCAACTTGACCCCGCGCCCCTGGGCGGCGAGCGCCAGCTTGCCGTGCTTCAGCTTCAGCGCGTCCGCGCCGAACACCTCATGGCGCCAGCCGCTGAGCGCGGCGACATCGGCATCGTCCGCAGCGGCGATCTGTTCCAGGTCCTGGGAGGTGGCGACCAGTTTCTGCGCCACGCCGTGCTGCTCGCATTTGGTCTTCAGCAGCACCTTCAGCAGTTCGATCAGCGGGCCCAGGCCGGGCGGGATGTCCGGCTTCTGCGGCGGCTGGGGCCAGGCTTCCTTGGGCTGGCCCAGCGCCTTCTCCACCGCGCCCAGCACGCCTTCGCCCAGCCGGCCGCGGGCGAAGTCGGAGCCGAGCCCGCGGGTGCGCGCCAGACTGGCCTGGTCGCGCGGGGCGTGGGCGGCGATGTCCTGGATCTGCTCGTCGCGGATCACCCGGTTGCGGGGCACGTTGCGCCGCTGCGCCTCCCGCTCCCGCCAGGCGGCGACCTCGCGCAGGACGGCCAGGTACTTGCGGTCGGAGCTGCGGGTCTTCAGCCGCTGCCAGGCGAGCTCGGGGTCGGCGCGGTAGGTGGCGGGATCGGTCAGGATCGCCATCTCCTCGTCCAGCCAGCTGGCCCGGCCGGTACGCTCCAGCTGCGCCTTCAGCTGGTCGTAGATCTGCCTCAGGTGGGTAACGTCGGAGAGCGCGTAATTCAGCTGCTTGTCGGTCAGCGGGCGCTTCGACCAGTCGGCGAAGCGCGAGGACTTGTCGATGTTGGCGCCCACCAGCTTCTTCGCCAGCGTGTCGTAGCCGACCTGCTCGCCGAAGCCGCAGACCATCGCCGCGACCTGGGTGTCGAAGATCGGCTTCGGCAGGTCGCCCGCCATTAGGTTGTAGAAGATCTCCATGTCCTGCCGGCCGGAATGGAACACCTTGAGCACCGCTTCGTCGCGCAGCAGGTCGAACAGCGGCTGCATGTCCAGCCCCTCGGCCAGCGCGTCGATCGCGGCGACGTTGTCGTCGGTCGCGTTGCCTTCCGCGACCGGCCCGCCCAGCTGCACCAGGCACAGCTTTGGCCAGTAGGTCGTGTCGCGCAGGAATTCGGTGTCGACCGTGATATACGGGGCGCCGCGCAGGCGCGCGCAGAACTCGGCGAGGGTCTGGCTGTCGGTGATCAGGCTCATCGCCCTCTTCTATACGCGTGTGCGCGGCGCTGGGAAACCGCCGATATCGCAATGGCCGATGCGGTTCCAGCCGGCGCCCTCGCGCGTCGCCGGCGCGTAGGCCGCGGTCTCTTGACAGGCGGGCGGGCGCACGGTCTTTTGCCCGCGCTTTCGCGCCCAGCACAAGGCGCGCGACACCCCGGTCATCCGAAGATTACTACGAGCGAACCAACGTCATGCATCCCTACCGCACGCACACCTGCGGCGCGTTGCGCGCCGATCACGTCGGCGAGCAGGTCCGTCTGTCCGGCTGGGTCCACCGCAAGCGCGACCACGGCCAGCTGCTGTTTCTCGACCTGCGCGACGACGACGGCCTGACGCAGGCGGTGATCGACGTCTCCAGCCCGATCTTCCGCGAGGTCGAGCGGATCCGGGTGGAGAGCGTGGTGTGCGTGACCGGGCAGTGCGTGCGCCGCGACCCTGAGACCGTCAACAGCAAGCTGCCGACCGGCGAGATCGAGGTCCGGGTCGAGCAGTTCGACGTGCTCTCCGCGGCCGCGCAGGTGCCGCTCCAGGTCAACAGCGACGAGGACGCGGGCGAGGAGGTGCGCCTGCGCCACCGTTACCTCGACCTGCGGCGCGAGCGGATGCACCGGAACATCCAGCTGCGCTCCGAGGTGATCTTCGCGCTGCGGGAGAAGATGGTCGAGCAGGGCTTTCGGGAGTTCCAGACCCCGATCCTGACCGCCTCCAGCCCGGAGGGCGCGCGCGACTACCTGGTGCCGAGCCGGCTGCACCCGGGCAAGTTCTACGCCCTGCCGCAGGCGCCGCAGATGTTCAAGCAGCTGCTGATGGTGGCCGGGTTCGACAAGTACTTCCAGATCGCGCCCTGCTTCCGCGACGAGGCCAGCCGCGCCGACCGCTCGCCGGGCGAGTTCTACCAGCTCGACTTCGAGATGAGCTTCGTCACCCAGGACGACGTGTTCGACGCGATCGAGCCGGTGCTGGCGGGCGTGTTCGAGCAGTTCGGCGGCGGGCGCGAGGTGGACCAGCCGCCGTTCCGGCGGATCCCGTACGACGAGGCGATGCTGAAGTACGGCTCCGACAAGCCGGACCTGCGCAATCCCATCCTGCTCGCCGACGTGACCGAGGCATTCCGCGGCTCCGGTTTCGGCATTTTCGCCAAGGCGGTCGACAAGGGATCGGTCGTGCGCGCGGTGCCGGCGCCGGGGGCGGGCAGCCGGGCGCGCAGCTTCTTCGACAACTTCAACAACTGGGCGCAACGCCAAGGCAAGGCCGGCCTCGGCTACATCATTTTCGCCGAGGACGGCACGCCCAAGGGGCCGATCGCCAAGAACCTGGAGACCGAGCGCCTGGAGCAGATCAAGCAGGCCGCCGACCTCAAAGCCGGGGACGGGGTGTTCTTCGTCTGCGACAAAGAGAGCGAGGCCGCCAGCTTCGCCGGCACGGTGCGCACCGAAGTCGCGAACGCGCTCGAGCTGATCGAGCCGGACTGCTACCGCTTTTGCTGGGTCGTCGACTTCCCGATGTACGAGCTCGACGAGGAGACGGGCGAGATCGCCTTCTCCCACAACCCCTTCTCGATGCCCCAGGGCGGCATGCAGGCGCTGGAGACCCAGGATCCGCTGACCATCAAGGCCTCGCAGTACGACATCGTCTGCAACGGCGTGGAGCTGTCCTCGGGCGCGATCCGTAACCACCTGCCGGAGGTGATGTACAAGGCCTTCGGTATCGTCGGCTACACCCAGGAAGAGGTCGACGAACGCTTCTCCGGCCTGATCAACGCGCTCAAGTACGGCGCGCCGCCGCACGGCGGCTGTGCGCCCGGCATCGACCGGATGATCATGCTGCTGGCCGACGAACCGAACATCCGCGAGGTGATCCCCTTCCCGATGACCCAGCGGGCGGAGGACCTGATGATGGGGGCGCCCGCGGACGTGCCGGAGGCGCGGCTGAAGGAGCTGCACCTCAAGCTCAACCTGCCGAAAAAGAAGGCGGCGCCCAGCCAGGGGGGCGGCCAGGGCTCCGATGGCGCGGAAGAGCAGGGCAAGACCGGCACCGGCGGCTAGCTCGAAGTCGATGCAGACCGCGCCGGCGTTCCTTGGGAATCCCGCTCCAAAGCCCTGAATTTAGGGGAAAAGCCCGCTGAAACGTTGGCCCGCGTCGAGGCATGTCGCCAAAAGCGCGACGTTCCGCCCGCAATTGCGCACGGCGGGTAAACGGGCTTAGTCTGCCCGGTCGGTGGCTCATCGGAGGACGATTTGGTTTCCTACACCCCGATTGAGGAAGGCTTCAGCATGCCCCCGGAGTGGGCGCCGCACGCGCGCACCTGGATGGCGTGGCCGGTGCGCGAGCAGCTCTGGGGCAAGCGGATGGAGAGCGCGCGCGAGAGCTACGCCGCGGTCGCCCGCGCGATTCAGCGCTTCGAGCCGGTCACCGTGATCGCGGAGCCGTCAAGCGTGGCCGATGTATCCCTCTACTGCGGCAGCGGGGTCGGCTGCCTACCGATGGAACACGACGATTCCTGGATGCGCGATGCCGGCCCGACCTTCCTGATCGACGGGGCCGGAAACATCGCCGGGGTCGACTGGGTGTTCAACGGTTGGGGCGAACGCTACACGCCCTACGACAAGGATGCCGAACTGGCCCGCCGGCTGTGCGAGCACCTGGACGTCGAGCGTTACGAGTCCCGGTTGGTGCTGGAAGGCGGGGCGATCCATACCGATGGCGAGGGCACGCTGCTGACCACCGAGTCGGTGGTGTTCGACCCCGACCGCAATCCCGACATGACCCGGGCCGACGCCGAGCGCGAGCTGTGCGCCATGCTCGGCTGCGAAAAGGTGATCTGGCTGGGCGAAGGGCTGACCGACGACGACACCGGCGGCCACGTCGACAACCTGGCCTGCTTCGCGGCGCCCGGGGTGTTGCTCGCGCTGTCGACCCGTGACAGCAACGACAGCAACTACGCCGCCTTGCAGGACAACATCGACCGCCTGAAGAAGGCGCGCGACGCCAAGGGCCGACAGCTGGAGGTGATCGAGATCGAGCAGCCCAAGGCGCGCAAGGGCGACCAGGGCGAGCGACTGGCGCTCTCCTACCTCAACTTCTACCTGACGAACGGCGGCGTGATCGTCCCGCAGTTCCAGGACGCCCGCGACGACGCCGCGCTGGATACGATCGCCAAGGCCTTCCCCAAGCGCGAGGCGGTGCCCGTGGTCGCGACCGATCTGGTGCACGGCGGCGGCGGCCTGCACTGCATCACCCAGCAGCAGCCGACCGGCGTGCTGGGGTAGGGGGCGGCGTCTCTCGGCGACGACACGCAGCCCAACCCTTGAGAGGGACCCGCAGGTGCGGTCATCGCACGCGCAGCCGGCCTGTACGCGTTGCCCGTAGGGTGGATTCGCCGCGCTAGAGCGACATGCTCGAAGGCCGAACCGGCCTTCGGGCTGAATGTCGCTCTAACTTCTTGAAGAGCGGGCAAGATTCAGCTGAAACGTGATTCCACGTTTCAGCATCTTGCCCTAGCGGCAATCCACCGTCGTATCCGTGCCGCGCGGCAACGCCGAATGGCGGGTTGCTTCGCGAACCCGCCCTACGGACACCGTCTTGGATCGGAAATCGGCTGGAAAAAAGCGGGAAAGTGGCGGGGCATTCTGTTGCGAGGGGCCCCGCCGGAACCCCACCAACGACAGCTAACGTCGTTGGGATTAAAGGTGGAGTTCACCTACGCTGCTTACGCAGCGGCGGCCATCTCCGGAGCAGCGTTATCGTTCGCAACTCTCTATGGCCCGATAACGGCGGTACCATGCCGGGTACAAACCGCACCTTTTCCCGCCTGTCGAGCCTGTTTCGGCCCCAAGGGTGCCGGCCCGAACTTTGGCGTGCGGGCCGGCCATGTTTGGTGGAGCCGCCGGGTACTGCCCCCGGGTCCAGTACGAGTAGTTAGTGCGACGTTCAGCACCATCACCCGGTGCGACCGGGCACCCCAAGATATGCGCCATGTGCGCCTGGACTTCAAGCTTCGGCTTCGGAATCGGGGCGGTTCCGAGGTGGCTGAAACGGGATCCCACGTTGCGTGCGTTTGCCCTACGATTCCCCGTCCTCGCCGATCTCCCAGATCTTGGTGTGCTCCTCGGCGCGCGAGGGCTGGATCACCTTGATCCGTTCGCGCACGCCTTCCTCGCTCGGCTCGCGCTCGATGGCAAGCAGGGTATGCACCGGGTGTTCGCACAGCTCGACGGCGTAGTCGCACTCCTCGCGCGCGACCGGCAGCGCCTCGGTCAGCGACGGCGCGCCGTAGGCGTCGACGAAATGCCGCGCGAGGCGCTCGACCGTCTGGAAGAAGTCGGCCTCGGTGATTTCGGCCACCTCGACCAGGGTGGCGCGGCCGAAGCTCTGGGTGCCCAGCCAGCCGCCGGCAAACGCCAGCCGGTCCGCATGGCTCAGGGTCTCCGGATCGACGTCGGCGAACGCGAACGTGCCGGTCACGGCGGGCTCCCCGGGCTCGGCGGCCCGGCTATAGACCCGTGGGTCGGAGCCGTCCAGGCGGATGACGCAGGGGAACTTCATGCCCTGCAGGCTAGGCCACCCGGCGCCGCCATGTCATCCTCTACGCGGCCTCCACGGCACAGGCCGACCGGCGGCCGGTGTCAGCCGTTCTTGTGCCGGTAGAGGTCGAGATCGGCCGCCTGCAGCAGCGCCTCGGCCTCGGTGCCCGGGCCGTAGCGGGCCTGGCCCAGGGTCGCTCGGACCGGGATGGTGACGGCCTCGTGCTGCACCAGGAGTTGCGACAGTGCCGTGCGCAGACGCAGCACGCGCGGCTGCACGGCCACCGGGTCGGCGTTGGACAGCAGGACGGCGAACTCGTCGCCGCCCAGCCGCCCGGTGGCGTCGTTCTGCCGGACGGCGGTGTTCAGCACGCGGCCGACCGCAATCAGCACGGCATCGCCCGCGCCGTGGCCGTAGGTGTCGTTGATCGGTTTGAAGTGGTCCAGGTCGACCAGCAGCAGGATGCCGGTTTCGCGGTCGCGATCGGCCCGGGCCAGCGCCTTGGTCAGTTCGCGCCGGAAGCCGCGGCGGTTGTGCAGGCCGGTCAGTTCGTCGGTGACCGACAGGCTCTCCAACTGGTCCAGCCGGGCGGCGTGCTCGGCCAGCGTGGTCTCGACGTGCTCGGCCGCCTCGGCGAGGCGGGCGAGGGCGTGTTCCCATTCCGCCTCGCTGTGCAGGCCGGCCTTCCGGGTCAGGCGCATCACCTGCTCCAGCGTCTCCCCGAGCGGCGATCCGGCGGACGCGGTTGCCAGGTTCGGTTGTCGTAAGGCATGGATCGTCGCGGTCGCAGTCGCGGCGTCGTTCGGTGCCATCGCCAATTCACCCCGTTCTATTCTCGCCCCCGGCCGATCCCGGCAGCTTCGCGCGAATACGGTTAAAGCAAACACCGTGCCACGCTTAGCTAGGGGTTAACCGGTTAATGGACCGTATACCCCGGCAATATTTGCCCGGGTTCGCGGGATAACCGGAAACAAGGTGCCGGGTGGGGCGTGCAGGCGGTCGGCGTGTCGCGCCGACGGCAGCAGGCGCCCCGGGGGTGGCGGCGGCACCGGGGTCAGGCGACCCGGTCGGGCGCTTCCCGGCCGGTGAACAGCGCGTCGAGGTTGTCCAGGCACTTGAAGCCCATGGCGTTGCGCGTCTCCACCGTCGCCGAGCCCAGGTGCGGCAGCAGGTAGGCGTTGTCGAGGTCGTAGTAGCCGGCGTGCAGGTTCGGCTCGCCGGCAAACACGTCGAGCCCGGCGGCGGCCACGCGCTCGCGCTTGAGCGCGTCGATCAGCGCCTCGTCGTCGACCACGTCGCCGCGCGAGGTGTTGATCACCACGCTGGGCGCGGGGAGTTTCTCGATCCGCTCGGTGTTCAGGAAGCCCTGGGTCTCCGGCGTCGCCGGGCAGTGCAGCGACAGTACGTCGGCGACCTCGAGCAACTGGTCCGGCGTCTCGTGGTAGACCGCGCCTTGCTCCTGGTCCTCCGGCAGACGCGAGCGGTTGTGGTAGTGGATCTCCAGGCCGAAGGCGCGTGCCCGGGCGGCGGTGGCCTGGCCGATTCGGCCCATGCCGAAGATCGCGAGCCGCCGGCCGGTCAGCTCAAGGCCGATCAGCTGGGTCGGCTTCCAGCCGTCCCACGCGCGCTCGCGCAGCATTTTCTGCCCTTCCCATGCACGCCGGCAGGCGCCCAGGATCAGCAGCATGGCGATTTCGGCGGTGGCGTCGGTCAGTACGCCTGGTGTGTTGGTAACCGCGATGCCCCGCTTTTTCGCCGCTTCCAGATCGACGTGGTTGGTACCCACGGAAAAGCAGGCGATCGCACGGACGCTGTCGGGCAGGCGGTCGATCACGTCCGCGCCCATCTTGTCTGGCGGGGTGACGATCAGGGCGTCCATGCCTTCGGCGTTCGCGACAAGATCGTCCGCGCCGAGCGCGGTGTCGGCATTGTTGACGATCGCGTCATAGTCGCGCTGCAGGCGGTCGGTGACCGCCTCCGGCACGCGGCGGGTGACAAAAATGCGCGGCTTGGCGGACACGGTCGATGGCTCCAACTTTAGGGTGCTGGCCAGCGGGGCCTGCGCGCACGGGTCAGCGGGAGCGGCATCACCGCCGGTTTCCGAAGCACCCCGTGTCGCGCCGTCCCGGGCTCTGCTAGGGTCTGTCGCGCCGACACTGTAGCCGCATGGGCCCCGCGCGCGAAAGACGCGCACCCGGGGGAGCATGCGCCGCCCGATGCGCCCGTGCCCACGCTGACCCTGACATTCCCGGATATCGCCGAATCACGTCACGAAGATCAAGGTGCCATGACCGACCCCGAGACCGACCGCCCCGTTAAGTCCAGAAGCACGCGTTGTCGCGCCTGGATCGCCGGCAGCCTGGCCGCCGCGGTCGCCGCCGTCGCGGGCGCGCCCGCGGCTCAGGCGATGGTGCCGCACAAGGCCGTGTACGATCTCAGCCTTGCCAAGGCGCGCAGCTCCCAGGCGGCGAGCGCGATCTCCGGTAAGATCGTGTTTACCTGGCGCGATGTCTGCGACGGCTGGTCGGTCGACTACAAGGCGGAGATGCGCGTGTCGTTCGGCGAGCGCGGCACACAGCAGGTCGCTTGGCAGTACTCCGCCTGGGAGGGCGACGACGGCGAGCGGTTCCGCTTCTTCACCCGCCGCTCGACCGGCGGCGGCGGCGAGCCGGAGCGCCGGCGCGGCAGCGCCCGGATGACACCGGGTGAGGGTGGCACCGCCACCCTGGAACAGCCGGACGAGCGCACGGTCGAGCTGCCCGCCGACACGATGTTTCCGAAGGCGCACAGCGAGGCCATCCTGGAACGCGCCCAGGCGGGCGAGACCTTCTTCTGGCGCCATGTGTTCGACGGTACCGGCGAGGGCGACGGGCTGTTCGGCGTCAACGCGGTGGTGACCCGGGAACTGGCCGCCAACGAAGCCCTGCCGGTCGACCATCCGCTGGTGCGCGACCAGCGGTCCTGGCGGGTGCAGCTGGCCTACTTCCCGAGCGGCCGGCAGGAGAGCACGCCGGAGAGTGAGCAGGTCACCCGTCTGTTCGCCAACGGTGTCGCCGGCTCGATCGAGATCGACTACGGCGACTTCGTGGTGGACGCCGAGCTGTCGGAGTTGCAGGCGCTGGAGGCGGAGGCCTGCGAGTAGCCAAGATGCCGGGAAAGCGCCGACACCTTGCTGCACCTTCGCATAAGGCTGCCCAGTTAGTGGGCAGGCCAACCGGCGGTCCGGCTGTCGGGGAGTCGCACGGCGTCATCCACAAGACTGTCCACCGGTTCGTGGGATTGTCTCTGTGTAAAAAGACGCCGCTCCGCGCCGCGGTGTAAAAACGCGCCGCCCGGCGTCGCCCACGATCAGACGCTGCCCGGCGCCGGCCGGCGCGCGCCCCGGCGCCCGCCGGTCCAGCGGGCGACGCCGCGCTCGGTGATTCGGTAGCGCGGCACGCCGGGCGGGATCGGATGCAGATAGATCCAGGCGTGGCCGCCGTCCGCCAGCGTCACGATCTCGCGCCGGTACCAGTCGGGGTGACCCTCCAACTGGTCCATGCGCGCCAGCTGCTCGCCGGTGATCGCGACCAGTTCGCCTTCGATCCGGGCATCGCCGCTGCGGTCGACCGCCGGGATATCGCCGTGCAGCAGGCGGAAGCCCGGCGCCGTCTCGGCCGGCCCGTGGTGGACCGCGTCCGCGATCAGGCGGTGGTTGCGCTCGCCCGGCTTGAGCGTGCCGTAGACCAGCGCGTAGGCGCAGCGGCGTACGGCGGCGAACGGCGTGTCGGCGTGGGCGGTTGCGCTTCTGCGGGTCATGCGGTCGGCGGCTGCGGGATGTGGACGCTTCGGCTCGCGCGAAAAAAGGTGCCGCTGTGCCTCCGCGTCCACAAGGCCCGCCCGCTCACTTCGGCAGCAGGCCGACTACGTCGCCCAGCGGCCCGACCAGCAGCGGGGCGATCAGGACCAGGGCGTTCTTGATGTTCTCCGCGAGCGAAAAGGTCAGCCCCTTCTGCCGCAGCCAGTCCGCCACGGTCATGCCGGCCCCGTCGCCGGACGCCACCGTCTGCAGGTGCAGGTAGATCCGCGCCGACGGCGCCGCGAACGCGGCGAACAGGGTGAGGGTGTAGACCGCCGCCCAGAAGGTGCCAAGACCTGAGAGGTAGCTCGACAGGGCGGTGTGCAGGCCTTCCGTTGCATCTTGCTTGTGGAGCGCGTGCAGCGGCAGCCGGAAGAACAGCGCGGCCGCCAGGGTGCTGGTCACCAAGACGGCGCTCAGCGCGTAGAAGCAGTGGAGGAGCACGTGCACCCGCTCGACCAGCCGGGCGTGGCCCGCTTGATTGCGCAGGTCGCCCAGGTCCGCGGTCGCCGCTGCGCCGGCGCCCGCCGCCGCCAGCACCGCGACGATGCCAAGCGCGCTTGGATAGAGGACGCACACCGCAAGCAAGCTCAGGCTCCCGCCATTACCTAACAGATTGCCGGCGACCGGCGAGGCGGCCAGCAGATCGGCGATCTGGTAGAAGGTGTAGCGGTAGATCGCCAGATGCGGCTCGACGAACGCGAGGGCCACCATGGTCGCGACCGTGCCGAGCGAGAGGCCCGCGACGGCGCGCGCGACGGCTGCCCGCCGGGGCCCGGCGAAGCGGGCGATCTGGACGGCGAAATACAGGATCGCGGCAGCGCAGACGATCGTATGGACCACGACGGCAGCTGCGAACGCCAGCCGGCCGGCACCGTCCTGGAAGGCCAGGATGTCGGCCGTGCCGGCCACGGTGGCCGAGATCTTGGGCACGCCGACCCACTCGACTACGCCGACCGCGACCAGGACCGGCAGAACCGGCAGGATCAGCATCCACAGCCCGCTCGATGCCGGCTCCGTGCGCGCCTGCTGCATCGCCGTCCCCATGCCGGCCGCCCTGATCAGTCAGTCTATCAGAGGTTTTCGGGAAAAGACTGCCGGAAGCGCGTTCCAAGTGGGTTAGGCACAGCGAGTGAGTGCTACTGCCTGCGACCCCTTGCCCCGGAACGGCAACTCGGTAAAGAATTAAGCCAACGCGAATAACAATCCGCCACCGCGCACGGTCGTAGCCGGGCGGGGCGACAAGCCAACGGGAGGCTCGCGATCATCAAGGGCATACGATACATCCGCGCGCTGTTCGCCGCGTTCGCTCTATCCGTTGCGGCTGCGGTGCCGCTCGCGGCGGAAGACGAGCTCGACGTCCGGATCGCCCCGGAGATGCCGAGCGTGACGGTGGAGACCGCCGACGGCCCGGTGACGATCCAGCGCATCCAGGACAAGGAGCACGAGCTGACGGGCCCGTTCGCCCGAACCTCGCGCAAGTGCCCGCCGTTCTGCATCCAGCCGATGACCCCGGCGAAAGGGGTGGAAACGGTAGGCGAGCTGGAGCTGATCGACCTGCTCAAAGACCCGGACGCGATGGTGCTCGACGCCCGCACGCTGGAATGGCACCTGGAGGAGACGATCCCGGGCGCCCATCATATGCCCTATACCGAGGTCGCCGACCGGCTGGACGAACTCGGCTGCACCGAGACCGGCGGCGACACCGAGACCGGCGGCGATTGGGACTGCGCCGAGGCCAAGCGCGTCGCGCTGTTCTGCAACGGCCTGTGGTGCGGCCAGTCCCCCACCGCCATCCGCGCCATGATCCGCGAAGGCTACCCGCGAGAGCGAATCTTCTACTACCGCGGCGGCCTGCAGGCCTGGAAGATCCTGGGGCTGACCACGGTGCCCGGCGGGTTTTAGAGGCGGGCCGGCGGACGGTCAGCCGGCGCGATGAGCCGGGCGTGACGTGTCATCGATGTGCTGTGATGAGAGCGCGTGTGCGGCCACGCGGACCATTCAAGGCGATCCGGTGCGTCGTTACGTCAAGGCCCCGCATCGCCGCGCCAGACGACCACACTCTCCCGGTCGCTGCACGGGTAACGGCTCTAAGCCGACGTCCGGTGCACTGTTTGATACCGGGCAGTGCCGCATCCCATAGCGGCCGAGTTAGCCCCTTGCCAGCTTGTCGAGAGCTGACCCAAGCTGATCTTCAACAGTAACCCCGGGCTGCTGAGAATACCGGTCGCAGTTTGCGGCGGGTTTTGAGCGGGCGGTCCCGCAAAACCCCCGTCTGTGTGGTGCCAACGCGCGGCTTATGACCCGTTGCTTGGACTGATTCGCGCTGGCACGATCGCGGTGGCTAAAAGGAGGCCGCCGTGTTCTTCCGCAAAAAGGTCAACAAGGGCCATACCTACATCCAGCTCGTGGAGAACCGCCGCGAGGGCGGCCGCACCCGGCAGCGCCAGCTGGCCTCCCTCGGTCGCCTCGACGAGTTGCAGGCGTCCGGCAGCCTGGACGAGTTGCTCAA
>CAYRCO010000005.1:0-17694 GCA_964422775.1 uncultured Rhodovibrio sp.
GGAGATCGCGCAGTGGCCGGGCTATGCGCCCACGCCGCTCCACGTCCTGGACGCGCTGGCGCGGACCCTCGAGCTCGCCGCCGTAAGCTACAAGGACGAGGGGCAGCGTCTGGGCCTGGGCAGCTTCAAGGCGCTGGGCGGTGCCTATGCGGTCCTGCGCCTCGCCGCGGAACGCGTCGGCACCGACGATCTGCCCGGCGTGCGCGGCGGTCGGTATCGCCAGGCCCTGGCCGACATGACGGTCGCCACGGCGACCGACGGCAACCACGGCCGGTCGGTCGCCTGGGGCGCGCAGATGGCGGGCTGCACCTGCCGGATCTACATCCACGCGCACGTCAGCCTTGGCCGCCAGCGGGCGATGGAAGCCCTGGGCGCGCAGGTGGTGCGGATCGACGGCGACTACGACGCCTCGGTACGGCGCTGCGCCGAGGAGGCGGCCGCCCAGGGTTGGACGGTCGTCTCCGACACCTCCTATGAAGGCTACCGTGAGATCCCGCGGCTGGTGATGGCCGGCTACAGCGTGCTCGCGAGCGAGCTGCTGCAGCAGATGGCCGACCGGCGGCCGACGCATCTGTTCGTGCAGGCGGGCGTGGGCGGACTGGCGGCCGCGGTCGCGGCGCGCCTGTGGCAAGGCTGGGGCGCCGAGCGCCCGCGCATCGTGGTGGTCGAGCCCACGCGCGCCGCCTGCCTGACCGCGAGCGCCCGGGCGGGCAAACCCACCGCCGTTCCGCTTACCGAGGAGACGGTGATGGCCGGGCTGTCGTGCGGCGAGGTCTCGCCGCTCGCCTGGGACGTCCTGGCCCGTGCGGCCAGCGATTTCGTCACCATCGACGACGAGGCGGTCGCCGCCGCGATGCGGCTGCTCGCCAACGGGCAGGCCGGCGGTGGAGCCATCGTCGCCGGGGAGTCCGGCGTCCCCGGCCTGATCGCGCTGATCGCGGCGGCCGCCGACCCGGAGCTGCGTCGCGCGCTCGCGCTTGGCGCCGACAGCCACGTACTGCTGCTCGGCTGCGAGGGGGCAAGCGATCCCGAAATCTACCGGCGCATGGTCGGCCCGGAAGCAGACCGGCTGTTGGCCTAATGGCCGCGCCGCCGCCCCGCGGGTTCGAGACGCGGGAATACCGGGACCGCACCACCCGGGCGCAGGCGCTGATGGCGGAATTCGGCGTCGACGTCCTGCTGCTGACGACCGAGCCGGAGGTCCGCTACTTCACCGGTTTCCTGACGCCCTTCTGGCAGAGCCCGACGCGCCCCTTCTTTCTGGTCCTCCCCGCAACGGGCGACCCGATCGCGGTGGTGCCGTCGATCGCGGAACCGGCGATGTCGGGGACTTGGCTTCAGGACGTGCGCAGCTGGCCGTCGCCGCGGCCGACGGACGAGGGGCTGAGCAGCGTGCTGGACGCGCTGGTCGAGGTCGGCGGCGCGCGCGCGACGCTCGGCATGCCGAAGGGGCCGGAGACCCACGTCCGCATGCCGATCGGCGACTTCAAACGCCTGATCGACGCGCTGCCGGACCGCTGGCGCACCATGGAGGCCGGCTTCATCATGTCCTGGCTGCGGATGGTCAAGTCGCGGGCGGAGGTCGCCAAGATCGCCCACGTCTGCGAGGCGGTGAGCAGCGTGTTCGCAGACCTGCCGGAGTTCCTGCATGCTGGCGTGGCCGAGCGCGAGGCCTTCCGCCGGTTCAAGATCGCCTGCCTGCAGGCGGGCGTGGACGACATACCCTACCTCGTTGGCGGCGCCGGGTCGGGCGGGCTCAGCGACATCATCTCGCCGCCGTCCGACCGTCCGCTCACCAAGGGCGACCTGTTCATGCTGGACACCGGCTGCACCTTCGACGGCTACTGGTGCGACTTCGACCGAACCTATTCGGTCGGCCCGCCGGACGACGCCGCCCGGCGCGCCTACGACCGGCTTTATGCAGCGACCGATGCCGGCCTAGCGCGCGCTAACGCGGGCGCGGACTGCACCGAACTGTATCACGCGATGGCCGCGGAACTGGGCCTCGACGCGGACAACCCGGTCGGCCGGCTGGGGCACGGTCTCGGCATGCAGCTGACCGAATGGCCGTCGATCCTGCCCGACGACCCGACCGAGCTGTTCCCCGGCATGGTGTTGACGCTGGAGCCCAGCATCGAGGTCGCGCCCGGCCGGGTGATGGTGCAGGAGGAGAACGTGCTGATCACCGACGCCGCGCCGCGCCTGCTGACCCGGCGCGCGCCGGCCCAGCTGCCGGTGCTTTAGGAAGCGGGCGATGCAGCTTTCCTACGACACTCTCGCGCCGGCGCCCGCCGCCGGGATGATCCTGCTCGGCGTCGACCGGACGGTGGAAGCGGACCTCCGCGCCCTGGTGCCGGCTGCGGCGCTGTCGCTCTGCCACACCCGGATCGAGAGCACGCCCGACGTCAGCGCCGCCAGCCTGGCGGCGATGGCCGACCGGCTGCCGGCCGCGGCGGCGCTGCTGCCCGACGGCCTGCAAGCGGTCGGCTACGCCTGCACATCCGGCGCGCTGATGATCGGGGAGGCGCGGGTCCGGCGACTGATCGCGGGCGCGCATCCGGGCGTGCCCACGACCAATCCGTTGAGCGCGCTCAAGGCCGCCTGCGCGGGGCTGGGCGTGCGCCGCCTGGGTCTGTTGAGCCCCTACGTCGCCGAGGTGTCGGCGGGAATGCGCGCGCATCTGGCCGAGTGCGGCATTCCGGTAACCGCGTTCGCTAGCTTCGAGGAGGCGAACGAGGCGCGGGTTGCGTCGATCGCGCCGCACTCGGTCGCCGCCGGGCTGCGCCAGCTGGCGGCACAGAGCGACTGCGATGCCCTGTTCGCGTCCTGCACAGGTCTGCGCGCGGTGGAGGTGATCGGCGCGGTCGAACGCGAACTCGGGATTCCGGTGATGGCGAGCAACCAGGTGCTGGCCTGGCACCTGCTGCGCCTGTGCGGCCAACCCTGGCCGCACGCCGACGCGCTGGCGCGCGCAGGGTAGCGGGAGGCCAGTGCCGGCCCAAGTCCCCTTGTAACTGGGACGATCACCGCTTTGTGCTTTAACGGTGTAGCGCGCGGGGCCAGTTGCCACCAGCCGGGCTAATCCGCCTGCAAATACCAGCGGTATTCCAGCGGCGACGGCTCGCTTTCGAACTTGTCCATTTCGGACTGCTTGCAGGCGGAATAGGCGTCGACGTAGGCGTCGCCCAGGTAGCGGCGCAGGATGGGCGCCTGGTCGAGCGCCTCGAAAGCCCGGCGGGGGCGCCAGGGCAGGGCCTCGTCGAACGCGTGGCCCGCGTTGCCGGTGTCGGGCTCGCCCGGGTCCAACTGGCTGGTGATGCCGTGGTGCGCGCCCGCCAGCACGGTTGCGAGCGCGAGATAGGGGTTGGCGTCCGCGCCCGCGACTCGGTGCTCGATCCGGCGCGCATGGCCCGGTCCATGCGGGATCCGCAAGCCGACCGAACGGTTCTCGAAGCCCCAGGACCGGCGGATCGGCACGAAGATGTCGGGCTGGAACCGCCGGTAGCTGTTCGGGTTGGGCGCCAGCATCGCCATCGCTTCCGGCAGGCTCTCCAGGATGCCGGCGATGGCGTGGCGCAGGGTCGCGCTCGCCGGGCTCGCCTCGCCGCCGTCGAAGGCGTTGTTGCCGTCCCGATCCAGCATCGACAGGTGCATGTGCATGCCCGAGCCCGCCTGCGCCGGGTAGGGTTTGGCCATGAAGGTCGCCTGCAGGCCGTGGCGCTTGGCGACGCCCTTCACCACGCGCTGGAACAGCACGCAGTGGTCGGCCGCCATCAGCGGGTCGGCGACGTGGCCCAGGTTGATCTCGAATTGGCCCGGCGCGTACTCGGCGCTGATCGCGCCGGTGGGCACGCCCTGGGCAGCGCAAGCGCGGGTGATTTCCTCCAGCACGGTGTCGAACGCGTCGACATCGGCCATGCCGTAGACCTGGGTCCCGGTATCGCGCGTGCCGGTGAGCGGGGAGATCGGCGGCTGCGGGGCGTCGCCCGGCGCGCGCTCGGGATCGATCAGGTAGAACTCGAGTTCGAACGCCACCACGGGCCGCAGGTCGAGGGCGTCGATCTGCTCGGCCACGCGCGCCAGCACGTTGCGCGGCTCATAGGGGTAGGGGCTGCCGTCCTCTTTGCGGAACGACAGCAGCACCTGTGCGAGCGGCTTGGGCGCCCAGGGCACGGGCGCCAGCGTGCCCGGAATCGCGAAGGCCGGCACGTCCGGATCGCCGTCGGAAAAGCCCAACCCCGCCGGGTCGTGGCTCTCCCCCACCACGTCGAGCAGGAACGCCGATCCCGGGAACGCCAGCCCCTGGGTGAAGATCTTGTCCAGATCGTCGATCGGGTAGCGTTTGCCCCGCACCACGCCGGACAAATCCGCGAAGATCGCGTCGACGGCGCGGGTTTCGGGGTGCTGCTGCAGGAAGTCGGCGACTTCCTGGGGACGTTCCGGCGGGTGGGCGTCGCTCATGCTGTGTGTATCGGGTTGACGGCGGAAAGCTGGGGATGCCGGGGCGGCGGCCGCACGGCCGCGGTAGGGCCGATGTTACTGGCCGTCGCCGCTTTCCTGATCGTCGGCACTCGGCTGGCTGAAGGCGCCGTTGCGCACCTTTTCCGGCAGGCTTTCGATGATGCCGGCGGTGGCTTCCTCGCCGTAGTCGTTGACGAAGTTCGTCACGGCGGCGGAAAGCGTGACCAGCTTGACCACGTCCGGCTCGACACCCTCGTCGATCGCGCTCTGCATCGCCTCGAGAACCTTCTTGGCGGCGACGTCGCGCTGTTGCTGCTCGTCCATGGAGTAGGGGACCTTCTTGTCGCGGTTCGGGAAGTCGAAAACGGCTGTGCCGGGCAGGGCGCGATGCCGTGCCCCGCAGCCCGGAATGTCTAACGACGGATCGTCCCACGGTCACGGATAAATCGCAAATCGCTGCGGCGCCGGGGCAAAAGGAGGCCGGGCGGGGCGCGCGCTACCCCTCCAGCGCGACGGCCCGACCGTCGGTGTGCACACGCCAAGCCGGAAAGCGCAGGACGACACAGGTCCCGCGTCCCTTCTCGCTCTGGATCACCAAGCTGCCGCCGTGCAGTTCCATCAATTGCTTGGTGAGCGGCAGGCCCAGGCCGGTGCCGCGGTGATTCTCCGCCACGCGCGCGTCCTCGGGGGCGGCGCCCTGGCCGAACGGCTCCAGCGCACGGCGGATTTCCTGTCGGGTCATGCCAGGGCCGTCGTCCCGGACCTGGATGGCGAACCGGCCGTCGATCTCGATCCCGGCGGCGAGCACGATCCGTCCGTCGGTGGGCGTGTACTTGGAGGCGTTGGAGATCAGGTTGAGCAACACCTGCCGCAGGACCCGCTGGTCGGCGCGCAGGACGAAGTCGGCGGCCGGGTCGGTCAGCTCCAGCTTCTGCCCGCGCCCCTGGGTCAGGCCGGCGGTCAGGCGCTGGCAGCGCGACAGCAGCTCGGCGACATCGACCTCCTCTTCTTGCAGCTCGTACTTGTTCGCCTCGATCTTGGAGAGGTCGAGCAGGTCGTTGATCAGGCTTAGCAGGTGGTTGGCGCTGGCGTTGATGTCGCTGACGTAGCCGCGATAGCGCTCGTGGCCAAGCGGGCCGAAGGCTTCCGTCTGCATGATGTCGGAAAAGCCGATAACCGCGTTGAGCGGCGTGCGCAACTCGTGGCTCATGCTGGCGAGGAAGGACGACTTGGCGCGGTTGGCGTGCTGCGCCTCGTCGCGCGCGGCGGCGGCTTCCTTGCGGGCCTGTTCGCGCTTGTCGGTCTCGACCCGGATGCGCTCGAGCACCTGGTTGTAGCGCGCGGCGATCAGGCCGGCTTCGGTCTGCTCCTCGACCGCCACCGGCCGGGTGAAGTCGCCGCGCCGGCGCTGCTGGTCCATCTCGCCGAGCAGGGTGTTAAGCGCGCTGTTCGCGCCGTGCTCGCCCACGTTCAGGCCGATCCGCTCGGTCCGGGCGAAAACCCGGAGCGCGATGCGGCGGTCGATCAGCCACAGCAGCGGAAAGCCGAGGCCGAAGGCGTAGGTGCCGGCGGCGGCGACACCTAGCGCCTGCACGCCGAGTTGTTCCAGTCGGCCCGCGTCCCCCGGAAACGCAGCGGGATCGCCGAACACCGCAACCGCAAGCGTGCCCCAGACGCCGGCCGCCAGATGCACCGGCACGGCGCCCACGGCGTCGTCGACCCGCAGGCGCTCCAGCAGCCACGACGCGCCGACGCTGACCGCCCCGCCGACCGCGCCGATCATCAGCGCCGCCGCGGGGGCGACCAGGTTGCACGACGCGGTGACCGCGACCAGGCCGGCCAGCACGCCGTTCATCATTACCTCGGCCCGCGGGGTGGCGTCGCCCCGCCAGGTCAGCGCCATCGCGGCCAGGCCGCCCGCGACCGGCGCCAGGGCGGTGTTCACCACAATGCCCGGGATCGCGTCGCTGATCGCAAGTGTGCTGCCGGCGTTGAAGCCGAACCAGCCGACCCATAGCAGCATCACGCCCAGCATGGAGATCGACAGGTCGTGCCCGTCGATCCGCCGGCCCTTGGCGCCGAACCGGCCCTGCCGTGGTCCGATCACCAGCACGGCCGCAAGCGCGAGCCAGCCGCCCACCGAGTGGACGACGGTCGAGCCGGCGAAGTCGAGAAAGCCGGCCTCCGCCAGCCAGCCGCCCGGCCCGTCCGCGATCAAGCCGCTCCAGGCCCAGTGCCCGACCACCGGATAGATCGCGACCGACAGCAGCAGCGTGACCGCGAGATAGCCCGTAAAGCTCATGCGTTCCGCCACCGCGCCCGAGACGATCGTCACCGCGGTGCCGCAGAACACCAGTTGGAAGAAGAAGAATGCCAGGTCCCAGGGAACCTCGGAATCGAACGCGAAGTCGCTCAGGCCGATCAGGCCGGCCTGGCTGGTTCCGAACATGAAGCCGAAGCCGACCAGCCAGAACGCGGCCCCCGCGACGCAGACGTCGATCAGGTTCTTGACCGCGACGCTGACCGAGTTCTTCGCCCGGATCATGCCGCTTTCCAGGCAGGCGAAGCCGGCCTGCATCAGCAGCACCAGGACCGCGCAGATCACGATCCATACGGCGTCGAGTTGCGCTGCCGCCACTGCCCAAGGTCCCCGTCAGCTGGTCCGGCCCGTGTCGCGGGCGGACGTGTGCCGCGTACCTCCGCCATCGCCGTGCCGCCAGGGTCGACCGGGGCATCGCCGGCCCGTCTGACGCGGGCTCTTACGGGCGCAGTCTGGGCGCGAAGCTTGAAAGCTTTCTTAACGCTAATCCGGGCAACGATGTGGCGGCGACGGGGCGGCCACGGGCGGCGATCGGGCGGCACCGCCCGGCCGGCTCAGGCCTGCTTGGTCGTCTCGAACGCCTCGAGCGCGCGCTTGCGGGCCGCCTTGTGGTCGACGATCGGCTCCGGGTAGGTGGTACCCAGGCGCACGCGGGCGTCTGCCAGCACCCGGTCGGGGGCGGTCCAGGGGGCGTGCAGATACTTGTCCGGCAGCTTCGCGATCTCCGGTACCCAGTGACGGACGTAAGCGCCTTCGGGATCGAACTTCTGCCCTTGGGTGACCGGGTTGAAGATACGGAAGTAGGGCGCGGCGTCGGCCCCGCAGCCGGCCACCCACTGCCAGGAGGCCGAGTTGGAGGCGAGGTCGGCGTCGACCAGCGTGTCCCAGAACCACTGCTCGCCCGCGCGCCAGTGCACCAGCAGGTCCTTCACCAGGAACGAGCCCACGATCATCCGCACCCGGTTGTGCATCCAGCCGGTGGCGTAGAGCTCCCGCATGCCGGCATCGACGATCGGATAGCCGGTCCTGCCGCGCTGCCAGGCGCGCAGGCCTTCGGGATCGTCGGCCCAGGGGAACTGCTTGAAATTGTCCTTCCAGGTCTCCTCCGGCAGCGACGGCCACCAGTAGAGCAGGTGATAGGAGAACTCCCGCCAGCCGATCTCCTGCAGATAGGCCATGGCGCTGTCGTGCCCGTCGCCGCGCGCGGCCATGCGGTGCTGCACCGCCGCCCAGATCTGGCGCGGGCCGATCTCGCCGAAGTGCAGATGCGGCGACATCCGGCTGGTGCCGGGCTTGTCGGGGCGGTTGCGGGTGTCGTCGTAATGCGGCAGCCAGCTTTCGAGGAACGCTTCCAGCCGATCGCGCGCGCCGCGCTCCCCGGGGGTCCAGGTCGCGCAAAGGCCGCCCGCCCAGTCGGGCTCCCGCGCGCCGGGCGCACCCGGCAGCAGCACCCAATCGGCCAGCCGGTCGCTCGCGATCGCAGGGCCGGGCGGAAGCGCGTCCGGGGCGGGCTGGGGCTCGGGCGGCGGCCCCAGCTTCTGCAGCGCTTTCCAGAACGGGGTGAACACCTTGTACGGCTGGCCGCCGCCGGTCTTGGGGGTCCAGGGCTCGAACAGCAGGCGGCCGTTGAAGCTTTCGACCGTGATGCCGCGCTGCTTCAGGTCCGCCTTGATCGCGGCGTCCCGCTCGTTCGCCCAGGGTTCGTACAGCCGGTTCCAGAACACCGCCGCGGCGCCGGTCTCCCGCACCACCTGGGGCAGCACCTCCGCGGCCTTGCCGGCGCGCAGGACCAGCGGCGCGCCCAGCGCCAAGAGGTCCGCCGCCAGGGCTTCCAGGGAATGGTGCAGCCACCAGCGCTTCGCCCCGCCGGGGGTCCATGCGCCGGGCGTTTCGTCGTCCAGCACGAACAGCGGCACGACCGGCCGGCCGCAGTCGACGGCCGCGCGCAGCGCCGGGTTGTCGGCCAGACGCAGGTCCGAGCGGAACCAGACTAGCGCAGGGGCTTGGGAATCGGGCATCGCGGTCCTCTTGGGCGGCGTGTCGCGCTTGCGCGACCTAGCACGCGGGCCCGCGTGAGCAAGGGCGCGGGATGCCCAGCGCCGAACCGGTTGCGGGTTACGATCCTGGGAGGGGGACCTGCTGATCCCCTCTCCTCCATTGGGAGGAGAGGGTTAGGGAGAGGAGGTTACCCGCGGCGCCCATACCCAAGGCGCCCATACCCAAGGCGCCCATACCCGTGGCGCCTCCTCCCCTAGCCCCTCCTCCCACTGGAGGAGGGGAATCAGTGGGGCATGCCGGCGAACCGAAAACCGACGCCGCCGCCCCGTTATCCGCCGTAGGACTGCACCAGCGACCCTGCGATCAGGTACCAGCCGTCGACCATGACGAAGAAGATCAGCTTGAACGGCAGCGAGATCATCACCGGGGGCAGCATCAGCATGCCCATCGACATCAGGATCGAGGCGACGGTCATGTCGATGATCAGGAACGGCAGAAACAAAAGAAAGCCGATCTCGAACGCGCGCTTCAGCTCTGAGATCATGAACGCCGGGATCAGCGCGCGCATCGGCACGTCCTGCGGGTTCTCGGTCAATTCCGCCTCGGCCATGTCCATGAACAGCTGCAGGTCCTGTTCACGCACGTGGCCCAGCATGAACTCCCGGACCGGCGCGGAGGCGGCGTCGAGGGCCTGCATCTCGTCGATCTGCTGATCCACGAGCGGGATCACCGCCTCGTCGTACACCCGTTCCAGGGTCGGCATCATGATGAACACGGTGAGGAACAGCGCCAGGCTGATCAGCACCGAGTTGGGCGGCGTCTGCTGGATGCCGAGCGCCGAGCGCAGGAACGAGAGCACCACTACGATGCGGGTGAACGAGGTCACCATCACCAGGATCGACGGCGCCAGCGACAGCACGGTCACGAGCGCGAGCAGTTGGATCATGGTGGAGGCCGTGCTGGCGCCGCCTTCGCCGCCGAAGTCGAGGCTGAGCGACTGCGCCATCGCGGGCCCGGCGGTGGCGAGCGCCGCGCCGCCCAGGCCAAAGCCGATCAGCCCGGCCGCCAGCCAGTGCCGGCGCGTCGTGGCCGCGCGGATGTGGGTGCGCCAGCTCATGTCCCCGACTCCCGCTCAAGTTGTTGGGCGAAGCTGCCGCCGGCGCCGATCCGGGTTTCCACCACCGTCTCCGTGTTCTGCCCCAGGATGATCAGATGCTCCCGGTCGTCGCGCTTGATCAGGACGAGCTTGCGCCGGCCGTCCAGCGGCTGCACCTCGACGATCCCGAGCCGCCGGTCGCGCCCGGCGTTGGTCGGCGCCAGCCGGCCGCCCAGCCCGAGCCGCTTTGCGAGGTAGGCGATCGCCCCGATCAGCCCGAGGACGAACACCAGGACCAGCAGGAAGCGCAGATAAGTCTCGAAATCCATGGACCGGTCTTTACCGCTGTTCCGGGCGCGAGCTTAAGCGCGGCCGTCCGGCGGTCCGCCGGCGGTGCCCGCCTTGCCGTAGGCCCGCACCGCCGATTGCCGGGCGCCGTGCTGCTTCAGTTCGGCGCCGATGCCCTCCAGCCGGCCGCGCATCGCCCCGCCGATCCGATCCAGCGCGTCGGTCAGGTCCTGCAGCCGCGGCAGGTAGGTCTGCCCTTGGGCGCGCGGCAGGGCGCCGATCTCCCCGCACAGCTGCTCAATCCCGGCCTCCAGCTCCGCCGTCGCGGGCTCGCGCCCTTCGGCGAGTGCGGTTTCGACACCGCGCGCGTCGGCGAGCAGCTGGTCCAGACGCGTGTCGATCCCATGATCGGTCGGGGTGGCGGTCATTCGGGGGCCTCGTCGGTTGGGGGGCCGGACCTGCCGGCCGTGTCGGCGTCGTCGGTCGGGCCGGGCGCGGCCGCGCCGTTCGCCCGGTAGAGGTAGGCCAGGATTTCCGCCACCGCGACGTAGGCCGCGTAGGGGATCTCCCGGTCCAGTTCGCTCGCGCGCAGGACCTCCGCGAGGTCGGCGTCTGTGCGCACCTTGACCCCGCGGTCGAACGCGACCCGAAGGATCTGCTCGGCGAGCGCGCCTTCGCCCTTGGCGGTCACGATCGGCGCGTCGGCGCGCTCCGCGTCCCACTGCAGGGCCACGGCGACCGGCCGCCGGCCGCGACCTTCCGGGGTGTCGTGCGTGTCGTCGTCCATGCCGCCCGCGCGCTTGCCGTTAATCCGGGCGGGCGCCCGCACCCGTGGGCCGCGCGCCCGTACTGCGCATCGTGTGGGAATCGTGCTTAACGCCGCGTAAACGGCGTTAACGATTTCGGGCCCAAGCGCACCGAAAGCCGGTGTCACGCCGGTTATTGTCGTCGCGCAAGCGCGTACCTAGCTATCGTGTGTGGGCAACCCGTCTTATCGGCTGATCCATCGGTCCAACCGGTCGAGTTTTGAGGGCATGAGCCAGGAACCCGGATTCACCATCGAAGCCGCGCACGCGCGCGATAAGGAAAAGACCACCGTCTATCCGGCGATGCCGGTGGCGGAGGCGCCGGATTACGAGGCGCTGCGCCAGCGCGTGCTGAAGGCGACCGAGCAGACGCGAGGCAACCTTGGCGATGCATGACGCGACTTTCCAACCCGGGGGCGAGCCGCACTGGCTCCCGCCCGAGCAGCTGACCCAACTGCACGCCGAGGCGCTGGGGGAGAGCCATCAGGGCCCGCAAATCGCCGATCTCAGCAGTGTCGAGCGCGCTCTGCAGCGCCCGCGCCAGCTCTACAGCTACCACGACGAGCGCGACGTCGTGCGGCTGGCCTGCGCGGTCCTCGTCGGCTTGATCGAGCAGAAGCCGTTCGCCCAGCACAACCTGAGCACGGGCGTGGCCGCCCTGATGCTGTTCCTGGAAGTCAACGGCTACCGCTGGGCGGGGCCGGACGGGCCGGTCCTCGCCGCCTACGTCAAGGCGCTCGCCGACGGCCGCTACACCGAAGAAGGCCTGGCGGAGACGCTACGCCCGGACATCTATCCGCTGCAGGGCGCGGGGTCGGCGTAAGACCTTCGCTCACAGGCCCTGGGGTCCGGGGTGATCCGCCGCAACGCCCCGGCCCCGTCGGCCGACGCGCGGCGCGGCTTGGCTACTTGTCGTTCGGGTCGTTCGTCCCGGTATCTTCGCCGGCATCGGCCGCCGGTTCGCCGTCGGTGCCGAAGGTGGCGGCGAACGCCTCCGCGCCGCTGGCGGCGGCCCGGTTTTCCTCCTGGATCCGGTCGTGGATCTCCCGGCGCAGGACGCTCGCGTCCGCGGGAAAGTTGAAGCCGAGCTTGATCGACTTGCCACGGATATCGACGACCGTGACCTCGATCTCGTCATTGATGATGACGGACTCGCCGATCTTCCGGGTTAAATAGAGCATCCGGGACCATCTTCCCCATGGGCCGGTCGGCGCGTGCGACCGTCGTTCCGGCGCAATTTAGCCGGCTTTACCGGTTCTTAACAAGCAACCTGCGAAGTTTGCGGCACTGCGGATGCCCGGCGCAGGACGCCGGGGCCGCGCGTTCACACGGCAAACGGGGCCGGCAAGCGACATGGGTGTGCAGAACTTCACCGTCTTCGATGCCCTGCAGCGCAAGATGGGCTGGCTCAGCCAGCGCCAGGGCGTGCTGGCGGACAACATCGCCAATGCCGACACCCCCGGCTACAAGCCGCACGACGTCAAAGAGGCGCCGTTCCAGCGGGTGATCGAACGGATGCTCAAGCCGATGGCGCCCAAGGTGACCCACCCGGGCCACGTCGACGCCTCGATTCCCGGCGAGGCGCGCCTGGACGTCGACGAAGCGAAGGAGAAGTACGAGACCTCGCCGGTCGGCAACGCCGTCGTCCTGGAAGAACAGCTGGTCAAGGTGTCCGAGACGCAGATGGACTACCAGACGATGACCAACCTCTACAAAAAGCACATGGGCATGTTCCGGATCGCGCTCGGCCGCGGCGGCCAGTAGGCCGTAGGCCGCGGGCCGCGCCCCATCCGTTCAGTCAGGACGCCAGACGATGGATCTCGCCAAGACGCTGCACATCTCCGCCGCCGGCATGAAGGCGCAGGGCGTGCGCCTGCGGGTGCTGTCGGAGAACGTCGCCAACGCCGATTCCGTGGCGCGCACTCCCGAGGGCGATCCCTACCGGCGCAAGCTGGTCACCTTCGCCAACGAGATGAACAAGGAACTCGGCATTCACCAAGTGAAGATCGAAAACGTCGAGGTGGATCCGGGCGAGTTCGGCAGCGAGTACCGGCCCGGTCACCCTGCGGCCGACGACCAGGGCTACATCAAGACGCCCAACGTCAACAGCCTGATCGAGATGTCCGACATGCGCGAGGCCCAGCGCAGCTACGAGGCCAACCTGAAGGTCATCGAAAGCTCGCGCACCATGCTGATGCGCACGATCGACCTGCTGCGCTGACGCGCGGGCGACCTGCTGCGCTAACGCGCTGAGATTAAAACATTCCGGCGGCCAGGACGGCCGCCCGTCTTAGGGATGCCGGCATCGCCTGGGCAAGGTCCGCCCCGGCCGCCGGCGGCAAGGTTAGAAAGCGAGCCCGGTTCCGATGTCCGTGTCCTACAGCGAGGCGCTGGCCGCCTACAAGCGGGTCGCCGAACAAGCCAAGATCCAACCGCCCAAGTCCGAGGGCACGCAGGCGATCACCAGCGACTTCGCGCAGATGCTGCGCAGCGCCGGCGAAGACGCGATCCAGGACGTCAAGGGCGGCGAGCGGATGTCGCTCGCGGCCGCCGCCGGCAAGGCGGACATCAACGACGTCGTGATGGCGATGTCGCAGGCCGAGCGCACGCTGCAGACGGTGGTCACGCTGCGGGACAAGGCCGTGCAGGCCTACCAGCAGATCATGCGCATGCCGATCTGACGCGCGGGCGGCGAGACCCCCTTACCGCGCGCCTTCAGTCTGACCCTTGGGCCCGCACGATCGGTCGACGCTGCCGACCCCCGTCGCGGGCCCGTTTTCGAAGCTGGATTGTTAACCATGAATCAGACCGAGGTGATCGAGATCGGCCGCGAGGCGGTCTACGTCATGCTCAAGGTGTCCAGCCCGGTGCTGCTCGCCGCGCTCGGCATCGGCATCGTGATCGCGCTGTTCCAGGCGCTGACGCAGATGCAGGAGATGACGCTCACCTTCGTGCCCAAGATCCTGGTGGTCATGGTGGCGCTGATCGCGCTCGCGCCGTTCATGCTGAACGCGTTGTCGGCGTTCACGCTGGAGCTGACCGACAAGATCATCGCCGGCGGCTAGGCGAAAAGGCGCCCCCGGCCGATGTTCCAGGAACTCCTGCCCGCCACGCTGTTCGCGGTGCTCCTGGTGTTCGTGCGGATCGGTGCGGCGATGTCGACCCTGCCCGGTTTCGGCGAGGCCTACGTCAGCCCGCGCGCCCGACTGATCCTGGCGTTGGCGGTCGCGCTCCTGGTCGCCCCGCTGGTGCAGGACACACTGCCCGGCGAGCCGGATCAGACCAGCGTGCTGCTGGCGCTCTTGGCGGGCGAGCTGTTCATCGGCCTGTTCATCGGCACGCTCGCGCGGGTGTTCATGTCGGCGCTGGTCACCGGCGGCATGGTGATGGCCTACATGTCGACCATGGCGAACGCCCTGGTGAACGATCCCGCCAGCCAGCAGCAGGGCTCGATCATCGGCGCGTTCCTGAACATCACGGCGCTGGTGGCGATCTTCGGGCTGAACCTGCACCACGTCATGCTGGCCGCGGTGGTGGACAGCTACGTCGTGTTCCCGGCCGGCGTCGCGCCGCCGGTGGGCGACTTCGCGCAGCTGATGAGCCAGACCGTGGCCCGGTCGTTCCTGGTGGCGATGAAGCTGGCCGCGCCGTTCGTGGTTGCGGGTCTGGTGCTGTATCTCGGCATCGGCCTGCTGTCGCGGTTGATGCCGCAGGTGCAGATCTTCTTCGCGGCGATGCCGCTGCAGATCATGAAGGGGCTGTGGCTGCTGATGATCAGCCTGCCGGTCATCATTACCTACTTCACCGGCCAGTTCGCCGACGTCTTCTTGATCTTCCAGCGCTGAAGGGGGCAGCCGGTTGGCCGACGATCAGACCGACAAGAGCCAGAAAACCGAAGACCCGACCCCCAAAAAGCTGGAGGACGCCCGGAAGAAGGGTCAGGTCGCCAAGTCGCAGGAGATCAACCACTGGTTCATTATCCTGGGCCTGGGCCTGATCCTGACCATCATGGCCCCGGCGATGGCGGGCGGCGTCACCGAGGCACTGCGCCGGTTCATCGGCAAGGCGGCGCAACTGCCGACCGACGGCGGCATCATGCCGGTCTTGACCGACACGCTGCTGGAGATGCTGTGGGTGCTGCTTCTGCCCATGGGTCTTTTGGTGATCGCCGCCCTGGCCGCCAATTTCATGCAGTTCGGCTTCCTCGTGAGCGCGGAGAACCTGAAGCCGAAGGCCGAGAAGGTGTCGCCGATCAAGGGCGCCAAGCGGCTGTTCTCGACCCGGGCGCTGGTCGACTTCGCCAAGGGTATCGCCAAGCTGTCGCTGGTCGGTCTGGTCGCCTTCCTGGTGATCTGGCCGGAACACGACACCCTGCCGCAGCTGGTCGAGATCGGGCTGGTTGCGCAGCTGGAGGTGCTGCAGGTCTACGCGATCAAGGTCACGGTCGCGGTGCTGGCGGTGATGACGGTGATCGCGGCGCTGGACTTCATGTACCAGCGCTACAAGCACCACGAAGAAATGAAGATGTCCAAGCAGGAGGTGAAGGACGAGTACAAGCAGTCCGAGGGCGACCCGCAGGTCAAGCAGCGCCTGCGCCAGCTGCGCATGGAGAAGTCGCGCAAGCGCATGATGGCGGCCGTGCCGCAGGCCGACGTGGTGGTCACCAACCCCACCCACTTCGCGGTCGCGCTCGCCTATACCCACGGCGAGATGGCCGCGCCGACGGTGGTAGCGAAAGGCGTCGACGAGGTCGCGCGGCGGATCCGCGAGGTGGCGGAGGCGAACGACGTGCCGTTGGTGGAGAACCCGCCGCTGGCCCGCGCGCTGCACGCGACCGTCGAACTGGACCAGGAGATCCCGGCCGAACACTATAAGGCGGTCGCCGAGATCATCGGCTACGTGATGCGTCTGAAGGGCCGGATACCGGCCGATGTGGGACGTTGACGCCGGTGCCGGTCAACCTCCAGCGGTTCGTGCCTGCGCGCCACGCCTTTGCATGGCAGGCGGTTTGGCGCGAAGCTTCGCTCGGGACGGGACGCGCAAGGGCCCGCGCTAGAATCCCGCGGGGTTCCGGACAAATAGGGTCGGGGAGTAACGGACGGTTGATCGGCTTGGTGCGAAGCGGGGCGGCCCTGGCCGGGACGGTGACCGCGTTGACGGGCGCCGCCGCCGCAACGGCGCGCGCACAGGAGGCGGCCGGCGCCGCGCCAACGGGATCGACCGCCACCCTGGCGCTGATCGTGCTCGCGGCGCTCGCGCTCTTGGGCGCGCTCGCGGCGGGCGGTCTCGCGCTCGCCCTGCGGCGGGAACGCCGGGCCCGCAAGCGCATGGAGGCGGCCTTCAACGCGGTTCCCTGGCCGCGTCAACTGGTGTGCAAGGACGGCACCCCGCTGGTCAGCAACCCCGCGTTCGTCGCCCGGTTCGGCGACCGCGGCCGGGCCCTGCCGGACGTGCTCGCAGCCCAGGTGGACGACGAGCGCGCCGGTCGGGAGCTGCGACGGCTGGCCGACAACGCGGCCGCCGGGATCGACGGCCACGTCGAGGCACCGGTCCTGGACGCGGTGAGCGGCGAGCGGATCTGGCTGGACGTGCGCGCTCAACCGATGCCGGGCATGGACGGCCTGATCGCCTGGCTGACCGAGGACATCACCGCCCGCCGGCAGATGCAGGACATCCTGCGTTCCGAGATGGCGCGCTTCGTCGACCTGCTGGAGCATGCCCCGGTCGGCTTTTATTCGGTCGACGGCGAGGGACGCTTCCTGTTCGTCAACAAGACCATGACCGATTGGCTGGGGACCACGCCGGAAACCCTGACCGGCGGGGATGTCCGCCTGCACGACCTGATCCCGGAGGCCGCCGGGCTGGGCGCCCGCGCCTACGCCCCGTTCGCGGCCGACTCCGCCGGGGAGGGCGGCGCCGCGGCTGTCGGGCCGCGCGAGGTCGCCTTCGTCGGCCCGACCGGACAGCGGATCGAGACCTACGTGACCCAGGAGGTGGTGGGCGGCGAGGACGGCCAGCCGCTGACCACCCGCTCGGTCGTCCGCAACCTGTCCGACGAGCGCCAGGTCCGCGACGCCCTCGAGCGCTCGGAACGGCGGTTCCGCCGGTTCTTCCAGCAGGCGCCGATCGGCATCGCGCTCTTGGACGCCGACCAGCGGGTGCAGGAGTGCAACGCCGCCTTTACCAAGCTGATGGGGGTGGCGCGCGACGCCGTGGTCGGCCAGCCGATGCCGAGCCTGGTGCGCGCCGGCGACCGGCCGTGGCTGGCCCAAGTGCTGGCGCCGGATGCCGGCAACAGCACGCCCGAGGTGCGCCCGGCGGCAGAGCCCGACACGGTCTGCCGGGTCTTCGCCACGCCGCTCGACGCCCACCAGGGCGAAGCCCAGGCGGGGCGGGAACGCGAGGGCCACGTGCTGCACCTGATCGACGCGACCGAGCAGAAGAACCTCGAAGAGCAGTTCGCCCAGTCGCAGAAGATGCAGGCCGTGGGGCAGCTCGCCGGCGGGATCGCGCACGACTTCAACAACCTGCTGACCGCGATGATCGGCTTCTGCGACCTGTTGTTGCTGCGCCACCGCCCCGGCGACCAGTCGTTCGCCGACCTGATGCAGGTGAAGCAGAACGCCAACCGCGCCGCCAACCTGGTGCGCCAGCTGCTCGCCTTCTCCCGGCAGCAGACGCTGCGCCCGACCGTGCTGTCGGTGACCGACGTGCTGCAGGAGTTG
>CAYRCO010000005.1:17704-23965 GCA_964422775.1 uncultured Rhodovibrio sp.
TCGGCCCGAACGGCGCCGGCAAATCGACCCTCCTCGACGTCATCCACGGCCGCAGCCTGTGGGAGGTCAAGGTGGATCAGGGGCAGCTGGAGCAGGTGATCATCAACCTGGCCGTCAACGCCCGCGACGCGATGGCGGAAGGCGGCGGGGAGCTGGCGATCCGGACCAGCAACCAGCAGCTGACCCGGCCGCTGAAGCGCGAGGGCGAGACGGTGCCGCCCGGCGACTACGTGCGGATCGAGGTTGCGGACAGCGGTTGCGGCATCTCCCAGGAGAACCTGGACCGGATCTTCGAGCCGTTCTTCTCCACCAAGGAGGTGGGCGCGGGGACCGGCCTCGGTCTCTCCACCGTCTACGGCATCGTCAAGCAGACCGGGGGCTTCATCCTGGTCGACAGCGCACCCGGCGTGGGCACCAACTTCCAGATCTACCTGCCACGCCATCAGCCGGCGGCGGGGGACGCCGTGCCCGGCAAGACCGCGCAGAGCCAGGTCACCGACCTGACCGGGATGGGCACGCTGCTGCTGGTGGAGGACGAGGATGCGGTCCGCGCCTTTTCCGCCCGCGCGCTGCGCAAGAAGGGCTATGACGTGCTGGAGGCGAGCTCGGGCGAGCACGCGCTGGACGTATTGGAGCAGCAGGGCGACAAGGTCGATCTGCTGATCACCGACGTGGTGATGCCCAACCTGGACGGTCCCTCGCTGGTCCGTCGGGTGCGGGAGAGCCATCCTGACGTGAAGGTGATCTTCATCTCCGGCTATACCGAGGATTCTTTCCGCCGCAACCTGGGCGAGGAATCCGACATCCATTTCCTAGGCAAGCCGTTCACGCTGAAGCAGCTCGCCGGGATGGTGAAGGACGTGCTCTACGCCGACGCCAGTTAGGCCAGGGGCGCTCCAGGTGGGATGTTCTGGGTGGGATGGGATGCTCTGGGTGGGATGCTCCGAGTGGGGGCGCGTTCTCATGGGTGTTTGAGGGAATCCGCCGAGTCGCGCTGCGCTGCTCACGCCAGTTGTCGTTTTGTTCTTGTTTGACGTGAACGAAGGCGGTACAAAGGAAACCGACGCGAACCGGTCCACCACGCGTTGCCCCGGCCGCGAAGGCTGTGGGATAAGGGGGGCATCCACTCATGTCGCAGCAGAACGTATTATCCTTGGCCAACAAAAAGTCGTCCTACAAGCAGCCGAATTCCGACCAGGACAAGAGCAAGGCGCTGGACGCCGCGCTCGGACAGATCGAGCGCGCGTTCGGCAAGGGCTCGGTCATGCGCCTGGGCGACCGCGAGCAGGTGGTCGAGGCGGAAACCGTGTCCACGGGTTCCCTCGGGCTCGACATCGCGCTTGGCATCGGCGGCCTGCCGCGCGGTCGCGTGGTCGAGATCTACGGGCCCGAGTCCTCCGGCAAGACGACGCTCGCCCTGCACGTCGTCGCCGAGGCGCAGAAGGCCGGCGGCACCTGCGCCTTCGTCGACGCTGAGCACGCGCTCGACCCGACCTACGCCAAGAAGCTCGGCTGCGACGTGGAGGAGTTGCTGATCTCCCAGCCTGACGCCGGCGAGCAGGCGCTGGAGATCGCCGACACGCTGGTGCGCTCGGGCGCGCTCGACGTGCTGGTGATCGACTCGGTCGCAGCCCTCGTGCCGCGCGCCGAGCTGGAGGGCGAGATGGGCGACAGCCAGCCCGGCCTGCAGGCGCGGCTGATGAGCCAGGCGCTGCGCAAGCTCACCAGCTCGATCGCGCGGTCGAACACGATGGTGATCTTCATCAACCAGATCCGGATGAAGATCGGCGTGATGTTCGGCTCGCCGGAGACCACGACCGGCGGCAACGCGCTCAAGTTCTACTCCTCGGTGCGCCTGGACATTCGCCGGATCGGGTCGATCAAGGATCGCGACACCGTGGTCGGCAACCAGACCAAGGTGAAGGTGGTGAAGAACAAGATGGCCCCACCGTTCCGCACGGTGGAGTTCGACATTATGTACGGCGAGGGCGTGTCCAAGACGGGCGAACTGCTCGACCTCGGCGTCTCCGCCAACATCGTCGAGAAGGCGGGCGCCTGGTTCTCCTACAGCGGCCAGCGGATCGGCCAGGGCCGCGAGAACGCCAAGAAGTTTTTGAAGGAGAACCCGCAGGTCGCCAAGGAGGTCGAGGACAAGATCCGGGAGAACGCCGGTCTGGTCGCCTCCAACATGCTGGAAGGCCCCGACGACCCCAGCGGCGAGTACGACGCCCAGGGCTAAGGCCGCGCCGCACGCCGGCGTTTTTAGGGTGGGTTCGCCGCGTAGGCGGCGACCCACCTTTTTCGTGTTCGCGTCCGCGTGCGACCGCGCCTGCCGACGCCGCCCCGCCCGCGGGTGGACAGCGCGGCGGCGCACTGGCTACATACCCGGCCAGAACGCGCACGACAGCGCCGCGCCGATACGGGCTGCACCGGCCAAGCGCGAGGCATGCGAAGGGGATCATGACCACCACCAACGAAATCCGCCGCAAGTTCCTGGACTATTTCGGCCGGCACGACCACGAGATCGTGCAGTCGGCGCCGCTGGTGCCGCGCAACGACCCGACGCTGCTGTTCACCAACGCCGGGATGGTGCCGTTCAAGAACGTCTTCACAGGCCAGGAGCACCGCAGCTATTCCCGCGCGGTCTCCTCGCAGAAGTGCGTGCGCGCCGGCGGCAAGCACAACGACCTGGAAAACGTCGGCTACACCGCCCGGCACCACACCTTCTTCGAGATGCTGGGCAACTTCTCCTTCGGCGACTACTTCAAGGAGCGCGCGATCGAGCTCGCCTGGCAGATGGTCACCCAGGAGTTCGGCCTGCCCAAGGACCGGCTGCTGGCGACCGTCTACGTCGACGACGACGACGCGTTCGAGCTGTGGAAGAAGATCGCCGGCCTGCCCGAGGACCGCATCCTGCGCATCGCCGGCTCCGACAACTTCTGGTCGATGGGCGATACCGGGCCGTGCGGGCCGTGTTCGGAGATCTTCTTCGACCAGGGCCCCGACATGCCGGGCGGCCTGCCCGGCACGCCCGAGGAGGACGAGGGCGAGCGCTTCAAGGAAATCTGGAACCTCGTCTTCATGCAGTACGACCAGCCCGAGCCCGGGCAGAAGGTCGACCTGCCGCGCCCGTCGATCGATACCGGCATGGGGCTGGAGCGGATCGCCGCCGTTCTGCAAGGCAAGGCAGACAACTACGACATCGACCTGCTGCGCCGGCTGGTCGAGGGCTCGGCCGAGCTGTCGGGCGTCGAACCGGACGGTGAGTACCGCGCCTCGCACAAGGTGATCGCCGACCACCTGCGCGCGACCACCTTCCTGATGGCCGACGGTGTTCTGCCGTCGAACGAGGGCCGCGGCTACGTGCTGCGCCGGATCATGCGCCGGGCGATGCGCCACGTGCACAAGCTGGGCGTGCGCGAGCCGATGATCTACAAAATGGTCCCCGAACTGACCCATCTGATGGGCGACCACTTCCCGGAGATCCGCCGGGCGGAGCCGCTGGTCACCGAGACCCTGAAGATGGAGGAGGACCGCTTCCAGGAGACGCTCGACCGGGGCCTGCGCCTGCTCGAGGAGGAGACGTCGAAGCTGGGCGCGGGCGGCACGCTGTCGGGCGAGGTCGCCTTCAAGCTCTACGACACCTACGGCTTCCCGCTCGACCTGACGCGCGACATCCTGCGCGGCGAAAGCCTCGGCCTGGACGAGCAGGGGTTCGAGGCCGCCATGGAGGAGCAGCGCCGCAAGGCCCGCGCTGCCTGGGCCGGTTCCGGCGAGCAGGCCGACGAGAAGGTCTGGTTCGCCGTGCGCGACCACTTTGGGGCGACCGAGTTCCTGGGCTACGACACCGACGCCGCCGAGGGCTCGGTCCTGACCCTGGTCAAGGATGGCCAGCAGGTGAAGCAGATCGCCGAGGGCGAGCAGGGCTTCCTGGTGGTCAACCAGACGCCGTTCTACGGCGAGTCCGGCGGCCAGGTCGGCGACACCGGCACCGTCACGACCGAAGGCGGGGCGAAGGCCCGGGTGACCGACACGCAGAAGAAGGTCGGCGACCTGCATGTCCACACGGTCGAGGTCGAGCACGGCACGCTCAAGGCGGGCGAGGCCGCGCATCTCGCGATCGACGCCGAGCGGCGCACCCGGCTGCGCGCCCACCACTCCGCCACCCACCTGCTGCACGAGGCGCTGCGCCGGCGGCTGGGCGAGCACGTGACGCAGAAGGGCTCGCTGGTGGCACCGGATCGGCTGCGCTTCGACGTCTCCCAGCCAAAGCCGATCAAGGAGGACGACCTGCGCGCCGTGGAAGCGGAGGTGAACGCCCGGATCCGCGGCGACACGCCGGTGGAAACCCGCTTCATGGGCAAGGACGAGGCCATGGAGGCGGGTGCCATGGCCCTGTTCGGCGAGAAGTACGGCGAAGAGGTCCGGGTGATTTCCATGGGCGGCTTCGACGAAGGCGCCAACAAGCCCTACTCGATCGAACTTTGCGGCGGCACGCACGTGAACCGCACGGGCGAGATCGGCTTCTTCAAGATCGTCCGCGAAGAGGGCCCGGGTTCGGGCGTGCGCCGGATCGAGGCGGTGGCGCACGACGCCGCCGAGCGGTTCGTGCGCGAGCAGGAGCAGCAGATCAAGACCGCGGCCAGCCACCTGCGGACCACGCCGGGCGAGCTGACCAACCGGATCGACCAGTTGATCGACGAGCGCAAGCGCCTGGAGCGGGAACTGGCGGAGACGCGCAAGAAGCTCGCCGCCGGCGGCTCCGGCGGCCCGGCGGTGGATACCCGGGAGGTCGGCGGCATCAAGCTCGCCTGCCAGGTGGTCGCCGACGTCCCGCCGGGCGAGCTCAAGGGCATGGCCGACGAACTTAAGAAGCAGATCGGCTCCGGCGTCGCCGCGGTCGCGACGTCCTACGACGGCAAGGCCTCGCTCGTGGTCGGCGTCACCAAGGACCTGACCGATACCGTCTCGGCGGTCGACCTTGTGCGCGTCGGCGCGGCCGCGCTGGGCGGCAAGGGCGGCGGCGGCCGCCCCGACATGGCCCAGGCCGGCGGCCCCAACCCCGACGCCGGCCAGGACGCCATGCAGGCGATCGAAAACGCGCTCAAGGAAACCGTCGCGGCCTAACGCCGGCCCTGATGTGCGCAGGCCACGTCGGCGGGCCCCCTCTATCGGGAGGAGAGGAGACCCGCTGCGATGTCCGGGTGGCTCGCTGAGGTCTGCGGCCCGCTTGGCGTAGGGTGGATTCGCCGCGCCAGCGGCAATCCACCATTTGACGCGCGTGCCCTAGGTGGGCGCCGTTCGGCGGGTTGCCGGCGCGAACCCGCCCTACGGCTTCCGTTGCAACGGCCCGTCTGCCGTGATCGCCTCAGCCAGCGGCGGATCGGCCGCTTGGCCGCGCGCCTGCTCGACCAGCCAGTCCACCATGGCGCGTACCCGGGGGTGCGGGGCGAGGGCCTGCCGTGGCAGCTGGTTCGCCGGGCCGTGGCGACACGGGCCTGCTGGCGCCGGGGCGCGGTCGACCGTCGGCAACTGGCGGAGATGCCGCGGCAGCGCTGGCACGACATCGCCCGCGGCCCCGGACGCGATCCGCCACGAGATCGCCAAGCCGTTCTGGCGGCTGTAAGCCACGGGCGCGGTCGATGTCCGGGCAGGGCGGTTCCGCCGTTAGAGCGGGCAAGATGCTGGAAGGTGATTCCACCTTCCAGCATCTTGTCCTAGCTGCGGCGCCCTCGCCCGACGGGCCGAACGAAAAACGCCCGGCCGCTGACACGGCCGGGCGTCCCTCCGCAGCACGGTAAGCGGCGTGCTTTACGCGTCCGCGGCCACGTGCGCCTTCTTCAGATGGTCCGGGTTGTCGACTGCCCCGGATTGCCGGCCCGCGGGGGCCTTTTTCAGGGCGTCGACCGCGTCCATGCCGTCCACGACTTCGCCCCAGACGGTGTAGGAGCCGGTCAGGAAGTCGCAGTCCGCCAGGCAGATGAAGAACTGGCTATCGGCGGAGTTCGGGTCCTGGGTGCGCGCCATGCCGCAGGTGCCGCGCTTGAACGGCTCCTTGGAGAACTCGCCCTTCAGCTTCTTGCCCGAGCCGCCGGTGCCGGTGCCCTTGGGGTCGCCGCCCTGGGCCATGAAGCCGTCCATCACGCGGTGGAACGGCGTGCCGTCATAGAAGCCCTGGCGGACCAGTTCCTTGATCCGGGCGACGTGGTTGGGCGCCAGATCGGGGCGCAGCCGGATGGTCACGCGGCCGGCCGGCAGGTC
>CAYRCO010000005.1:23975-26741 GCA_964422775.1 uncultured Rhodovibrio sp.
GGCGAGACGGAAGTTCTGGCTCCCCGTGACGGCCGGCAGGTCGAAGTACAGGGTGTTTTCCGGGTCCTGGGTCATGGCGTTCACGCGTGCCCGAGGGCTTGCTTGAGGTTGGCGTCGACCGCGTCGAAGAACTCGGCAGTGGTCAGCCACTTCTGGTTTTCGCCGACCAGCAGCGCCAGGTCCTTGGTCATCTTGCCCTGCTCGACCGTGTCGACGCAGACCTTCTCCAGCGTCTCGGCGAAGTTGACCACGTCGGGCGTGTTGTCGAGTTCGCCGCGGAACTTGAGCCCGCGCGACCAGGCGAAAATCGAGGCGATCGGGTTGGTCGAGGTGTCCTTGCCCTGCTGGTGCATCCGGTAGTGCCGGGTCACCGTGCCGTGGGCGGCCTCGGCCTCGATCGTCTTGCCGTCGGCGGTCATCAGCACGCTGGTCATCAGGCCGAGTGAGCCATAGCCCTGCGCCACGGTGTCGGACTGCACGTCGCCGTCGTAGTTCTTGCAGGCCCAGATGTAGCCGCCGGACCATTTCAGCGAGGCGGCGACCATGTCGTCGATCAGCCGGTGTTCGTAGGTGATCCCCAGGCGGTCGAACTCGGCCTTGAACTCGTTGTCGAAGACCTCCTGGAAGATGTCCTTGAAGCGGCCGTCGTAGGTCTTGAGGATCGTGTTCTTGGTCGAGAGATAAACCGGCCAGCCGCGCTGCACGCCGAACTGGAAGCAGGCGCGGGCGAAGTCGCGGATCGAGTCGTCCAGGTTGTACATGCCCATCGCGATGCCGGGCGCCTTGAAGTCCTGGACCTCGTAGGTCACCGGCTCGCCGCCGTCGGCGGGCGTATAGGTCATGGTCACCTTGCCCGGCCCCGGCACCTTGAAGTCGGTCGCGCGGTACTGGTCGCCGTGGGCGTGACGGCCGATCACCACCGGCTGCGTCCAGCCCGGCACCAGGCGCGGCACGTTCTGGCAGATGATCGGCTCGCGGAACACCGTGCCGCCCAGGATGTTCCGGATCGTGCCGTTGGGCGAGCGCCACATCTTCTTCAGGCCGAACTCCTCGACGCGCGCCTCGTCCGGGGTGATGGTGGCGCACTTGACGCCGACGCCGTGCTCCTTGATCGCCTTCGCGGCGTCGACCGTGACCTGATCGTCGGTCTCGTCCCGGTGGGTCACCGAGAGGTCGTAGTACTTCAGGTCGACGTCGAGGTAGGGGAGGATCAGGCGCTGCTTAATCCAGTCCCAGATAATCCGGGTCATCTCGTCGCCGTCGAGTTCGACGACCGGGTTGGCGACCTTGATCTTCGCCATCTTTGCCTCCCCTTGGGCGCGGGCTGAAACGTCGGGAAAACGGGGCCGCGCGCGGGTCGTGCCGCGCCCCGTTCGGAATCGGTGCGCGGGACAATAAGCAGCCGGCTTGTGCGGTGCAAGAACCGGGCGCGACGGACCGCCGCGGGATCTGCGTTCAGGTCCACTCCGGCCGGTCCGGGCGGGTCGGCTCCGGATGCGCGGCGATCGCACGGAACAGCCCGTCGATGTCGGGGACCACCTCGAACAGCTCGACGTGGTCGGGCTTCAGGAAACCCATCGACTGTTGATGGGCGAACAGGTCGAACAGCGGCTGCCAGAAGCCGTCGTGATCGATCAGTACCACCGGCTTGTCGTGCAGGCCGAGTTGCTTCCAGGTCAGGATTTCGATCGTCTCGTCCAGCGTGCCGATCCCGCCCGGCAGGCTGCAGAAGGCATCCGAGCGCTCGAACATGGCCTGTTTGCGCTGATGCATGTTGTCCACCACCACAAGCTCGCTGTCGGCCTGCGCGCCGACTTCACGGCTCACCAAATGTCGCGGGATGATCCCGGTGACCTTGCCGCCCGCGCTGACCGCGGCATCCGCGACCTGACCCATCAGGCCGACCGTGCCGCCGCCGTAGACCACGCCGACGCCGGCCTCCGCGCAGCGCCGGCCGAGTTCCTGGGCGATCGTCGTGTAGGCCTGCGCGGCGCCGGGGCTGGAGCCACAGTAGACGCAAAGCGTGTCGAGCTTGGCCATGGATGCGCGAACCTAAGTAAAGCCTGGGGGTTTAGATCGGATGCGGGCGTGTGCAGCCTCACGTTTTGTCCAACAGCCGCCATGTTGGGTCAATCGTGCGCGCGCTGCCGCCAATACGGGTTCACATCGCGACCTGCTGGCGCCACCTAAAACATTCCGGGAACGTTGCGTGCACGACCCGGTCAAGGTAAGACTTACGCGCGTGTGGGGGCACAGAAACGGGGATCGCGAGCGATGACGGCATGGCCGGACGGTTCGTAGTCGTAGCCGGGGGGCTTTTACTGGCAGCGGGGGTTGGTGCGTTTGTCGCCGAGCGCGCCGGGGTGTTCGACCCGGCCGACGTGCGCGAGGCGCTGCCGGGACTCGGTGCGCCAGATCGCACGCTGCCGGCCGACCCCGCTGACGGGGCTGCCCCGGCGCCGGAGACGCGTCCGCCGGAGACCGCCGTCGCACGGCCCGAGCGCAAGCCGGCCCCGGATGCCGTCGCCCCGGCACGGAAGCCGGATCTGGAATCCGAGCCGCCGACCCAAACCGCGCAGCGCGCGCCAGCGTCGGAGCGCGACGACCCAGCGGCCACAACCGGCACAACGCCGGAAGCGGCCGATCCAGCCACCGACGACGCCGCGCCCGCGGACGGCGACGCGGCCGACGTCGCCGATACCGAACGTACCGCGCAGAACTCGTCGGACACCGGCGGTTCGGGCGACGGCGTTTCAGAAGACGGCG
>CAYRCO010000005.1:26841-37374 GCA_964422775.1 uncultured Rhodovibrio sp.
GACGGCGTTTCAGAAGACGGCGCGTCAGGGGACGGCGTGGCCGAGCCGGGCGCCGCGGCCGACCGCGATGCGCAAGGCACGGAGTCCGAGCGTGCGGCGATGGACCGCGACGCGCCAGAGTCGGCGGACACGCAGGTAGCCGAGGCCGACGGCGACAGCGACTCCCTAGCCGATCGCGCCGACGCATCCGCCCCGCGCGATGACGCCACGGCGCAGGCGGACGCGCCCGCGGTGCGCGACCCGGACAGCGGCATGCAGCTGACCGTCCCGGCGCGCGACGGCGACGCCAAGGCGCCGGACGGTGCGACGGTCGCCAAGGTACCCACGCCCCAAATCCCCAGTTTCGACATCGTGCGCGTCGAGCGCAGCGGAGAGGCCGTGATCGCCGGCCGGGCCGCCCCGCGCAGCCGGGTGACCGTGCTGCAGGGCGACGAGCCGATCGCCACCGCCGAGGCCGATGAACGCGGCGAGTTCGTGGCGATCCCGCATCGCCCGCTGCCGCCCGGGCAGCGCCAGCTGACCCTGCGCGCGGAAGACCCCGAGAGCGGGGAGACCGCGGAATCCGACCAAGCGGTCGTGATCGACATTCCCCGGATGCCCGACGACGAGGCCCCGGAAGCGGCGGAGGCGACGCGCACGGCCGAAAGCCAGGACGAAGGCGGGCAGGACGGCGCGCAGGTCGCCGTCCGCCCTCCGTCGCAAACGCCGTCGGAGACCGCGACGTCGCGAGCGGGTGACGCGGCGCCGCGCGATAGTACGGTGCCAGAGGCGGACGAGACGGCGCCGGCGCGGCCATCGACCGGGGAGGCCGCGTCAGCGGCCCAAGCGGGATCTGCCAACGACGACCAGTCGAAGCCCGAGCGAACCCGGGAGAGCGTCGCGGTTCGGGACAACCGGCCGACGGCCGAGCCTCCGCTCCTGGCCGATCGGTCGGACGGGGCCGACCGGTCTGGCGAGTCGAGTGACCGGGCGGCGGCGCGCGCGGACGCGGAGCCGCAAACCGCGGGCGAGCCCCTGACCGTGCCGGCACCGCCAGCGGAGACCGCGGACGACGACGCCCCTCCGGCGACCGTGACCGACGTGCCGGAGCCGCCCGGCGCGGGGCCGGATGTCACGACTGAAACCGCCGAGACCGCCCCCAATGGCGGGCCGAGTGTCACCGCTCAGCAAGACCGTGCGTCAGCCGGCGACGGCGCCTGGCGCACGGCGACCCGGGCGATGCGCCCGCAGGCGGCGGAGCGGCCGGGCGATTCCGGGGCGACCGCGGCCGGGGAAGCCCCCAAGGACGGGTCCGGCGAGCCTGCACGGACGTCCACAGGCGATGGCGCACGCGACCGCGGCGAATCGCCGATCGCCGTGCTGGTCCCGCGCGAGGGGACGGGCGAGGTCGAGGTGCTGCAGCGCCCGTCCGGCGAGACCGGGCTGCAGAACCGCGAACTGGTGCTGGAGGCGGTGCAATACACGGTCGACGGCGGTATCTCGATCAGCGGCCGGGCGCCTTCGGAGGCGATGGTGGTCGCGTTCCTGAACGATACGGAACTGGCCCGGGTGCGCACACCGGCCGACGGCGACTGGACGATGGCGCCGGACGCGGACGTTCCGCCCGGCCTGCATACGCTGCGTGTCGATCAACTGGGGCCAAAGGGTAAGGTCCAGGCGAGCGTGTCGACGCCCTTCGCCAACCAGCCGATGGTCGACGACCTGGACGAGGACGAAGGCATGGTGGTGATCCAGCCGGGCGACAACCTCTGGACGATCGCCCGGCGCACCTACGGCCAGGGTTGGGAATACACGCTGATCTACCGGGCGAACCGCGACCAGATCCGGGATCCCGACCTGATCTACCCCGGTCAGGTCTTCGTGGTTCCGGACGAGCAGCGTCGGGGGGCGGGCGGCGGCAACTGATGCGACGCCGGAGGCCTGGGCCTGGGCGTTAACGCGGGCGCAGCGCGCCCGCCGCGGCCAGCAGGTCCAGGTACGGCCGCAGATCGACCAGCAGACAGCTGACCGTCGCCACCACCGTGACTGGCGTGCGTGGGCGCGGCACCGGCGCGTCGAAGCGGGCGCGAATGCGGCCGCCGGCTTCCAGGCTGACGGTCCCGCGCGCCGGCTTGGCGAGGCTCAAGATGTCGAGCGTGGCGCGGCGGCCGGCCACCGTCTCCGCCGAATACGGTAGGACGCCCAGCACCGCGCTGATCGAAAGCGGCGCGTCGAGGTCGCCCGGCAGCTCCGCGTGGAACGGGACGCCGCGGAACACGAAGTCGAAGGCGACCGCGCACGGGCTGGGATAGGCGACGTCGACGTGGCCGCTGGACGATACCGACAGATGGCCGACCTCGTAGGGTCCGTCGGGCAGGGCGCCAAAGGTGTCGAACACGTTCTTTGCGGCGACCGGCGCCTGCGGCTCGGTTGCGTTGGATGCCGCCAAATCGACGTGATCGTGATCGCGCGCAGCTTGATCCACCGTTGGGTCCCTTCATGATCGCGGACAGTCCGCTCCGCCGCCATTCCACGGCAAACGGCTTAAAAACCGGTTAGCGGTTTTCCGCCGACGGCGAACCCGGTACGCACACGTGCCGGACATTCGCCGCGTGGTCCAAGGGAGGGATGCATTTAGCGATGCTAGACGCCTACATGCGCCGCCGGATCGATCCGTCGCTGGACCGTCTGGGCGCGCGGCTGGCCGCGGCCGGCGTGCGGGCGGATGCGGTCACGCTGGCCGGCTTTGCCGTCGGGCTGACCGCGATCCCGCTGGTCGCGGTCGGCTGGATCGCCGCGGCGCTCGGCGCGTTGCTGATCAACCGGCTGGCCGACGGGTTGGACGGCGCGGTCGCCCGGCACGACCGCCTGACCGACCTTGGCGGCTATCTCGACATCGTCTGCGACTTCCTGATCTACGCCGGCCTTCCGGTCGGATTCGCCCTGCTGGAGCCGCAGGCGAACGCGCTCGCCGCCGCTGTGCTGCTGTTTTCCTTCATGGGCACGGGAAGTTCGTTCCTGACCTACGCGATCATTGCCGCCAAGCGAGGCGAGACGACCGAGATCCGGGGCAGGAAGTCGCTGTATTACCTGGGCGGCCTGACTGAGGGGACGGAAACCTTCGCCTTCCTGACCGCGATCTGCGTCTTTCCGCAGGCGTTCGTGCCGCTCGCCTACCTGTTCGCCGCGGCGTGCTGGATCACCACGGTCTCCCGGATGCTGGCGGCCGTCCGGGCGTTCGGGGAAACGCGTTAGGCGTCGCGCGGGGCAGGTCGCGTGGCGACGTACAGGCCGACGCTGGTCAGCGTCGCGCCGAGCGCAAGCAGCCCGTAGACGCCGGCCCCGCCTTGCCAGGCAAGCGCGAACGACACCGACATGGCGACGACCGCGGCGACCTTCGCACGCGTCGGGATCGCCCCCTCGACCTGCCAGGCGCGGATGTAGAAGCCAAAGCGCGGATGGGTATGCAACCAGTGCCGCAGCGCCGGCGAGGAGCGGGCGTAGGCCCAGGCGGCCAACAGCATCAGCGGCGTCGTCGGCAATAGCGGGACGAACGCGCCGACCGCGCCCACGCCGACCGCGCAATGGCCGAGCGCAAGCCAGAACCACCGCGTCGCTGGCGTGGCCAGTCGCTGCCGCTCCTCTTCGTGCACGCTCATCACCGCTCCATCCCGGGTATCGCGCTGTTTCGGGAACATGGCCGCGCCGACGTTCCGCGACCAGGGGCATCCGTCGGATCAATCGCACACGGGCGTTAACGCGACGTATGCCCGCGTGCAGCGCTCAGGCATGCAGCTTGGCCGTGGTCTCCGCAAGCGCCCGGCCGACGCCTTTCACAGTCGCGTCGGTCCGCGGGTCGGTCAGACGGCCGTCGGTGTCGAACGCGTCGCCGGCACGGGCGAGGGCGTGTTGCTGCGGGATCACGTGGACGCGGATGCCGCTTAGGATCTGGCGGACGTGCGCCAGCCCGCGCAGGCCGCCAAGCGCGCCCGGAGACGCCGAGACGAGCCCCGCGGTTTTGCCTTCGAAGGCCGCCAGCGTCGGTTCGTCGGAACCGGCGGGGCGGGTTACCCAGTCGATCGTGTTTTTCATAAGCGGCGTGATCGAGCCGTTGTACTCGGGGCAGGCGAGCAGCAGGCCGTGATGTTCCCGGAACAGCGCCTTCAGCTTGTGGGCGTTGTCGGGCAGGCCTTCGCCGGCTTCGAGGTCGCCGTCGTAAAGCGGCATCGGATGGTCGGCGAGATCGATGATCGTGACCTCCGCGCCCGCTTCGCGCACGCCCGCGGCTGCGGCCTGCAGCAGTTTCTTGTTCACCGAATCGCGCCGGGCTGACCCGGCGAAGGCCAGAATGCGCACGTTCACGGACGGCTTCTCCTGTTGGATGGAAGGTTGGTGTTCCTGGCGAACGGGTGTCAGTTGGCCTGAATACGTAGGCTTGAGGCGGCTGGATTGCGCGCCGTCGCAAGTGCTTCTCCGGGCGGGCGACCTTTAAACCGGCGGACGTTGCCGGCGCGCCAGCAGCGATCCGGCCCAGGCCAGATAGATCAGCGCGCCCAGCACCAAGCCGGTCTCAAGCCAGGCCGATCGCTCGTCCCGCCGGGCGGCTTCGTCGCGCGCCGCCCGTTCGCGGAAGCTCGGCAGCACGGGATCCAGCGGCTCCGCGGCATCGCTCGCCGCGGCCAGCGTCTCCGCCTCGCGCAGCGGGACCGGCCGGCCCTGCGTCCCGACCGAGCTCGCCGGGCCGCCGTGGACCGGCCCCGTCTGCTGCTCGCGCGGCGCTGGACCGGCCAGTACGAGCTGCATCGACAGCGTGTCGATCGCCGACTGCGCGCCCGGCACCGCGGTTGCCGGCAGGCGCTGGGCGTTCAGGAAGAACGGCGGGGTCACCACCCAGTCGCTCAGGTCGGCGATCCGGACGCCGTCGCCGGCGAGGTCGCCCAGGGCGGCGCGCGCGCCGGCGTCCAGCAGGATCAGCGCGGCGTCCAGCTCGCCGGCGTCGAGCGCCGAGATCAACTGCCCGGCGCCGAGCCGCCGGGCGGGCGCGTTGCCGGCCAGCGACAGGATGCGGGCCGCAACCTCCCCACCGGCAGTCCAGGCCGGCTGGGTGCCGACGCGCTGGGTCAGGGGGTTGGCCGCCGGGTTGTCCCGACTTTCGCGCACCAGCAGGACAAACGGGCGACGCCCGACCGGCGCGATCGCTTCCAGCCGTCGGTCGCGGCCGGCGTAAGCGCCGCGCCAGCTGAGCTGGAAGAAGTCGCTGGTGTGCACGATCGCCAGTTCCGCCGCGCCGTCGGTGAGCGCGGCGGCCGGATCGGCCCGCGACACCACCGTGACCGGTCGTTCGGGGAAGGCGCGGCGGACCGCGAGCAGCGCGGCGCCGCCCAGTTCGCCCAGGTCTTCCCCGCTGCGGGTGACCACCGTCATCTCCGGCCGGCGCACGCTTGGACCGGTGGCATCGAGCACGCCGAGCTCGACCAGCAGCTGGCTGGCGAGCGGGCCGGCTCCGCGCCCCTGAAGGATCTGTTCCAGTAGCAGCGGCTGCACCGCTTCGCCGGTCACCCGGCCGAACAGCGGCTGCAGTGCCGCCTCCACGAATCCCTTTTGCGCCATGGCCGTGGGGCCGAACACCAGGGTCGCGCGGTAGCGGGGGTAGAAGTCCAGCGGGTCGCTCAGTGACGTCACGCTGGTTGCCCGCACGAAGGGGGCGCGGACGACGGCGACATCGGCCTCGTCGTTCAGGAGACGGGCGACCCGGTCGCCGGGCGCGCGCAGCTCGGTCACCTGTTCGGGCGCGATCTCCAGCCCGTAACGCCGGGCAAGCGCGAACAGCCCGTCGCCCGGCTGGCGCATGTAGCCGGGCGGCACGGCGAATCTGGGCCGGTCCAGCTCTGCCAGATCGGCGAGCGTGGCGACCGCCTGGGCGTCCGCCTGGGCCGTGCGCATCAACAGCCGGTAGGGGGCATCGAAACCGAGCGCTGGCGTCGCGCCCAGACCGGCGTCCTCCAGCGCCTGCCGGACGGCGGCTAGGCGGCCATCGCTGACCGCGCCGCCCGAGAAGAAGGCGCGCGCGGTGCCGGAGTATTCCGGCAGCAGGTCGATGTCGCCGGCTTGCAGCTGCCGGCCGCAGCTGACCGGCGTCGCGCAGGCGGTGAGCACGGCCCGCGCGCCGGCGTGTTCGAGGGTCTGCTGAACCAGTTCGGCCATCAGCGCGCTGTCCGGCTGACCGTCAAGGTAGCCGATCCGAAAGCTCGGTCGCTGCGCGCAGCCGGCGAGCACCAGGGCTGCGAGTAGGAGAACGGCGAGACTGCGCAGGCGGGTAGGGCCGCTCAGTGCCATGACCGCGCCCGCTCCCGCTCGGCCAGATAGCGCGCTTCGTCGAACCGAAGCGCGCGCAGCAGGGCGACGATCTGCAGGACCATGATGGCGGCGAACGGGATCGCGCCCAGCACGGCCAGGCTGCGCACCGCCTGCACGTCGCCGGATAGGATCATCGCGGCCCCCAGCAGGCCCAGCACGAACCCCCAGGCGAGCTTGCTGCGCCGGCCGGGGTTGGCGACGTTGCCGGACAGCATGCCGAGCACGAAGGCGGCCGAGACCACGCTGGTCACCAGGAAGACGAACGCCAGCACCATCGCCGTCGCGTTCAGCGCGCCCGCGAACGGCAGCCTCTCGAGCAGTGTGAACAGCGCGATCGAGACGTCGTAGCGCACCATCTCGACGACCCCGCCCAGGCCGTAGAGCTCCTCGTACAGGCCGAAGCCGCCGAACACCGCGAACCAGAAGATCGAAAAGACCGTGGGGACCAGGATCACGCCGGCGACGAACTCCCGGATCGTCCGGCCGCGGCTGATCCGGGCGATGAACACGCCGACGAACGGGGCCCAGGCGATCCACCAGAAGAAGTAGGTGAGCGTCCAGCCCTGAAACCAGCCGGCGACCTCGCCGCCTTCGAAGGTGAACAGCTGGAACGACAGGCCGACCAGCTCGGTCAGGTAGTCGCCCGCGGCGGTGACGAAGCCGCGCATCAGGAACGCCGTCGGCCCGGCCAGCAGCAGGAACAGCAACAGCGCGATCGCAAGCGTCATGTTGGCGTTGGACAGCCACTTCACGCCCTTGTCGAGCGGCATCACCAGCGGCAGGGCGTAGCAGGCCACCAGCGCCAGCAACAGCGCGCCGGAGATCGACAGCGCTTCCGGATCGGTCTCGATCAGGACGAACAAACCGCGCTGCAGCTGAAACACCCCCATCGCGATCGAGCCCGCGACACCGAGCGCGATCGCCACGATCGCGGTGATGTTGGCGATCTCCGCGACCGCCGGCACCCAGCGCCCAGGCAGCTCGGCGCGCATCCCGGCTCCGGGCATGAAGCTGCCGCCGCGCTTGAACGCGAAATACGCGAGCGCAAGCGCGGTCATGCCGTAGATCGCCCAGGCGTGGAAGCCCCAATGGAACAATGTCACCGCGAGCGCGTGGCGCGCGGCCTCCCGGCTGCCCGGAGCCTCGCCCGGCGCGCCGTCGAAGTGCAGCACCGGTTCCGCCACGCCCCAGAACAAGAGGCCCACGCCCATACCGGCGGCGAACAGCATCGACAGCCACGACGGGGTGGAGAACTCCGGCGCCTCGTCGCTGCGGCCCAGCCGGACCCGACCGTGCCGGCCGAGCGCAAGCCAGGCGGCCAGCACCAGCAGGCCGGTCACCCAGAGCATGTAGACCCAGTCGAGCGCGCCGAACACCGCCCCCGTGACCCGTCCGGCCCAGCCGGCAAGGCCGGCGGGATCGGCGATCCCCCAGGCCGCCACGCCGGCGCACAGCGGCAGCGAGATCACGAGCGCCCGCATCTGCGCGAGCCAGGCTGTCATGCGCGTGAACATGGGCCGGTCCGGGCTCCGGTATCGCCAGGCAGACGGGATATCCCCGACGGACTTGGCGTGCCTCAAACGTGCGGCGGCGGCAAGCCCGTTGGTGCGCCGCCGTCAGCTGTTGCCGCCGGGCGGCCGAGCCCACAGGATGCGCGCGACCCGTCCTGACACCGCCATCCCGCGAGCCCAGATGCCCGAAACGCGTACCGTCCTGATCACAGGCTGCTCCTCCGGAATCGGTTACGCCAGTGCGCATATGCTCCACGCCCGCGGCTGGCAGGTGGTCGCCAGCTGTCGTAAGCAGGCTGACGTCGACCGGCTGCGCCAGGAGGGGTTGGCGAGTGTGCGGTTGGACTACGAGGAGCCGGCCAGCATCGAAAGCGGCTTCCGAGAAGCCCTGGAGATCACCGGCGGGCGGCTGGACGCGCTGTTCAACAACGGTGCCTACGCGATCCCCGGCCGGGTGGAGGACCTGCCGACCGACGCGCTGCGGCAGATCTTCGAGGCCAATCTGTTCGGCTGGCACGAACTCACCCGCCACGCGCTGCCCGTAATGCGCGCCCAGGGGCACGGACGGATCGTCCAGAATTCCAGCGTGCTCGGGCTGATCGCGCTCAAGTACCGCGGCGCCTACAACGCGACCAAGTTCGCCCTGGAAGGGTTGAGCGACACGCTGCGGATCGAATTGGCGAGCACCGATATCAAGGTCTCGACGATCGAGCCGGGCCCGATCGCGACCAAGTTCCGGCAAAACGCGAAGCCGCAGTTCGAGCGCTGGATCGACTGGGAAAATTCCCCTAACAGAACGTTTTACGAGCGTAAGGTGATCCCGCGTCTGAATGCGGGCGAGGGCGACACCCAGCCCTTCGAGCTGCCGGCGGAGGCGGTCGCGCGCAAACTCGTCCACGCGCTGGAAGCCCCGCGCCCCAAGCCGCGCTATTACGTCACCACACCGACCTATGCGCTCGGTGTGCTGAAGCGGCTCCTGCCGACCCGCCTGCTGGACAAGGTGGCCAGGGCGGCGTCGAGCTAGCGCGGTTGGACCCCAGGCGCCTGTCGGTTGTGGTTTGCAAATCCGGCGCAACGGGCCAAACTAAGGCGCGGGAGAAATACGATGGCCGATCGGGCGCTCGATACGCACAAGCTGGTCAAGCGGCTGACCGACAGCGGCCTGTCACAGCAGACGGCCGAGGTGTTGGCGGAAGCGCTGCTGTACCGCGCCGAGGACGTGGCGACCAAGCAGGACCTCGACGGCACGCGCCAGGAACTCAAGGCGGACATCGAAGCGCTGCGCCAGGAGCTCAAAGCGGACGTTGAAGCTCTGCGCCAAGAACTCAAGGCGGACGCTGAAGCTCTGCGCAGGGAATTCAAAGCCGACCTCGATGCCCTGCGCAACGAGTTAAAGGCCGACATGAACGCCTTGCGCCAAGAGCTCAAGGCGGACATTCAGAACGTCAAGGTACAGACATTGGCCATCATGTTGCCGGCCAACGCGGTCGTCCTGACCTTGGTCCTGGTGGCGTTCCGCCTTTTGGACGTCTGACGACGTGACGGGACACGGGCGTGCGGGGCCAGGACCCTGCCGCGGACCCAACCCCGCACGCCGCCTCCGCTGGACGGTTTAGAGGTCCATCGCCTGGCCCGGGGTGGCGATCTTCACGTCGCCGCGGGTGACCTTCTTCTTGAAGTCCCCGGCATCGCCGGTCAGCAGGTCGAAGGTGCCCCAGTGGATCGGCACGATGGTCTCCAGGTTCAGGAACTCGTTACACGCGAGCGCGGCGGTGTCCGGGCCCATGGTGAAGCGGTCGCCGACCGGGATCAGGCCGATCTTGGGCTCGTGGATGCGCTGGATCAGCGCCATATCGGAGAACACCTCGGTGTCGCCGGCGTGATACAGCGTCTTCTCGCCCGGCGCCTTGATGATCATGCCGGCGGGATCGCCCATCGTGATCGGCTTGCCGGCCTCCATGAAGGCACTGGAGTGCTGGGCGTTCACCATGGTGAAGGTCAAACCGTCGTTGGTGACGGTACCGCCGATGTTCATCGGCTCGACCTTCTCGTGACCCTTGCCGCCGTAGTACATCGCGATCTCGTACATCGCGACCAGGGTCGGGTTGAACTTCTCCAGCACCGCTTCGCTGTCGCCCAGGTGATCCTCGTGCCCGTGGGTCAGGACCAGGAAGTCGACCCGGTCGAGCGTTTCCAGGAAGCCCTCCGGGGCCTTCGAGTTGCCGGACAGGAACGGATCGATCAGCACGCTCTTGCCGGCGATTTCCGCATGAAAAGCCGAATGACCGAGCCAGGTGAGTTTCATCGCGGCGGTCTCCCTTCTGGCTTGTTGGGGGCAGTTGGGCCGTCGGGCGCATGCAGGCACGAAACTTTGATGCGCCGTTGGCCGGTTAATCCCTCGCCCACGCTTGTAAGGGCGGCCCGCCTGACAGACAACGGGGGTGGGGGCGAGGCGCTGCGTGCTGGCGAGTCGCCGGCGCGTTATCGGCCTGCCGCGTGCGAGGGAGCGCGGCGGGTAACCTGCGAGCCTGGAGGCCGCCGGCCGTGGCGATCCGATCCTGCTTTATTGCGCTCACCCTCACGATCGCTCTGGGCGCGCTCGCCGCGCCCGGGCTGGCCGCGCCGGACCTGCGGGACCTGCCGCGGCCGCCGGACCTGGCCGGCGCGGCCCTGGACGCCGCCGGCG
>CAYRCO010000006.1:0-26301 GCA_964422775.1 uncultured Rhodovibrio sp.
GCTCGTCAGGCTCATAACCTGAAGGTCGTGGGTTCAAATCCCACCCCCGCAACCAAATACACAACAAAAAGCCCGCCAGGCCACTCAGCCTCGGCGGGTGTTTTTGTGTCTGGAACACCCGCGATTTGAAACGCCGTGCCCGGGCTCGCGGGGCGACGGGGCCGCTTGGTGCAGGATGCGCGAACGGGTGCGGTCGTCTCGGCTCGACCTTACGCTCGCTTCACGACCCTGCGCCGGAACGCCCTTTCACAGCGGGTACGGGCCTTGGTCGTGCTTGCTCTAACTCCCTGAGCAGACACCAAGATTGAGCGGGAAGGCGATCCCGCCTTCTAGCAACTTGCCTTAGACGGGCGGGCGGACCGTGGTCGGTGGGGTGCCGTCCGCCGGCGTTGCGGGCATGCGCGGGTGGGGCAGGCTGACGGCGAGCGCCTCGCGCAGGAGCGGGACCGTGGGCAGCGCGGTCATCACCGCCAGATGGTCGCGCGGACGGCCGCGTTCCATCAGGAAGCGCACCAGCCGCGCCGGCGGAACGCGGTCGAACAGGCGGGCGAGCAGGTCCGGGCCCGCCTCGGGCGCGCGCACCAGCCGGCTCAGGAACACCCGGTCGAGCCAGTCCGTGCCCGCCCCGCGCATCGCCCGGGCCCGCGGCCGGCCTGCTGCGGCGTCCCGGGCGAGCGCGGCCACGTGGCGCTGGATCGGCAGGTAGGCATAGCCGGTCGAACCGCGCGGCGCCCCGGCGCGGGTACCGATCGGGATCGCCGCGGCAGACGCGCCCCGGGCGCGCCCCAGCCCCGGCACCATCGGGATCGCGCCCTGCTCGCGCGCCACCACCGTGCTGACGTGTGCCCCCGCCTCGGCGCACTGGCGGGCGAGCCCCTCCGCCAGCAGGGCCTCGAGCGCATCGCAGCCGACCGGCCGGCCGGCGAACACGGTCGCCTCGACGAGCGCCTCGCACGGGCCTGACGGCAGGACGTAGAGGAAGGCGATGCCGTGGCGCTGGCTGAGCCGGAAGTCCATCAGGTCGGCCACGCCCGGCGTGAACGCGGGCCGGTCGGTGCGCACCCGCTGGCCCACGAACTGCTGCAGCAGCCGCGGGCCCGGGCCGGCGGCGATTGTCGCCGGGTCCGGCGGACGGCCGTCGTAGATCACCCCGGCTCGAAGGCGCGTGCCGTCCGCCAGCTGCACCGTGCCGCCGTCGACGCCCGAGACCCGCGCGCCGTGGCGGATGCTGACGTTGCAGGACCGGCCCAGGCACGCGCGCGCTTCGGCGTAGACCCGCCCGGCCGGCAGGCGGACGTAGGGCACCTCGGCCGCTTGCAGATGCTGGGCCGCGGGCGTGGTCACCCGCCATGCGGGCCAGCGCTCCGCTACCAGATGGTCGAACGGGTGCGCCTCGGTCTCCCAAAAGCCCCAGGTGCGATCGTCGGTGTAGCGGGTGCGCGGCTCGATCAGGGTGATCGGGGCCTCGATCCCGGCCTCGACCAGGCGCACGGCCAGGCTGAGCCCGGCGAGCCCGGCGCCCAGGATCGCGATCCCGTCCGCCGGGTCGCCGGAGGGGCCGGGGGTCGGCGCCATCAGGCGATCTGGCCGGCCTGCCACTGCCGCGCGGACATCCGCTTGGCGGCGGCGACCGCGACCATGCCGAAGCCGACCTTGTTGATCACGTCGGCGATGCAGTAGATCAGCTCGCGCGCGACCAGCAGGCTGTCCGACAGGTCGAGCGCGGCCACGATGTAGCCCAGCGGATAGACCAGCCAGCCGATCACGATGAAGCTGCGCAGCAGCCCGAGCGCCTGCACCACATCGTCGTCGGCCCCGGCGCTCGCCCGGCCGATCCCGGCGAACAGCTCGTACAGGATGTAGAACCACAGCACCATCGAGCCCAACAGGCACCACCAGGACAGCATGGTGCCGCCGCCGCTCGTGTTGATCGACACCTCGCCGACGTAGCCGAGCGCGATCATGCCGACATCGGCCGTGATCAGCCGGGCCATCAGGCCGGTGTCAAAGCGTTTGCCGCCCAGCAGCACCGGCAGCATCGCCAGCAGGAGCGGGGTCGTGATCAGCCAGTCGATGTAGCGGTAGTCGGTCGGGAAGCCGGCGAGGTCGCTCGCCATCCCGGTCATGCCGACCATGTCCTTCATCGCGTAGTAATTGATCGCGGCGACGAACGAGACCATCGCGGCCAGGCTCGCCACCGGGCTGTAATCCGGGGTCAGGTTGGCGCGTTCCATCAGGAAGTAGAGCGTGCCCGCCGCCATCGCGGCGAACGACGCGGCGAAGCTGTACTGCGTGGCCAGGACCAGCAGGCTGCCGTCGGTCATGAGAAGCGTCCCTCGGGTTGTTCTGAAAGGCTGTCAGCGGTCGTTCGGTGTGACGGGTCGCGCCGTCGCTCAGGCGGCGTCGGCGTCCTTGCGTTCGGCTGCGATCCGGTCGGTCAGTTCGCCCACCTGGGTGCGCACGACATCCGCGATCTCCCGGCGGACATCGTCGATCAGGCCGGCCCCGCGGGTCGCGGTCCGGTCGACCTCGCCGGCAAAGGCGGTGACCTGTTCGGCCGACTGGGTAACCGGCGCAAACTCCTCCGACAGCCGGCCGACGTCCTCCGCCGCCGTGCCCGCCCGGGCCTGGATCGCCTCGGCGCCGGCGGTCTGGGATTCCACCGCCCCGCGCACCTTGTCGGAGGACCGCGTGACCGTGCCCACCGTCTCCAGCAGATCGTGGATCGCCTGCGCGACCTCGCGCACCGATCCCTGGATCACGTTGACCTGCTGGGTGATGTCGGTGGTGGCGGTCGCGGTCTGCCCCGCCAGGTTCTTGACCTCGCCGGCGACCACCGAGAAGCCCCTGCCGGCCTCGCCCGCCCGCGCGGCCTCGATGGTCGCGTTGAGCGCCAGCATGTTGGTCTGCTCGGCGATGTCCTGAATCAGCTGCACCACCCGCGAGATCTCGTCGGTGCAGGACGACAGGGCCTCCACCTTCTCGCGGATCCGCGCGCCGCGGTCGGCGGCCATCTCGGTCGCCTGGATCGCGTCCTTGACCTCGCCGACCAGCTCCTGGTTGGCCTCGCCGAACGCGCCGATGCTCGCGACCACCTCGCCACTGCGCGCCTGCGCCTCGGCCGCCCGGCCCTGCACCGTCTCGACCGCGCCCGCCAGCTGGCCGCCGATCTCGTTCATGGTCTGGGACATCCGGCCGAACTCGCCGCGCACGTCGTTCATGCGCGCATCGGCGTCGGTCGCGACCCGGTCGACCTCGCCCGACAGCCGCTCCAGCAGCTGGCGCAGCTCCCGGTCGCGTTCGGCCTGCAGCCGTTCTTCTTCCGCCTGCAGGCGCGCGACTTCCCGGGCGTTGTCGCGGAACACCTCGAGCGCACGGCCCATCCGCGCCAGTTCGTCGACCCCGCTTGCCGGCAGCGCGACCGCGTGATCGCCGCCGGCCAGACGCACGGTCGCCTGCGACAGCTGGGCGAGCGGCCGGGCGAGGCCGCGGCCGATCCAGGTCGCGAAGCCGAGGCCGAGGACGACGCACACGCCGGCGAACGCCAGCACCTGCGTCTTGGCGCCCGCCAGATCGGCCGCGATCGCTGTCGCGGCGTCGCGTGTCGCGGCACTGTCGGCCTCGGCAGCGAGCGTCTCCAGCGCCGCCTGCGCGCCCGCGAACCCGGCGTTGGCCGCCACGGTCGCGAACACCGCGAGCAGAATCACGCAGGTGAAAGCGGTGTAGACCCGTGGCAGCACGCCCACGCCGGATGCGCCGTCGTCGCCGGCGGCCGCCAGCGGATCGCCCGATCGCGCAGGCTGCCGAGGCCGAGCATCGGTGTCGTCTGCGCCGGCGGTACCCTCGGCGGGCAGCGGCGGCGGGCCGTGGAAGGCGTCCGGGTAACCCCGTCGGGCGGCGAGTGAGAGCGACATGGCAATTTCCTAGTGCGAACGACCCGTTGAAGTTCGCCTTAAATGCCTTAAGAAAGAGTTAGGTCGCAGGTAATGCGCAGATTAGTTTCAGGCAAAACTGTGTTTCTCCAAGAAACACGCGCGACGCTCCAAAACTCATGCGGCGGTATGTATAGTATCCGAAAGGATAGGTCGGGCCGGAAGGCGAGTAATACAGGCGGTTAGGGTGAGACCCTGACAGCTGGAATCGCATTTCCGCGCGCTCTTCGCCTCCTTTGAGGCCGTTACGACGAACTTCCCGGGGAAAGAACGGATCGGGGCCGCGCGGTGGCGATCGCGCGCAATACGCCGGTCCAGGTGCCGGGTCGCACGAAACGCTTTTTTTACAACCGAGGGCCCAGCGGAACCAACGCGGGCGTTGGCGTCCCGGTTGCGGCCGGGGACGGTTCAGCCCACCTTGCAGGCCGGGCCGCCGGTTCGCACGGACGACCCCGCATGTCCGGGGTCGGAAGCTCGGCCCCCGACAGGAGAGAGGTGGCGAGGTGACTGAGCCGTCCGACGAATCGGCTGTGACCTACGACGTCGCCGTGGTCGGCGGCGGCCCGGGCGGTGCCACGGTGGCGACGCTGCTGGCACGGCGCGGGCGCTCGGTGGTGCTGTACGAGAAGGCGCGGCATCCCCGCTTCCACGTCGGCGAATCGCTGTTGCCCAAGACGGTGCCGCTGCTCGAGGAACTGGGCGTGCACGACCAGGTGCGCGCCATGGGCACCTTCAAGGCGGGCGCCGAGTTCGTCCGTCCCGGGCACAGCGCGCGCCAGGTGTTCCGCTTCGACGACGCGCTCGACCCCGATCCGGGACATGCCTACCACGTCGAGCGCGCGCCGTTCGACGCGCTCCTGCTCGATAACGCCGCGGCAAACGGGGTCGCGGTGCAGCAGGACACCGAGGTGTTGGACGCCGATCCGGCACTGGGCCGGGGCACCGTCACGGTTCAGGACGCATCGGGCCGGCGCACCGACCGGGCGCGCTTCGTCATAGACGCCTCCGGGCGCGACGGGGTGCTGGCGCGCCGGCTCGCCACCCGGCATCCGGACCGCACGCACAACACCGCGGCGATCTTCGCCCATCTGCGCGGCGTGCCGCGCGAACGCTGGGCGCTCGACGGCTCGATCGCGGTGTGCTGGTTCGACCAGGGGTGGATCTGGATGATCCCGCTGCCGGACGGGCGCGTTTCGGTGGGCGCGGTCTGCGGCCCGGATCACTTCAAGCGCCGGCAGGGCAGCCTGGCGGACTTCTATAGCCAGACGCTGCGGCGCAGCCCGGAGGTCTGGGAGATGGTCCGGGACGCCGAGCGCGTGACCCCGGTGCGCGGGGCCGGCAACTACAGCTACCGTGCCGACCGGATGTACGGCGACGGCTTTCTGCTGCTGGGCGACAGCTACTGCTTCGTCGATCCGGTGTTCTCCAGCGGCGTGCACCTGGCGATGACCGGCGCCCAGACGGCCGCGTCGGCGATCGACGGCCTGCTCGACCGGCCGGCGAAGGCCGACCGTCTGCTGCGACGGCACAAGAAGGGGGTCGACGGCGACCTGAAGCGAATCTCCTGGTTCATCCGCCGGTTCAACACGCCCGCCCTGCAGCGCATGTTCATGCATCCACAGAACGTCCTTGGCGTCCGCCGGGCGGTCTTGTCGGTGCTGGCCGGCGACACCCGCCACGGTCTGGGCCTGGACCTGCGTCTGGCCGCCTTCCGCCTGTTCTACCGTCTGGAGCAGCGGCGCGACGGGCAGCAGCCTCCAGCCCGCCTGGAGCAAGCGGAGCCCGCCGAATGACACCGCGTGATGCCGCGCCGCCTCGGGGCCCGGGCACGGCGCCGCGCGATGACGCACCGGCGCGCACCGCCCCCGCGGCCGAGCCCGGCACGCTGGAACGCGACGTCCCGGCGGTCGACCGCTGCGTGGCGCTGATCCCCGCCTACAACGAGGCGCAGACGGTGGGCGACCTGATCCGCCGGGTGCGCGCGCACTTGCCGGACGTGATCGTGGTCGACGACGGCTCCGGCGACGCGACGGCCGCCGCGGCGCTGCGCCTCGACGTCCGGCTGGTCCGCCACGCGAAGAACGTCGGCAAGGGGATCAGCCTGATCGACGGGCTGCACGCGGCCCGCGAAGCCGGATTCGATGCCGCCGTGACGCTCGACGCGGACGGCCAGCACCGGGCGCGCGACATCCCCCGTCTGCTGCAGTTCGCCGGCGCCGACACCCTGGTGCTGGGCAGCCGGGTGACGGACGCCGCGCGGATGCCCCCGGCGCGGCGGATCGCCAACCGGATCGCCGGGCTGTTCATCTCCTGGGCGGCGGGGCAACGGATTGGCGATACCCAGTGCGGCCTGCGCGTCTATCCCGCTAACGTGGTGGCGGCGCTTGGATTGAAAGGCCGGCGGCGCGGATTCGTGTTCGAGAGCGAGGTCCTGATCGAGGCCGGACGGCAGGGCTGGCGGATCGTCGAGGTACCGGTTCCGGCGGTCTATCCCGCCCGCGCGCCGCGGCGCAGCTACTACCGCCCGGTCGTCGATACCGCGGCGATCGCGGTCATGGTGGCGGGCAAGCTGCTGGCCCGCGGGCTCGACCCGGCGGCCCTGGTACGCGTGTTGCGCACCGACCGTCGGCGTGGGACGGTCGACACCCAGCGCCGGCCGTAGGCTCCGGCCGGTCTGCGCAAGCCGGGCGCACCACGGAACGCCAACAGACCGCGGGGACCGTCATGACGGGCACACTTTCGACTGCCGCAACCGGAGCGGACCTGCGCACCTGGGCGCTCCGGGCGCTAGCCGCTCTGCTGCTGGTCGCCGCACTCGCCGGCTGCCGCACGTCGGAGGTCTACGACGTTCAGGAAGCCGCGCTGTCGACGCCGCCGGCGGCGGACATGATGCAGGTCGAGAACGCGATCAAGCGCGCGGGCGGCGGGCTCGGCTGGCAGATCAAGCGCGCGGACCCGAACGAACCCGGCCACCTGATCGGGCGCCTGCCGATCCGCAGCCATGTCGCTGTGGTCGACATCAAGCACAACACGCAGACGTTCTCGATCACCTACAAGGACAGCACGAACCTCGACTACGACGCTGAAAAGGGAAAGATCCACTCGAACTACAACGGCTGGATCCAGAACCTGCGCAAGGCGATCGTGCGCGAGGCGTCCGACATCGAACCCGAGGGTGCCATGAGTACCTGACCGGAGGTCACGCCAGCCCGCCGGCGACCGCGATCACTTGGCCCGTGACGTAGGACGCCCGGTCGGAGGCGAGGAAGCCGACCAGCTCCGCGACCTCTTCCGGCCGGCCGGCGCGGCGCATCGGGACCAAGTCCTTGATCCGGGCGTCGTCGAAGCTGGCCTGCGTCTCCGGTGTCGCGATCACACCGGGGGCGACCGCGTTGGCGGTGATGCCGCGGCTGGCCATTTCCTGCGCCAGCGACTTGATCGCGCCGTGCTGGCCGGCCTTGGCGGCGGCGTAGTTGGTCTGCCCGCGGTTGCCCAGGATGCCGGAGATCGAGGAGACCGCGATCACCCGGCCCCAGCGGGTGCGCATCATCTCCATCAAAAGCGGCTGGACGACGTTGTAGAAGCCGTTGAGCGAGACATCGACCACCCGGTTCCAGCTGGCCCGGTCCATCCCGGCCATCGGGGCGTCGGCGTGGACGCCGGCGGCGTGCACCACGATCCGGATCGGGCCGGCGGCGACCAGCTCTGTTAGCGCGGCCTCGGTCGCGTCCGCGTCGGTGACGTCGAAGGCGACCGCCCGCGCCCGGCCGCCGTCGGCCCGGATCGCCTCAGCGCAGGCCTCGGCCGCGGCGCGGTTGGCGTTGGCGTGGACGATCACCTCCGCGCCCTGGGCGGCCAGGGTCCGGCAGATCGCCCCGCCGATCGCCCCGCTGCCGCCGGTCACCAGCGCCCGGCGCGGCTGTTGGTCGTTCATGGCGAGCGGCTCACGACAGGATGATCCCGAGTTCCCCCTCGACGAGCGTGGTGCCGGCGTGGGCGAGCGTGAAGGCGTAGGCGAGCTGGCGCGTGTCCGCCATCAGGCAGGTCGCGCGCACCTCCAAGGGCGCGTCGATATCGTCCAGGCGCGCGCGCGTCCACGTGAGATCGCGCAGCGAGACGATCATGCCGGGACGGGCGGTCGCCTCCGGCCCGGCCTGCAGCGGGCCGTGCACCGCCGCCGCCTGGGCGCCGTATTCGCTGCCCGCGATCGCGTGCAGCCGGCCGTCCCGGCGCAGCGGATTGTCGGAGCGCCGGTGGCTTTCGGTGCGCGCCAGGATGGTCCCCTCTTCGCTCTCGACAATAATGTCCAAGAGCACCATCGGCCCCGCGTGCGGGATGCGCGCCGCGATCCCGTCGCGGTCCAGCAGCCCGCCGGTCAGCATGGCGCGAGCGCCAGGTGCAGATGCGCGCGGTCGCCGTACGGCAGTGCCAGGTCCGTCGCCTCCGCCCGCGCCAGGCCGGCCAAGAGGGGCAGGGCGCGCGCGGCCGCGTTCCACCGCCAGAGCTCGTGCAGCGCCGGCAGGTCGGGCGGCGTCGGCTCGACCGCGCCCGCGGCGAACTCCGCGCGCAGGCCGGCCTTGGCGCCGGGCGTGCCGGCCGGGGCCAGCACCAGGCCAATGCCGAGCGGCGCGCCCACCGGACAGATCGTGTTGAGCGGCTCGGGAAACGGCGTGTCGCAAAGCACCAGCAGTACGGGATCGCCGTCGCCCTGCACCTGGGCCATCGCCTTCAAAAGCGCGCTTGCGAAGGTGTCTCGCGCAGCCGTCACGCTGGTGCAGGCGCGGTGGCAGCCGGTCGCGATCGCCCAATAGCCGACCGCGACGTTGTGCACCGAGTGGTGGAAGTCCTTGGGCGAGACGTGGCGCTCTTGCGTGGACAGCTCCATGAGGATGCGCTGGACGGTGCTGCCGTCCCCGTGCGCCCAGCCGAACACCGAGGGCAGGTCGGCCGGATCGAGGCGCGCGTGGCCGACCGCTTCCTGTCCGACCGCAAGCGCCAGCCGGACGGCCTGCGAGACGCGCCGGCGCTCGCGCGGGCTCAGGTTTTCCGGCTGCGGGGCAGGCGTGTCGGCGGCCTCGTACGCCGTGCGGCCGGCGAGCACGTCGCCGCCGTCCGGCCAGCCGACCATGCCGGGCCCGTGCAGGCCGACACCGAGCAGCGCGGTCTCGATCATGACGGATCTCCCGGCTGCTGCGGGGCCGCCTCGCCCCGGCCCAGCAGCAGACTGCAGTTGCTGCCGCCGAAGCCGAAGGAGTTCATCAGCGCGACCGCGATCTCGGCCGGCGCGCTGTCGCGCTGCACGGCGACCTCGATCTCCGGGTCCAGCGTCTCCAGGTTGGCGTTGCCGGGGCGGAAGCCTTCGCTGAGTGCTGTGACGCAGATCGCCGTCTCGACGATCCCGGCCGCGCCCAGGGTGTGCCCGGTCGCCCCCTTGGTCGAGCTGCAGGCGATCGCGTGCCCGAAGACCCGCGCGATCGCCTGGGCTTCGCTGCGGTCGTTCTGGCTGCTGCCGGTGCCGTGCTGGTTGATGTAGTCGACCGCGGCCGGCTCCAGCTGGGCGCGATGCAAGGCCTCGCGCATCGATAGCTCCGCGCCCAGGCCCTGGGGATGCGGGGCCGACATGTGGTGGGCATCCGAACTCTCGCCGTAGCCGAGCAGCCGGGCGAGCGCCGGGCGCGTGGCCCGGTCCGGCCGTTCGACCAGCGCCAGCCCGGCGCCCTCGCCGATCGAGATGCCGCGGCGGTTGGCGTCGTTCGGCTTGGCCGGGCCGGTGTCCAATAGCTCCAGCGAGCGGAAGCCGTACAGCGTCATCAGGCACAGCGAGTCCGCGCCGCCGACGATCGCGGCGTCGACCAGACCGGCTGAGATCAGCTGTTCGGCGTCGGCGAACACCTTGGCCGAGGAGGAGCAGGCGGTGGAGACGGTCATCGCCGGGCCTGCGATCGCCAGCCGCTCGGCGACGTACCAGGCGAGCGCGTGGTGGTCGTGCGTCTCGTGGAAGCGGAAGTCCGCCGGCAGAGCGCCGGTCTCGGGATCGCGGTTGGCGAAGGCGCGCTCGCCCTCCCGCACGCCCGAGGTCGAGGTGCCCAGGATCAGCGCCACCCGGTGCGCGCCGTAACGCGCGATCGCCTGATCGGCCGCCGCCTCGAAGCCGTCGGCGCGGATCGCCATCTCCGCCAGCCGGTTGTTGCGGCAGTCGAACCGGGCGAACTCGGCCGGCAAGCCCACGTCCTCGACGCCGTCCACACGCCCGATATGGGTGTCGATCCAGGCGTCCTCGTAGTCGTTGGGGCGGAGCGCGACGCGGTTCGTTCGCAGGGCCTCGGCCGTGGCGGCGAGGCCGGTGCCGAGGGCGTTAACGCTGGAAAGCGCGGTGATCGCGAGCGGGGTCACGGACTAAACTGCGTTGCGGTGGCGCACAGGATTGGTTCAGCTTTGGCGCACTGTAACATGGCGGCGTTTGTCACCCGTGAACACCAGCGCACACAACAGGGACACGGCCGCGCCCAGCGTGACGGTCGCGCCCAGCTGGCCCAGCATCGGGATCGCCGCGGTCGACAGGACGGCGAACACCGACAGGCTGGTGAGCGCGCAGACCACCACGCTGCGCCGGCCGTCGCGGCCGGCCGCGGGGTCGTCCGCGCCCGCGCGCACGGCCTGGCGCAGGAAGATGGCGTAGTCCAGCCCGAGCCCGGCCACCACCATCAGACCCAGCAGATGGAACAGCGTGAGCGGCGTGCCGAGCGCGACCAGCAGCGCCGCCGACAGCGCGACCGAGACCAGCACACTTGAGCCGACCTGCCCGACCGGCCGCGCCGCGCGCAGGCCGAGTGCCAGGGCGCCCAGCCCGAGGGCGGCGCCGAGCGCGATCCAGCGCAGCGTCTCGTCGCGGTAGCCCTGCATCAGGGCTTCCGTCTCCGCCTTGATGTCCAGAAGGCGCACGCCGGGCACCGCGACCTCGGCCAGCGCCGCGCCCAGGCGCGTCTCGTCGCGCAGCCCCTCGATGAAGCCGAAACCGCGCACGCCGCCGCCGGACGTCTCGACCAGCAGCGTCTCCAGCCGGGTGCGCAGCATTTGCGCCTCGACGTCATTCGGCGTTAGTGGCCCCGCGGCCCTGGCGGCCGCAACCTCGGTCACGAACGGCTCGAACGTGCCGGGCGAGAACGGCCGGTCGGCCAGCACGCTTTCCAGGCGCTGACGCAGCGTCCGGGCGTCGGGCAGGGCGGTGAGGCGGGCGCGTTGGTGCTCGGCGCTCGGCAGGTAGCGGGCCAGCAGGTCGACCTTCTCGGCCGCGCCCGCTTGGCGCAGCCGGTCGAGCGTGGGCTGCAGCGCTTCCTGCCGGCGCAGCAGCGTCTCGACGTCCGGCGCGTCGACCGCGATCAGGTAGCGCGGGTTGGTCGCCGCCAGGTCGGCGCGCAGACCCTGGTCGATCTGCTTGCGCGCCTCCGGGATCGGGCTCAGGCCGCGCAGATCGTCCTGCCACACCGCCGGACCCTGCAGCGCCAGCCAGCCGCCGGCCGCGACGGCGAGCAGCAGGCCGGGCCCGCGCAGCCGGCCGAGGGCTGCGTGCAGCGGCACCAACCGGTCCCACAGCGTTTCCGCGGGCGGCAGGTGGACCGGCTGGACCAGCCAGGGCAGCAGCCAGCGGGTCACCGCCGCGGCCGTCAGCAGCCCGGCCAGGGTGAACACGCCCAGTTGCGCCACGCCGGGAAAGCTGGACAGGACCAGAGGCAGGAAGCCGATCGCCGTGGTCGCGGCGCCCAGCGACAGCGCGGGCCAGATCCGCCGGGCGCTTGCCGTCGCCGTTTCGCCCGGCCGGCGGTGAGCGAACAGGTGCAAGGGATAGTCCACGCCCACTCCGATTAGGATCGCGCCGAAGCCGAGCGTGGGCGCCAGGATCTCGCCGAACGCCGCGGCGACGGCAGCGGCCCCGGCGACGAACCCGGCCAACAGCGGCACCGCGCTTGCCACCAGCACGCTCGCCCGCCGGAAGGCCGCGAGCAGGATCAGCGCGACCGCCGGCAGCGACCAGATCAGCAGGCGCCGGGATTCCGACTGCGCGGTGTTGCGGCTTTCGACCGCGATCACCGACGGGCCGGAGCGTACCGCCTCGACCGCGCCGTGCTCGGCTTCAACCGCGCGTACGGCGGCATCGATCGCGGCCAGGACCTCCCCCTGGCCGCCGGCATCGAACGCCGCGCGCCGGCTGCGCGCCAGCAGCACGGCCCGATCGCCGTCGCGCCCGACCCAGACGCCCTTTTGCGTCCGGGGGCCGCTGTCGCCGCGCCAAAGCCGGGCGACCTCGAACGCCCTCAGCGTGGGGTCGCGCGGCATGATCCGCTCGATAAGCGGGGAGCCCAGGCCGCGCAGCTCGCGCAGCAGCCGGTCGAACGCGCGCCCCAGCCCGTCTTCGGTGAACGCGTCCGCGGTCAGCGGCGGGTTCAGGCGGTAGCGGTGGTCCAGGAACGGCTGCAGCGCGGCGTCGTCGAGCGCGATCTGCCCGTTGGCGACCCGCTCGAACAGACCGCTCGCCTGCAGTTCGCGTTTCATCGCGGTGCTGATGGCGGCCAGCTTGTCGGCGCGCGCCGCCGGCTCCGTTAGCGGGGTCGCGGGCTTCAGGCCGATCATCACGGTGCGGTTGGCGGGCCCTTCCCGCAGGGCGCGCTGCAGCAGGGCAAGGTCTTCGGACTGACGCTCCGGCAGCAGGATCGACAGGTCCGCGCGCACCGGGACCTGGGTCAGGATCGCCGCCCCCAGCCCGCCCAGCAGGGCCAACACCAGAAGCGCGCGCAGCCAGGCGCTCAGGCGTGCTGCCATCGGCCTAGGTCCGCCCGCGCTCGGGGAGTTCGGGGCCGGGCTGCTCCTCGCCCCAGAAGTCGTAGAAATTGAACCAGTTATAGGGCGCGTCCCGACAATACGCCGCGAGCCGGTCGGCGTAGGCGCTGGCGTAGGCCGCCGCGGTCGTCCGGCGCTGCCCGCGCGGGGCCGATACGGGATCGGCGAAGGGCTCGAAGTGCACCGCGTAGCGTCCGCCGCCGCGATAAAGCGCGAAGCTCAGCAGCGCCGGCGCCTCCAGCGTCGCCGCCAGGAGCCAGGGGCCGAGCGGGAAGGCTGCTGGCGTGCCCAGGAAGTCCACTGTCGTCAGCTTCTCGCCCTCGGTGCTGCGGTCGGCGAGGACGCCCACGATCCCGCCGCGGTCGATCCAGTCGCGCACCTCCAGCATCGCGTCCGGCCGGCCGAGCGGGATCACGTTCGCCATCACCTCGGGGTTCAGGCCCGACAGCACCGCGTTCAGCCGCTCGGCGTTGTCGACGTACATCAGGATCTTGATCGGCAGGTCGCCGCGCCCGCGCCCCAGCGCGCGCATCGCCTCGAAACTGCCCAGATGCGCGCTCATCAGGAAAAACCCGCGGCCCTCGGCGCGCAGGGCGTCGAAGTGTCCGGCGCCGTGCACCTCGAGCTGCAGCGCGTCGTCGCGGCCGGACAGGAAGAACACCCGGTCCATGATCGTGCTGGCGAAGGTCAGGATGTGCCGGAAGGTGTCGCGCGCGCCAGGGCGGCGGTCCAGCACGCGCGCCAGGTAGCGGCGCGAGGCGCGCCGGGCGACCGGCGACGACAGCTGGAAGTACGCCGCGATCGCGAACAGGATCGGGCGCGCCGGCGTCCGCCCGATGGCGAGGCACAGCCGCATGTAAACGCGGGTGATCGCCGGCATGCCGCGTTCGGGCAGGCGGCGCCACTGCGGGCCGGTAGACCGTGCTTCCGCGCCGCGCCCGCTCATCAGCACGCTCCTACGCCGTTGTCTTCGCCGTCTTCGTCGGTGCGGCCGACGACAAAGGTCGCGGTCATAGCGGTGCGCCCGTCCTGGGTGCAGGTGACCTTGATCCGCCCGTCGGCCGGCGGTTGCGCCGTGACCTGCCAGGTGATCCCCGGCAGCAGCGCCAACTTGATCCGGGCGCGCGCAACGCCTTGGACCGGCGTCTGCGTGGCGTCGCTCAGCCAGGCGGCCAGGCGGTCCAGGATCGCCGCCGCCGGCACCACGGCGCGGTCCGGAAAATGGCCGGTCAGGCAGGGATCGTCGGGCGCGACGCGCAGATCGGTGGTGGCGAGCGGCGCGTCGCTCACACCGGGCGCCCGGTGTGCTGCGCCACCAGCCGCTCCAGGTCCTGGTGCGAGAGCTTGCCGGTGGCGTTGCGCGGCAGGCGATCGACCATTACCAGCCGACGCGGCACGAACGCCGGGTCCAGGCGCTGCTGCAGGGCCCGGCGCAGCGCCTCCCGGTCCCAGCTGGGCGCGACCGCGAAGGCGAGCAGCCGGCCGACCCGGCCGGCCCCGCTGTCGGTTCCCGGCTGGACGAACACCGCGTCCTCGACGCCCTCGAGCTCGATCAGCTGGGCCGCAAGGCCGCTTAGCGAGGCACGCTTGCCGGCGACGTTGACCAAATCCTGCGCGCGGCCCTTCAGGCGGATGCGGTTGCCGTCCAGAACCTCGACCACGTCCGGGAAGGCGACGTCCTGGCCGAGCGCCGGGCAGTGCACCAGGGCCTGGTCGCCGTCCGGACCCGGCACGGTGCGGGCGACGTAGTCGCCGCGCATCTGCCAGACGTCACCGTCCAGCGTCCGCCGCCCGGCGACCGAGCCCGCCTCGGTAAAGCCGTAGATCTCGCGTACCGGCGCGCCCAGCCGGTCTTCCGCCGCGCGCGCGAGCTCCGCGCCCAACGGCGCGGTCGCGGAGATCGCCTGGTCGACCGCCGGCAGCGCCACCGAGCTGTCGACCAGCGCCCTCAGGTGGGTGGGCGTGGTGACCAGCACGCGCGGCGCCGGGACGTCCGACAACGCCTGGGCGACGTCGGACGCGTACATCGGCCGGCCCGCGTGCGCGGCGGCGCCGCCCTGCAACGCGTACAGCGCCGTGGTCTCGAAGCCGTACATGTGCTGGCTGGGGACCGTGGCGACGACGTTGGCGCGGTCCAGCCGGTCCAGCGTCAGCATCGCCGGGATGGTCTTGCCCCCGGCGGCCAGCATGGCGAAGGTTTTGTCGTTCATCTCCGGCGTGCCGGTGGAGCCGGAGGTGAACACCCGCGCGGCCAGCAGGTCGCCCGGCAGGCGCGGCGCCGCGACCGGCGGGTCGCCGTCGGCGGTAAAGGTGTCGACTGGGATCGGATCCGGCAGATCCATCGTGCAGCCCGTCTCCGCCAGCACGACCAGCGGATCGAACGTCCGCATCAGCGAGCGCAGGTTGTGGTCCGTGCGGTCCGGCGGCAGCACGACGGACCGGCCGGCCAGCCAGCTGCCCAACAGCGCGACCGTGAAGGCCACTCGGCATTCGCAATAGTTGGCGAGCTGCGCGCCTGTCGGCAGCACCTCGGCCAGGTGGCGCGCCAGGACTTGGGCGCGCGCCAGCAGCGTCCCCTGGGAGACCGGACCGTCTATCGTGTAGAAGGCGGGACGGCTCGGGGCATAGGGCGCGATCGCCGGCCAGGCCGGGGCATCGGCGGGTTGGGCGACTTCGCTACGCATGGCCGCGTTGTGGCAGCGGCCACGCGCGCTTGTCCAGCATCACCGACAGCGTCCAGATCACCGATGGCCGCCCGTACTGCGGGAATTTCCAGCCGCGGACGAGGTGTTCGCCCAGGAATGTCACAAGCAGCAGGACGGGGTTGGCGACGTTGGCGATCCACGACCACGCGCTCAGCCCGACGACCGCGAGCGCGCTCAGCGCCGTCAGCATGACCGCCGCCGGCAGGACCGCCCAGACCCAGGTCACCCGGCGGGCGTGGGCGGCCAGATCGGCCGGCACCTCGCCGCGCGACACGCGCGCCACCCGCAGGATCGCCGGCTCGTGCCCGGGCAGCAGGGTGTAGGCGAACACCGAGCTGACCGCGAGGTTGCCCAGCGTGGGCGGCAGCACGATCGCGAGCGTCGGGTCGAACGCCGGGGCCGCCGCCTGCAGCGCTCCCAGCCCGGCGACGGCGACGCCCGCCACCGTCAGCCCGGCGCGCTTGCGCCCGCGTGCGCCCAGCGCGTTCAACAGTAAGGCCGCCGCCACGCCCCAGATCAGGCAGGCCAGCGCCAGCGCGCCGCGGTCGGCGAGCACGGACAGGTGAACCGCGACGAGCGCGGCGAGGGCCATCAGGGCGCGCAGGATCAAGGTTCGCGGCTGGGCGCGCGCCGGGGCCTCGCGCCGCGCGGCGCCGTTTGCGGTCATGGCTGGGTCGCGGTCATGGGTAGGCCGCGATCATTTCGTCCGGTGGTCCTGCACGTGGCGCGCCAGCGCGCGCAGCGAGGCGAAAATGCGCTCGTTGCGCTCGTCCTCCGCCTTGATCTCGACGCCGTAGCGGCGGTTGACCTCGAGCGACAGCTCCAGCGCGTCGATCGAGTCCAGCCCCAGGCCCTCGCCGAACAACGCGGCGTCCGGATCGATCTCGTCGGCCGACACCTCAAGTTCGAGCACCCGCACCATCGCTTCGGCGAGGTCCTGCTCAACCTCGGATTTGCTGTGCTCGCTCACGCTCACGGTCGACCTTCGGCTCTCTGGATGCGTCGGTTGGCGGATGTGTGTCGTGCCCGGCGTGTGCGGCGTGTTACACCGTGATCTTTACGTAATCGGAGGTGGCACCGCAGCGGCCCGTCGGGCCATGACTCAAGGCGTTCGGAGTCTAAACCGGCCCAGCCGCAGCGTCGAGGCCGTCCCCCCGGCGGTCGGCGCGCGCCGGACGGGGTGCCGCTGGCCGGGGTTTGATCCACCTGCTAGCGTAAGCCTAAGTCGTTAACGTCTTCCCATCCAAGCACACAGGATAGACCCCTCATGATCAGCCTGAACGGCGCACGCCGGACCGCGGGCGTCCGGCGGCGCACCCTGCTGCGCGGTCTGACCGCCGGCCTGGCCGCCCTGATGCTCGCGGCCGCCTTGCCCAGCCACGCCCGCGCGCAAAGCGGCAACGCGGAGAGCAACCTGGCGCTTGCCGACGGGGCGTCGCAGTACATCACCAATCTGTCGCAGACCGCGATCGACCAACTGAGCCCGGACGACATCTCCGCGGCTGAGCGGGCCGAGCGCGCGCGCAAACTTCTGGAGAAGAATTTCGCCGGGCGCGATCTGGCGCGCTTCGTGCTCGGCCGCTATTGGCGGGTGGCGAGCGAGCAGCAGCGCGAACGTTTCATAACGCTGCTGCGTGAGGTCGCGCTGACCCGCTTCCTGCCGACGTTTCAGCACCTGTCGATGGACCGTGTGACGATCGAGCGCGCGATCGCCGACCCGCAGGCCAAGGGCGTGGCGCGCGTCATCACACGGGTCGACGTCCCGGACCGTGCGCCGGTCAAGCTGGCCTGGCGGGTGCGCCCGACCGACGGAGGCGACTTCGAGATCGTCGACATCATGGCCGAAGGCGTGTCGATGGCGATCACGCTGCGCAGCGAGTATTCCAGCGTGATCGAACAGAACGGCGGCCAGGTGGAGGCGCTCCTGACCCGCCTGGAGGAACGTCTGCAGTCCAAGAACGCCCCGGAGTGGGCGAAGAACTAGGGCGTGCGGGCGTGCTCTGCCCGACCACCTGAATCGGTGTCTGCACCCCTAGCCGGCAGCAGTCGGCGATCCTTCGAGGCGCTCGGCTGCGCCGGGGCCCTCAGGGTGAAGGTGCAGGTTATTCAGGGAGATAAGTCGCTTCGAATTGAAGAACGCGCCCACACGCGGGCCATCCCATAAGCATCCTGTTCCGACCGCGCCTGCCGGTTAGAGCGGGTTGGCAGCAGCGAAACGCGGCGAATCAAAAGGGCCCGCGGCCGTATCCGGCCGCGGGCCCTTTTTTTGGTATCCGCGCGCTGGACCGGGCTTTAGCCCTCCTCGCGGTCCATCAGTGCCACGCCGCGCAGCAGGGTGACGGCGCGGTTGAGTTGGTAATCCCGGGCCAGTCGGTCGGTTTCGCCGTCGCCCTCTTCCGGGGTTTCAGCGTCCGCGTTCTGCCCGGTCGGCTCGCCGCTTTCACCCTCGCGGTCGAGCGCGCCGCGCAGGTCCCGTTCGCGCAGGCTGCGGGTCGGCTCGCGCTTGTTGATCTCCGCCTGGGCGACCTCGATGTCGGGGACGATGCCCTCGGCCTGGATGCTGTCGCCGCTCGGCGTGTAGTAGCGCGCGGTGGTCAGGCGCAGGGCGCCGCCGCTCTCCAGCGGCTTGACCGTCTGGATCGAGCCCTTGCCGAAGCTGCGGGTGCCCATGACGATCGCGCGCTCGTGGTCGCGCAGGGCGCCCGCGACGATCTCGCTCGCCGAGGCGGAGCCGGCGTTGACCAGCACCACGATCGGGATCTCCCCGACCTCGCGGCCGGCCTGTGTGCTGTAGCTCTTCGACACGCTGCCGCTGCGCCCGCGGGCGGAGACCACCTCCTTGTCGTCCAGGAAGACGTCGGAGACCTTGATCGCCTGTTTCAACAGGCCGCCCGGATTGTTGCGCAGGTCCAGGACGAGCCCGCGCATCTTGCCGTCGATTTCGTTTTCGCGCAGGTTCGCAAGCGCGCTCGAAACGGCAGAGCCGGCCTGTTCGTTGAACCGCGTGATCCGGACGTAGCCGATCTGCTCGAACGCCTGCGCGCGCACCGGCTCGATGGTGACGTTCTCGCGCTCCAGGGTGACGTCGAACGGCTCTTCGCCGTCCCGGCGCAGGGTGATCGTGATCTCGCTGCCGGGCTCGCCGCGCATCATCTTGACCGCTTCGCTCAGGTCCATCTGGCGGGTCGGGGTGCCGTCGACGCCGACGATCAGGTCGCCCGCCTTGATGTCGCTGGCCGAGGCCGGCGTGCCCTCGATCGGGGCGATCACCTCGATGAAGCCGTCCTCCTGCTCGGTCACCCGCAGGCCGAGGCCGCCGTATTCGCCCTCGGTGTTCACCTGCATGGACTTGAACTGCTCGGGACTGAGGTAGCTCGAGTGCGGGTCCAGGTCGGACACCATGCCGTCGATCGCGGAACGGATCAGCTTCTCGCGGGGCACGTCTTCGACGTAGGTCCCCTGAACCTGCTTCATCACGTCCTGCAGGTCCTCCAGGCTCACGCCGTCGCCGTCGTTCTGGCTGAAGGCGGTGCGGGTCACCGGCAGGCTGGTGACGACGGCGCCCATCAGGAACGCGGCCGTCAGGGCGAGGATCGCGCGCATCGCGGGTCTCCTACGGATGGTATTGAGGGTGTCGTGTCCGGCACGCCACGCTGGCGCCCAGCGCCCGACGCGTCGGCGCCAGCGGGACACGGGACCGGCACAGGGTTAAAGCCGGTCCCGCCCATTTAAATTCGCGGGCACGCGGGGACAAGCCGTGATCCGTCGACCGCTTCCGGCGTATAGTGAGTCATCAGATCCGGATCCGGGCGGTTAGCTGCCGCGCCGCCGCCCGTGCACAGAAAGGCGCCAGACGCGCTATGACCCTTGTTCGCTCGCTCAAGCGCGGCGTGTCGCACGCCCTGCATCACGCAGTGCGGGCCGACCGGCAGGTGCGCCGCGGCCGCTCGCCCTGGGCCCGCCGCGGGCTCGCGGTCGGGTTCATCGCGGGCAGCTTCCTGTGGTTCCTGCCGGTGCTGGGGATCTGGATGCTGCCGGTCGGGCTGGCGTTGCTGTCCGACGATTCGCGGGCGCTTCGCCGGCGCCGACGCTGGCTGCATGCGCGGCTGCTTGCCTGGTCGCGCGGACGCCGCGTGCGGCCGGCGGCATCCGGGCGGAATGCCCCACGGGGTTGTTCCAGCGCGGCCTCTTCTTAACTACGGATCAGCAACCGGCCACCCGCCTGTCACGCGGGGCGCCGGCTATCGATCTTTCAGGCAACCTGACCGGCGCTGGGACCGCCGCGGACCTGCCATGGGCGGCGGAAAGGGCCGGCTTTGGGGCGAAGGAGGGCGATCTTGGAACAGTCGCTCGCCGTCGCGGTCGGGCTGATCGCCGCCGCGGGGATCGCGCTCGAGCTGCGTGTCTCCAGCGCGATCCTGGAAATCTTCGCCGGTGTCATCCTGGCGCTGCTGTTCAACGGCATCGCCGAGATGCATTGGCTGGCCTTCATGGCCGAGCTCGGGACGCTGGCGCTGATGTTCATGGCCGGCTTCGAGGTCGAGGTCGAGCGCCTGCGCCAGTCCTGGCGGTCGTGTCTGGTGGTCGGCACGTCGTCCCTGTTGACCCCGATGGCGGGCGTGTTCCTGGTCGCTTTCGCGGTGTTCGGCCTGGACCTGCAGGCGGCCGGGCTGGTCGCGGTCGCCCTTGCCACCACCTCGCTCGCGCTGGTCTACGAGGCGCTGCGGTCCGCCGACATGCTGCGTACGGCGGGCGGGCAGTCGATGCTGGCCAGCGCGACCGTGGTCGACGTCCTCTCGATGGTGTCGCTCGCCTTGCTGCTGGGCGACGCGGGCTGGGGCAGCGCGCTCGTGCTGCTCGTCGTCGGCTTTTCCGTGGTCGGCCTGCCGCGGGTGGGCGCGTGGTTCTTCCGCCGCTATGCCGGCAGCGTGGTCGAGCCCGAACTGCGCTTCATCATGGTCATCCTGATCGCCATGGCCGCCATGGTGGAGAGCGCCGAGGGCATCCATCCCGCCGTGGTCGCGTTTTTCATCGGCGTGGCGATGAGCGGGTTGGTTGCGGAATACCGCGAGCTGCGCGCCAAGCTGAAGGGGGTCGTTTTCGGCTTGTTCGCGCCGGCGTTCTTCCTGCACTCCGGTACCCAGCTCGACCTGACCGCGTTGACCTGGCAGGCGGCCGCGATGGCGGCGGTGCTGCTGGCGGTCGCCGGGGGCCTGAAGTACCTCGGGACGGCCGTGCCCGCCGCCCGGCTGCTGGAGGTGCCCGGACGGTACTGCGGCATCCTGTTCAACTACCGGCTGTCGTTCGGGATCATCGCGGCCAACGTCGGCCTATCGACCGGGGTGCTGGATCAGACGCTGTACGCGGTTATCTTGCTGGTCGTCGTGACCAGCGCGGCGATCCCGATGCTGGCCTTGCGCGACCGGCCGCAGGAGTGGACCGACGCCACACGGCGGGAGCGCGCGCGCCGGCCCCGCCAGCTGCCGACGCGCTGATCGCCGGCGTCGTCGTAGCGCCGGCGCGGCTTGCCCGCCCGGCGGCGGGCCGGCATGCTTCCAGTCCGTCGATGGGCAAGAACGAACAGGGAGGTATCCGGATCATGCGCTACGCGCTCAAGCTGACATCCGCGCTCGCGGCACTGCTGATGATCGCCGGACCGGCACGTGCCGACATCGTGGGCGAATCCGTGACATACGAGGTGAACGGCGAAACCTACGAAGGCTACTACGCCCGCAACACCGCGCTCGGCGAGAACCAGCCGACGGTCATGATCATCCACGACTGGGACGGCCTGGGCGACTATGAGCGCCGGCGCGCGCAGATGCTGGCGGAACAGGGCTACGCCGCCTTCGCCGCCGACCTGTACGGCGAGGGCGTGCGCCCGGACACCCTGGAGGGCAAGAAGCGCGAGAGCGGCGCGCTCTACCAGGACCGGGCGGCGATGCGCGCGCGCATGCAGGGCGCGCTCGACCAGCTCGGCGAGCTCGACGGGGCCAGCGCCGATAGCGTGGTGGCGATCGGCTACTGCTTCGGCGGCTCCGCGGTCCTGGAGCTGGCGCGCTCGGGCGCGGATCTCGACGGCTTCGTGCCGTTCCACGGCGGTCTCGGCACACCGCAAGGCCAGGACTACGCCGACGTCCAGGGCCCGCTGCTGATCCTGCACGGCACGCAGGACAGCGTCTCCGGCCTCGACGACGTCGCCGACCTGACCCAGCGCCTCGACGAGGCCGGCGCCGACTACCGCGTCGAGCTCTACGGCGGCGCGCGCCACGCCTTCACCGTCTGGACGTCGAGCGAGCGCTACCATCCCCAGGCCGACCTGCGCTCCTGGGCCGCCCTGCAGGAGTTCCTGACCCGGCGGCTGAAGTAGGCAGCGCCCGGTCCCGGCCGGCGCTGCGGAGTCCCACCCTCACCCTCCCACGCCCTTTCGGCGCGGGCCCCTCCCTCTCCCCTCAAGCGAGAGGGGGGTGCGGCGTGCCGCAGGCGTTCAAGATCGACAATGGCCATCGACGTGGGTCCCTCTTCCTTGAGGGAAGAGGACAGGTGAGGGTGGAACTCCCGGTATCTGCCGGGTCGCTCTGACCGTTCACGGGTGCGAGGTGCCACGTGCTTCACAACGCCCAGCGCCTGGACGCCGTGACGGCGGTGCTGCGCGACGCCGGGGCCACGCGGGTGCTCGACCTCGGCTGCGGGCCTGGGCCGCTGTTGGCCCGGCTCGCCCAAGCCGACTGGGCGCACGAGATCGTCGGGGTCGACATCGATCCGGGCGAACTGCGCAAGGCGCGCGACGCGCTCGCGCCGCTGGGTCTGCCGGACGGCGACCGGGTCCGGCTCGTGCAGGGCGACCTGCTGCGCCCTGACCGGGGGCTCGCCGGGTTCGACGCCGCGGCGCTCGTGGAGACGATCGAGCACGTCGAGCCGGCGCGCCTGTCGGCGCTCGAACACGGCGTGTTCGCGGTGCTGCGCCCGGGCGTGGTGGTCGTCACCACGCCCAACGCGGACTACAACCCGCTCTACGGCCGCCCGGACGGCCGCTTCCGCCATCCCGACCACCGGTTCGAATGGTCGCGCGCACAGATGCGCCAGTGGGCCGGCCGGCTCGCCGCCGCGCACGGCTACACCGCCAGTTTGCACGACATCGGCCCGGCGCATCCGCGTCTCGGCACCTCCAGCCAGATGGCGGTGTTCAGACGGATCGACGCGGGCGGGACGCGGCCGGTACCGGCGCGCGTCAGGTGAACCCGGCCAGCTGTCATCATTTCTTCATTTTGACCATCGTCGAACTGTTGTAAGGCTGCCGCCTTACTGGTCGATGGCGGACGCGGGAGCGGGGGCTGCGATGGCGGTGAAGGTGGCGGTCAACGGGCTGGGTCGGATCGGCAAGCTGCTGGTGCGCGCCCTGGTCGACCGGGACGCGGAGGTCGAGCTCGTCCTCGTGAACGATCCGGTCGGCGACGCGGCGCTGCACGCGCAACTGCTGGAATTCGACACGGTCCAGGGCCGCTGGGCCGTGCCCGTCGCGGCCTTGAACGGCGGGCTGGCGGTCGGTCGGCACACGCCGCGGCTGACGCACGAGAAGACGCTGCAGGAGCTGCCGCTGTCCGACCTCGGCGTCGACGTCGCGGTCGACTGCACCGGTGTCTTCAAGACGATCGACCAGCTGCAGCCCTACCTGGCGGCGGGCGTGCGCAAGGTCGTGGTCTCCGCGCCGGTGCACGACGATCGGGCCCTCAACGTTGTCTACGGCGTCAACCAGGACGCTTACGACCCCGCCATCTACGACGTCGTCACGGGCGCCAGCTGCACGACCAACTGCCTGGCCCCGGTGGTCAAGGTGGTGCACGACCTGCTCGCCATCCGCCACGGCACGATCACCACGGTGCACGACGCCACCAACACCCAGACGATCGTCGACCGCCCGGCCAAGGACGCGCGGCGGGCCCGCTCCGCGCTCAACAGCCTGATCCCGACCACGACCGGTTCGGCGAAGGCGATCGGGTTGATCTATCCGGAGCTGGCAGGCCGGTTGAACGGCCACGCGGTGCGGGTGCCGCTTTTGACCGGCTCGCTCACCGACTGCGTGTTCGAGCTCGAACGCGCGACCACGGCCGAGGAGGTCAACGCGGCGTTCGCGGCGGCCGCCGCAAGCGGGCCGCTTGCCGGCATCCTGGGCTACGAGGCGCGGGCGCTGGTCTCCAGCGACTTCCGCGGCGACCCGCGATCGGCGATCGTCGACGGGCCGAGCACGATGGTCGTGAACGGCACCCAGCTCAAGGTCTACGCCTGGTACGACAACGAGTGGGGCTACGCCAACCGCCTGGCCGACGTGCTGGGCCACGTGGCCGCGCGCTTGTAGGGGCAGCGCTTGAGATGACCGACACTACCGCCAAGCCGCAGGGCCTGGCCGCCTACCTCGTCGTCACCGGCGCCTACTGGGCGTTCATGCTGACCGACGGCGCCCTGCGCATGCTGGTGCTGCTGCACTTCCACACCCTGGGCTTCACGCCGGTGCAAATCGCCTATCTGTTCCTGCTCTACGAGTTCATGGGTGTGGTCACCAACCTGTCGGCGGGCTGGATCGCCGCGCGCTTCGGGCTGACCAGCACGCTCTACGCCGGCATGGCCCTGCAGATCGCCGGGCTGGTCGCGCTCGCCCAGCTGGACCCCGGCTGGCAGCTCTGGCTGTCGGTCGTGTTCGTCATGGGCATCCAGGGCCTGGCCGGTGTGGCCAAGGACCTGACCAAGATGTCGGCCAAGTCCGCCGTCAAGGTGCTGGTGCCGGACGGCGCGCAGGGCCAGCTGTTTAACTGGGTCGCGCGCCTGACCGGGTCGAAGAACGCGGTCAAGGGCATCGGTTTTCTACTCGGCGCCGGGCTGCTGGCGGCTTTCGGCTTCGACGTCGCGGTCCTGTCGATGGCGGGCGTGCTGGCCGCGATCCTGATCGGCGTGGCGGTCGCGATGCCGGCCGGCCTGCCCAAGGGCCGGAAGAAGGTCGCGTTCCGCGACGTCTTCTCCGACGATCCAAGGGTGAACCTGCTCTCGGCCGCGCGGGTGTTCCTGTTCGGCGCGCGCGACGTCTGGTTCGTGGTCGGCGTGCCGGTCTACTTCTACTCGGTCCTGGCCGACGGGACCGAGGCGGGGATGCGCCAGGCGTTCCTGTTGATCGGCTGCTTCATGGCGGTGTGGATCGTCGGCTACGGCGTGATCCAGACCCTGGCGCCCCGGATCCTGCGCGCGGGCGACCGCGGTCTTGCGGAGACGGCCGGGCTGACCGCCGGCTGGGTGGCGGGCCTGACCGCGATCCCGCTGGTGCTGGCCGCGCTCGCCTGGGCGGCGCCGGGGCCAAGCGTGGGGCTGACGGCCGCGATCGTGGTCGGGCTGCTGCTGTTCGGCGTGGTGTTCGCGGTGAACTCCTCGCTGCACTCCTACCTGATCCTGGCGTTCACCGAGCGCGAGCGGGTCACGATGGACGTCGGCTTCTACTACATGTCGAACGCGCTCGGCCGGCTCGTCGGCACCTTCCTGTCCGGCCTGAGCTATCAACTGCTGGGCCTCGCCGGCTGTCTTGCGGTCGCGGGCGCGATGGCCGCCCTGTCCTGGGCGTTCGCCCGGCGTCTGCGCACTGCCGCATCGGCGCACGGCGGTGCGTAAAACCGGTTTTCCGTAGGGTGGGTTCGCGCAGCAACCCACCGAACGGTGTTTCCCAGGGACACGGCCGTGGACGGTGGATTGCCGCGGTCGCGGCGAATCCACCCTACGAAAACGCCACGGCCGTTGCGGCATCCTCCTCACCCTGGCCCTCTCCTCCCAGTGGAGGAGAGGGAACCCGCTGCCGCGCCGTGCCTTGGCCGGCGGGCGATTCAGGCGTTCCGGTAGCCGTATTCCAGCGCCATTTCCTGCAGGAACTCGAGCGTGTCCTGCGCGAACGAGCGGCCGACCAGCATGAGCGCGGTCTGGGCGGAGGTGCGCCAGAGGGTGACCGGCTGGTGGTCGATGCCCGTGGCGGCGGTGCGGTCGGTCGCAAGGGCGTGCAGGTCGACGGGCGTGCCCTTGGCGAGCAGGGGGTCCAGCTTGGGCCCGCCGATCTCGAGCGCGAACAGGCCGCTCGACTGATCGACCAGCGCCACGCCGTGGCCGCGGGGGTCGCCGTCGAACGCCTGCGCGAGTTGCGCATGCAGTGCGCTCGGCGTGCGCGGCGCGACCGCGATCCAGCGGTCGAGCGCGCTCCAGATCACCGAAGCGTCGCCGCTGCGCGCCGCCTGGCCGAGGTCCGGCAGGGCGAAGCCCGCGGCCTCCAGGGTCTGCCGGGCCGAGGCTTGCCGATCCGGCCGGATCTGGATCGTCACCAGCGACAGGTCGCGGCGATCCCGAAACACCACGCCGGGACCCGCCTGGCCGACGGCGCCGAAGTCCCCTGGCGTCAAAACGCGGGACAGCGGGGAGACGGGGGTCAGGGTCAGATCAGCCACGTTGGCGCGTCCCTTCCGGATCGTAGAAGTGCGGGGAGACGACCTCGACCTCGACGTCGTGGCCGCGCACCAGGTCGACCGCGCGTACCACCTCGCCCATCCGCTCGGCCCCGTTGTTCAGGAAACCGAGCGCGATGTGCTGGCCGAAGGTCGGGCTCCAGGTCGCCGAGGAGACCCAGCCCTGGTCGTGCTCGACCGTGGTCTGGGTGCCGGTCGGCAGCAGATGGCTGCCCGCGCGGATGCGCTCGTCCGCGCCCGCGCACTTCAGGCCGACCAGGCGTGGACGGCTGGGGTCCGCCATGCCCGGGCGCTGGGAAAGCAGGCGGCCGATGTAGTCCTTCTTCGAGCTCATCAGCCCCT
>CAYRCO010000006.1:26311-33930 GCA_964422775.1 uncultured Rhodovibrio sp.
GTTGGCCGGCGTCTCCGCGGCGCCCTGGGGCAGCAGGTGCGCGCCGGCCATGGCCTTTGTCGACGGATCCGTGGGTTTGAGGCCGATCAGGCGCGGCCGATCCTCCTCAAGGTAGGCGGGCATCTGGGACAGGCGGCGGCCGATGTAGTCCTTCTTCGAGCTCATCAGCCCCTGCATGCCGAGGTCCGCGGCGGTGGTCCGGCCGTCCAGCTCGCCCGCGGTGACGTGGCCCTTCTCGATCCGCATGACGTCGAGCGCTTCAAGGCCGTAGGGGATCGCGCCCAGGTCTTGGCCAAGCTCCAACAGCTTGTCGGCGAGCGCCGGGCCGTAGTCGGCGGGGACGTTGACCTCGTAGGCGAGCTCGCCGGAGAAGGAGATCCGGAACAGCCGAAGCGGCACGCCGCCCGGCAGTTCGTACTGCCCGACGCCCATGAACGGGAACGCCGCGTTGGACAGATCGACATCTGGCAGCAAGCGCTGCAGCAGCGCCCGACTGTTCGGTCCCGCGACCGCGAGGCCGGCCCAATGGTCGGTGACCGACTGCACCTGCACGTCGAGGTCGGTCCACAGCGCCTGCAGGCACCACTCCAGATGGCTCATCACCTTGGGCGCCTGCCCGGTGGTCGTGGTCATGTGGTAGTGACCTTCGGCGAGGCAGCTGGTGGTGCCGTCGTCCATCACATGGCCGTCCTCGCGCAGCATCAGGCCGTAGCGCGCGCGCCCGACGGCCAGGCGCTTCCAGCCGTTGGTGTAGACCCGGTTCAGCAGCTCCGGGGCGTCCGGGCCCTGGATGTCGATCTTGCCCAGGGTGGAGACGTCGCAGATGCCCACATGGCTGCGGGTCTGCGTGGTCTCCCGGAACGACGCCTCCCGCAGGCTCTCGCCTTCTAACGGGAAGGCGCGGCTGCGCTTCCACAGGCCGGCCTCGGCGAAGATCGCGCCGCGGTCGACCGCCCAGTCGTGCAGCGGCGATCGGCGCAGCGGCATGAAGGTCTGCTGGCGCTTGCGCCCGGCGAGCGCGCCCACGCTGACCGGCGTGTAGGGCGGGCGGAAGGTGGTGGTGCCGACGTCGGCCACGGTGAGGCCGCGCGCCTCCGCCATCACCGCCATGCCGTTGATGTTGCCGAAGCGCCCCTGGTCGGTCGCCATGCCGAGGGTGGTGTAGCGCTTCATGTGCTCGACCGAGCGGTAGCCCTCCCGGTGGGCCAGCTTGACGTCCGCCACGGTCACGTCGTGCTGCGGGTCCAGGAAGGTGTGGCTGTCGTGGCCCGGGACGTACCACAGGCTCTCCCCGCGTCCGGCCGGCGGGTCCTCCGGCACCGGCAGGTCGAGTTCGGGCACCGCCTTGCCCTGCGCGCGCACCGCCTCCACGGCGGCGTAGGCGCCGTCCTGGATCGCTTCGGCGGTGGTGAAGCGCCCGGCGCAGGAGCCGACACTGCTCTCGTTCTGGCGCGGCTGGCCGGGGACGAAGCACTCCCGGATCGAATCCCACACCGGCTTGGCGCCGGTCTGGCTGTGCAGGTTGACGGACGGGTTCCAGCCGCCCGCGACCGCGACCAGGTCGCAGGGCAGGCGGGTGCCGTCGTCCAGCGTGACTTCCAAGACGCGGTGCCGGCCCTTGCTGCCGGTGATCTTGCGCCCGCGGTGGAGCGTGACCTCGAGGCCGGTCAGGGCGCGCGGCAGATCCGCGTCGTCGCGGCTGTCGACCAGGATCACGGCCATGCCGGCTTGGCTCAGATCGCGCGCGGTCGAGAAGCCGTCGTCGTTGTTGGCGAACACCACCGCCTGGGTGCCGGCGCGCACCGCCCAGCGGTTCAGGTAGGCGCGCACGGCGGAGGCCAGCATGATCCCGGGCCGGTCGTTGTCGGGGAACGGGATCGGGCGTTCCAGCGCGCCGGCGGCGAGCGTCACCCGCCCGGCCTCGATCCGCCAGTAGCGCTCGCGCGCACCGTGCGCCGCCGCCGGCAGACGCTCCAGGGCGCCCAGGATGTTGTGGTCGTAGTAGCCGAAGACGGTCGTGCGCGGCATCACCTCGACGTTGTCGAGTTGATCCAGTTCGCCCACCACGCGGTCGACCCACAGGCTGGCGGGCTCGCCGTCGATCGTGCTGCGCTCGGTCAGCAGGCTGCCGCCGAGTTCGCTGTCCTGCTCGGCCAGGATCACGTGCAGCCCGGCGCGCCCGGCCCACAGCGCGGCCGTCAGGCCCGCGGGACCGGCGCCCACGACCAGGAGGTCGCAATGCTTGAAGCCGCGCTCGTAGCGGTCGGGGTCGGGGGCGGTGGTCGCCCGGCCCAGGCCGGCGGCGCGGCGGATCGCCGGCTCGTAGACCTTCTCCCAGAAGGCCGCCGGCCACATGAAGGTCTTGTAGTAGAAGCCCGCCGTGAACGCTGGCTTGAGCAGCCCGGAGACTGCCTGCAGGTCGTGTTTCAGCGACGGCCAGCGGTTCTGGCTCTCCGCGACCAGCCCGTCGGTCAGCTCGACCATGGTGGCCGGCAGGTTGGGCGTGACCCGGTCGCCGGTGCCCACGCGCATCAGCGCGTTCGGCTCGTTCTCGCGGTGGCCGACGATGCCGCGCGGGCGGTGCACCTTGAACGACCGGCCGACCAGGTGGATGCCGTTCGCGAGCAGGGCGGAGGCCAGCGTGTCGCCGGCAAAGCCGGTGAGCGTGCGCCCATCGAAGGTGAAGGCGAGCGGGCGCGTGCGGTCGATCCGGCCGCCGTGGGCAAGCCGGGGTGCGGTCTCGGTGTCGCTCAGGTCCCTCATGCCTGGCCGCCTTCGGCCGCGTCGCGGGCCAGTTCGCTGCCGTGCACCTCGTGGGTGGCGGTATCGCGGTCGACCACGATCCAGGCGCGGCAACCGATCGTGTGCTGCCACTGCTCCTTGATCCGTCCGCGCTCGTCGTCGCGGAAGAAGACGTAGTCGACCCAGGCGCCCTGGTCATTGGAGTCCATCGGCGGGCGCACCGGGCGCGCGTCGCCGCGGTAGGTGAACTCCTCGCTCGGCCGCTCGCCGCAGACGGGGCAGGGGATGCGCATGGCTTGATGCCTTAGTGCAGGTTGGGCCTAGTGCAGGTTGGGTTGCGCGCCGGTGCCGGCTTCGTCCAGCTCGTGGCCGGTATGGAAGCGGTCCAGGCGCAGGTCGGCGCTGATCGGGTGCGGCTCGTCGCGCGCGATCGTGTGGGCGAAGCACCAGCCGGAGCCCGGCGTCGCCTTGAAGCCGCCGTAGCACCAGCCGCCGTTGAGGTAGAGGCCGGGGACGTCCGTGGTCGAGATGATCGGCGAGCCGTCCATGGTCATGTCCATCACCCCGCCCCAGTGGCGCAGCAGGCGCAGCCGGCCGATGCAGGGCATCAGCGACATCGCGGCTTCCGCCGTGTGCTCGACCATCGGCAGGTTGCCGCGCGCGGTGTAGGAGTTGTAGCCGTCGAGCGAGGAGCCGAACACCAGCCCGCCCTTGTCCGACTGGCTGATATAGAAGTGCCCGGCGGCGAAGGTCACCACCTGGTCCAGGATCGGCTTCAGCCCCTCGGTCACGAACGCCTGCAGGAGGTGCGTCTCGATCGGCAGGCGCAGGCCCGCCATCTGCGCGACCTGGCTGGTGTGCCCGGCGACCGCGAGGCCGACCTTGCCGGCCTTGATCCGGCCCTTGGTCGTGTCGACCCCGGTGATCCGGCCCTGCTGGTCGCGCTCGATCGCGGTCACCTCGCAGTTCTGGATGATGTCGACGCCCAGCCGGTCGGCCGCCCGCGCGTAGCCCCAGGCGACGCCGTCGTGCCGGGCGGTACCGCCGCGCCGGTGCATCAGCGCGCCGCGCACCGGAAAGCGCGCGTTGTCCAGGTCGAGCATCGGGACCTGCTTGCGGATCTCCTCGGGCGTCCAGATCTCCGCGTCCTCGCCGTGCAGGCGCATGGCGTTGCCGCGGCGCGCGAACATATCGACCTGGCCGTCGGTGTGGGCGAGGTTGAGCACGCCGCGCTGGGACATCATCAGGTTGAAGTTGAGCTCCTGCTCGAGCCCCTCCCACAGCGCCAGCGACTTGGAATAGAACCGCTCGTTGCCGGGCAGCATGTAGTTGGCGCGCACGATCGTGGTGTTGCGCCCGACGTTGCCGCCGCCGAGATAGCCCTTCTCCAGCACCGCGACGTTGGTGATGCCGTGTTCCTTGGCGAGGTAGTACGCGGTCGCCAGCCCGTGGCCGCCGCCGCCGACGATCACGACGTCGTAGCGCTCCTTGGGCGCCGGGTCCCGCCAGGCGGGCCGCCAGCCGGTGTGGCCGCGCAGCGTCTCGCGCAGCAGTTGGAAAACGGAGTATTCCGACATGATGGCCGTCCAGGTGGCTTGAATGGGCTAAGCTATCAGCGCGCGCACCGGCCCTTAGCGCCGATCCGACACGTGCTGGCCGCTATCCGAAGTGCCGTCGGTTTCTCGGGCGCTGGTCGGGCAGCTTAATGCATGAACTGGCGCCAAGGCAGTCCCGTGTCAGGTCTTTACCTGTGAGTTTTACAAAGTAAAGGGTGAGTCGGCGGGCAATGCGCTACCGCGCCGTCTTGGCGCGGTCCAGTCCAAAGCAAAATAAATCGTCCTATTGAAAGCGCTTATAGCACTGGACGCGGCCGCGCCGGTCGGCCGTCACCGGACCGGCGCCGTGGCATGCCCCGCCTTCGCGTGCTAGAGGCGCCGGCGATGGCGGACACGGTCGGATACATCGCAGCCGAGGGCTTCGAGGCCGAGCTGGAAGGCGAGCTCGCGCGTGCCGGCGCGCGCCTGCGCGGCTGGCACGGTGACCGGCTGCTGCTGGCCGACCCGCCGGCATTGACCCCGGCGTGGGCGGAAGACGTCTGGTATGACGCCCGCGAGCTGCCCGTGCCCTCGATCAAGCAGGCGGCGCGGGCGCTCAAGGGCATCCAGCGCAACTGGGTGCTGCTGACCCCGCCCGAGAACGTCCGCCGGGCGCGCCTGATCGCCCAGCAACTGCCGCACGTCTCGATGAAGCCGCTGGCGTTTCCCGAGCGGCCGCCCGCAGCCCCGCTCGGCGGCTGGACGCTGCTGGACGGGACGCGGATGCTGGCCAGCCCGACCACGCTCAGTCGCTTCCCGCACGGCCGCGCGCGGTTCGTGGAGGACCGGGAGAATCCGCCCAACCGCGCCTACCTCAAGCTGTGGGAGGCGCTGAGCTTGCTCGACACCCGGCCCGGGCCGGGCGATCGCTGCCTCGACTTGGGGGCGGCCCCCGGGGGCTGGACCTGGGTGCTGGCCAGCCTGGGCGCGCGGGTGACGGCGGTCGACAAGGCCGATCTGGCGGCCAACGTCGCAGCGATGCCCGGCGTCACGGTGCGCCGGGACAGCGCCTTCGCGCTCGATCCCGCGGTCGACGGGCCGGTCGACTGGCTGTGCGCCGACGTCGTCTGCTACCCGGACCGCCTGTACCGGCTGGTCGCCCGCTGGCTGGACGCGGGCGCGGCGCGGAACTTTGTCTGCACCGTGAAGTTCCAGGGGGAAACGGACGCAGCGGCGATGGACGCGTTCGCCGCGCTTTCGGGCAGCCGGCTGATGCACCTGCATCACAACAAGCACGAGCTCACCTGGGTGTCGCTGGACCGCTGGCGCCAAGCTTCCCAGGCCTAACCTTTTGATGCAGCGCGCAACACTTCACAAACGCGCAGGCGGCGTTATCTTGGCGGCCCCATTTCGCGCCGGCGTGATCGCAGTGCAGCATGCCGTCTGCGCGCGCCGCCGCCGGTTGCGCCCGCCGCCGGCTGCGACGACGGCCGCGACGTTTTCGAAGGAGACAGACGCCGATATGATCCAGAAGGGCAAGCTGCAGGTCGACGACGCCCTGGTGAACTTCATCGAGCAGGAAGCGCTGCCCGGAACCGGTCTGGAGGCCGAGCGCTTCTGGGCCGGGCTGGAGCGGCTGGTGCATGACTTCGCGCCCAAGAACATGCAGCTGCTGGCGAGGCGCGAGGAGCTGCAGCAGAAGATCGACGCCTGGCACCAGGAGCGCCGCGGCCAGCCCCACGACCCGGCGGCGTACAAGAGCTTCCTGGAGGAGATCGGCTATCTCGAGCCGGACGGCGAGGACTTCACCGTCGGCACCCGGAACGTCGATCCCGAGTTCTCGACCACGGCGGGCCCGCAATTGGTCGTGCCGATGTCGAACGCCCGCTTCGCTCTCAACGCCGCCAACGCGCGCTGGGGCAGCCTGTACGACGCGCTCTACGGCTCCGATGCGATTCCCGAAACCGACGGCGCGGAGATTACCCGCGCGTTCAACCCCAAGCGCGGCGAGAAGGTGATCGCCAAGGCGCGCGAGGTGCTGGACCAAGTCGCCCCGCTCACCGGCGGCAGCCACGCCGATGCCACCGCCTACCGGGTCGAGCGCGGCGCGCTCCTGGTCGATACGCCCCAAGGGCCGGTCGGCCTCGCCGATCCGCAGCAGTTCGCCGGTTTCGTCGGCACCGAAAGCCAGCCGGAGACGGTGCTGCTGGCGAATCACGGCCTGCACGTCGAGATCGAGATCGACCCCAGCCACCCGATCGGCAAGACCGACGCGGCCGGCGTGGCCGACGTGATCATGGAGGCCGCGGTCACCACGATCATGGACTGCGAGGACTCGGTCGCCGCGGTCGACGCCGCGGACAAGGTCGCGGTCTACCGCAACTGGCTGGGCCTGACGCAGGGCTGGCTGACAGAGAGCTTCGAGAAGGGCGGCAAACGGATCGAGCGCAAGCTGAAGGCCGACCGCAGCTACACCTCGCCCGACGGCGCCAAGCTGACGCTGCCGGGGCGCTCGCTGATGCTGGTGCGCAATGTCGGTCATCTGATGACGATCGGCATGGTGCTGGACCAGGACGGGCGGGAGGTGCCCGAAGGCATCCTGGACGCCGTCTTCACCAGCCTGATCGCGGTGCATGACTTGAAGCGCACCGGCAGCGTCGTGAATTCGCGCGCCGGCAGCATCTACATCGTCAAGCCGAAGATGCACGGGCCCGAGGAGGTCCGCTTCTCCGACGCCCTGTTCGCGGCCGTCGAGGACCTGCTGGGCCTCAGCCGCAACACCCTCAAGATGGGCATCATGGACGAGGAGCGCCGGACCAGCGCCAACCTCAAGGAGTGCATCCGCGCCGCCAAGGACCGGGTGGTTTTCATCAACACAGGCTTCCTGGACCGCACCGGCGACGAGATCCACACCGACATGGAAGCCGGGGCGATGGTCCGGAAGGGCGACATGAAGGGCACCCGCTGGATCCAGGCGTACGAGGATCGCAACGTCGACATCGGCCTCAAGTGCGGCCTGCAGGGCGTCGCCCAGATCGGCAAGGGGATGTGGCCGATGCCCGACCGGATGGCCGACATGCTGCAGGCCAAGATCGGCCACCCGAAGGCCGGCGCGAACACCGCCTGGGTGCCCTCGCCGACCGCGGCCACGCTGCACGCGATCCACTACCACCAGGTCGACGTCAAGGCGGTGCAGGACAGCCTCAAGGGCCAGGAGCGCGCCAGCCTGGACGACCTGCTGACGCTGCCGGTGGCGACCGACACCAACTGGGAGCCGGATGCGATCCAGCAGGAGCTGGACAACAACTGCCAGGGCATCCTGGGCTACGTCGTGCGCTGGGT
>CAYRCO010000007.1:0-30222 GCA_964422775.1 uncultured Rhodovibrio sp.
CCTAAAACCGGTCCACCCGGAAGGGCGCGACGTCGACCGAGGTCGGCCGGTCGAGCGTCAGGTCGCGGACCAGTTCGCCGGTGCGCGCGGCCAGCATCAAACCGCAGTGGCCGTGGCCGAACGCGAACACCGTGTTCGCGTGGTGCGGGCTTTTGGAGATCACCGGCAGGCTGTCCGGCATCGACGGGCGGAAGCCCATCCAGCGCGCGGCCCCGGCGCCGTCCACGCCGGGAAACCAGCGCCGGGCGTTCTCCAGCAGGAGGTCGGCGCGTTTCCAGTCCGGCGGGGCGTCGAGGCCGGCCAGTTCCACCGTGCCGGCCAGACGCAGGCCGGCGTCGATCGGCGTGCAGACCTGCCCGCGTTCGGTCGAATAGACCGGCATGCGCGGGCGCACGCCCGGGTTCGGCAGGGTCAGGGAATAGCCGCGCTCGGTATCCAGCGGCGGATCGCTGCCCAGGCGCTTGGTGAGCGCGCGGGAATGCGCGCCGGCGGCGATCACCAGCCGGTCGCAGGCGTGCCGGCCGCGGTCGGTCAGGACGGCGTCCGGCCCGTGCGCGCCGATCTCGAAGTCGCGCACCTCCTCCCGCAGGATGCGGCCGCCCTGCTGGCGAAAGGCGCGCGCGAGCGCCTGCACCAGGCCGAGCCCGTCGGCGGCGTAGCCGACGTCGGGATAGTAGATGCCGGCGTGGAAGCGCGCGCCGTCACCCACGGCCGGCTCCAGCTGGCGCAATTCCGCCGCCGGGATCACTTCCGCGCGCACGCCACGCCGACGCTGGAGATCGAGGCTGCGCTGGTAGCCGTCGAAGCCGGCCTTGGTCTCGTACAGGCCCAGCCAGCCCGTCTTGCGCAGCATGTCGCGGGACTCGGCGACGTCGAGCAGCGGCGTGAACGCGCCCATGCAGCCGTCCAACAGGTCGGTCAGCGCGTGCGAGATCCGCTCGACCTCCGACCAGCGGGCGCTTTTGACGAAGTGCCACAGCCAGGGCGCCAGCTGCGGCAGATAGGACCAGCGCACGGCGAGCGGGCTCTTGCCGTCCAGCAGCATGCGCGGCAGCTGGCGCAGCACGCCGGGGGTCGCGACGGGGACAACATGCTCCTCGCCGATCACGGCGCCGTTGGCGTAGGTCGCGCCCTCGCCCGGCGCGCCGCGGTCGATCAACGTGACCTGCGCGCCCGCCAGCTGCAGCTGCAGCCCGGCGGCGACGCCGACCGCCCCGGCGCCGACGATCACGACCTGCGGTCCGCGCGACGGCGCGGTCGGCTTGTCATTTGCGTTGGAAGCGGCCATGGCCCCGGTTGTCTACTCCGTACCTTCCGCGGGGTCCAGCGCCGCGCCGGCATCCGTTCCGCCGTCCCGCTCGAACCGCTCGGCCACGCGCAGGCGCGCCGCCGGCAAGTCTCGGTCCTCCGGGTGGAACACGTGCCGGCGCAGGAAGTAGCCGGTCAGCTTCAGGCCGAGCGCGACCTCGTGCGCCCCGCCGCCGCCGTAGCCGGCGAGGAAGCCCGGCAGACTCAGCAGCTTGTCGCGGTAGGGCTCGCCCATCGACATGGACACCGCGCGCCCGGTGCGGGGCGAGACGTAGGCCAGCTGGTCGTTCGGGCCGCCGCCGGCGCACTGCGTCAGGTCCAGGCCGAAGCCGACCTCGCGCAGCAGCAGCAGTTCCCAGTGGACCAGGGCTTCCGCCCAATGATCGCCGTCGAGCGCGTCCAGCAAGGCCGCCGTGCCCTCGAACGCCGCCGGGTGCGCGGTGCGTTCGGGCAAGGCGTGCTCCGCCACGCCCATCGCGGCGGACAGCGCGTCCAGGCGCGCGGGATGGTCGAACAGCCGCGCGGCCGGGCTGCTCAGCAGTTCACAGGTCAGATTGCCCAGATGGTCCGGCAGCCGCGCCCGCCAGGCCGCGTCGACCCGGTTGCCCGGCTGAAAGGTGCCGCGCTGGCGCTTCGACTGCGCCCCGCGCGCCAGACCGGCGTGCCGGCCGCGTTCGCGGGTCAGCAGCTGCACCACTGCGGCATCCTCCCCGTGCGGCCGGGCGGACAGCACGATTCCCTCGTCGCGCCAATCGATCATGGTTGAGAAATGGCGCGGATCAGCGGGGCTGTCGAGTTATTCCGGATGGCGCGGGGGTGCGCGCCCACCCCGCCCTACGCGTCGCCGAACAGGGCGTCGTGGACGGTGCGCCAACCGTGGTCGCTGTGCGCGTGCAGCAGGCCGTTACCGCTGCGCACCGTGGGGGCGTAGGGCCGGCCGTCGAGGAGGCGCGGCACGCCGCCCGCCTCGGCCAGGATCAGGGATCCCGGCGCATGGTCCCAGGGCATCAGCTTGGTGAACAGCGCGAAACGGATCTCGCCCGCGACCAGGCGGACGTACTCAGCCCCGGCACATCCCATCGTCTTCACCGCGCCCACGCGGTTGCGGCGCTTCTCGACCTGCTGGGCCATTTCCTTGGTGGCGAAGGTACTGGCGTTGAGCGTGCCGGGCATGTCCGCGGCGTTCAGTTCCGGCTGTTCGAGCACGATTCGACGGCCGTCGCGCACCGTGCCGCCGCCGAGCTCGGCCGCCACCAGGGTGTCCTTGGCCGGCATGTCGATCCAGGCGGCAAGCGTTTGACCGCTCTGCACCAACGCCACCATGACGGCGAACGTCTCGCGCCCATTGGCGAAATTGTTGGTGCCGTCGACCGGGTCGATCACCCAGACCGGCTCGCTGTCCTGCAGCCGGTCGAACACCGCCGCATCGCGGGCCGCCGCCTCCTCCCCCAGCACGACGGATCCCGGCAGGTGATCGCGCAAGCGTTCCGACAGCCGGGCTTCCGCGGCCTCGTCCGCCACGGTCACGAGTTCCCCGCCCTTCTTGCGCATGATGTCGCCGTCGGCGAGGCGCCGGAAGCGCGGCAGGATCTCCGTCTCCGCGGTTTCGCGGATCAAACGGCTGACAGTGTCGGTGTCGAAGCGCGGCATGGTGCCTCGAATATCGGCGAGGTGTCGGGCAAAAGAAAGGGGCCGCGAGGAAAACCCCGCGGCCCCCATGGCTCGGAAAGGCTCCGAGACGCTCGGACTTGGGCCGAGCGGTACGACGGGATAGGCTTTTAGAAGCCCATGCCGCCCATACCGCCCATGCCGCCCATGCCACCGGCGCCGGCACCGCCGCCGCCCTGGCTCTCGGAGCTCTCGTCCGGATGCTCCGCGATCATGGCCTCGGTCGTGATCAGGAGACCCGCCACGCTCGCGGCGTCCTGGACGGCGGTGCGCACGACCTTGGTCGGGTCGATCACGCCGGCCTTCACGAGGTCGGTGTACTCGCCGTTGTAGGCGTCGAAGCCGTAGTTGTAGTCCTTCTGCTCCAGCAGCTTGCCGGCGATCACCGAGCCGTCGTAGCCGGCGTTCTCGGCGATCTGGCGCACCGGGGCCTGGAGCGCACGGCGGACGATGTCGATGCCCACGGTCTGGTCGTTGTTGTTACCCTGCAGGCCTTCCAGGGCATGCACCGCGTAGAGCAGCGCCGTACCGCCGCCGGGCACGATGCCCTCCTCGACGGCCGCGCGGGTGGCGTGCATCGCGTCGTCGACGCGGTCCTTGCGCTCCTTGACCTCGGTCTCGGTGGCGCCGCCAACCTTGATCACGGCCACGCCGCCGGCGAGCTTCGCCAGCCGCTCCTGCAGCTTTTCGCGGTCGTAGTCGCTCGTGGTCTCCTCGATCTGCGCCTTGATCTGGTTGACCCGCTCGTCGATCTCCTTCTGCTTGCCGGCGCCATCGACGACCGTGGTCTCGTCCTTGGTGATCTCGACCTTCTTGGCCTCACCCAGCATGTCCAGGGTGACGTTCTCCAGCTTGATGCCGAGATCCTCGGACACGACCTGGCCGCCGGTCAGGACCGCCATGTCCTCCAGCATCGCCTTGCGGCGATCGCCGAAGCCAGGCGCCTTCACCGCCGCGACCTTGAGGCCGCCGCGCAGCTTGTTCACGACCAGCGTCGCCAGCGCCTCGCCCTCGACGTCCTCGGCGAGGATCAGCAGCGGGCGGTTGGATTGAACCACGCTCTCCAGCAGCGGCAGCAGCGGCTGCAGGCTGTTGAGCTTCTTCTCGTGCAGGAGAATGTAGGGATTCTCCATCTCGCAGAGCATCTTCTCGCTGTTCGTCACGAAGTACGGCGAGAGATACCCGCGATCGAACTGCATACCCTCGACGACGTCGAGCTCGGTCTCGAGGCTCTTGGCCTCCTCGACCGTGATCACGCCTTCCTGGCCGACCTTGTTCATCGCGTCGGCCAGCATGCCGCCGATCTCCTGGTCGCCGTTGGCGGAGATCGTGCCGATCTGGGTGATCTCTTCCGAGGTCGACACGTCGCGGCTGCGCTTGCGCACGTCTTCGATGACCGCCTTGACGGCCTGATCGATGCCGCGCTTGAGGTCCATCGGGTTCATGCCGGCGGCCACCGCCTTGGCGCCCTCGCGCACGATCGCGCGCGCCAGCACGGTCGCCGTGGTGGTGCCGTCGCCCGCGACGTCCGAGGTCTTGGTGGCGACCTCACGGACCATCTGGGCGCCCATGTTCTCGAACTTGTCCTGGAGCTCGATCTCCTTGGCGACGGTCACGCCGTCCTTGGTGCTCCGCGGGGAGCCGAACGACTTGTCGATGACCACGTTCCGGCCCTTCGGGCCCAGCGTGACCTTGACCGCGTCGGCGAGCGTGTCGACGCCGCGCAGCATCCGCTGCCGGGCGTCCTGACTGAAGCGTACGTCCTTGGCTGCCATCGTCTAACTACCTCCTTTGGCCGTCTCTTTTTACGCCACGACGCCCATGACGTCGGACTCGCGCATGACCAGCACGGTCTGGCCCTCGATACTGATCTCGGTGCCGGCCCACTTGCCGTACAGCACCGTGTCGCCCTCCTTGACGTCGAGCGGCACCTTCTTGCCGTCGTCGCCCTTGGCGCCGTCGCCGACGGCGACGACCTTGCCCTGCATCGGCTTTTCCTTGGCGGTATCCGGGATGATCACGCCGCCGGCCGACTTCTCCTCCTGCTCCATCGGCTCGACGGCAACGCGGTCATGCAGCGGCCGGAATTTCATTGGACCCCTCTCAGACTGTCTTTTTAACGGTTTGACGTTTCGGTTGTTGGTTACGCGGTCTGCGACTTCATAGGTGGCTTAGCGCGTATCCACCGGCCGCGTATGGGCCCGGCCGGTGAGCCTTGCGGGCGCGGCTGTTAGCACTCTCGCCCGCCGAGTGCCATCCGGCATATACGAACCCGCGTGCCGACCGTCAACCAGCCGGATGCAGCAATATTTAGCCGGTCCGCCGTTACATGGCGGAAACGGATGCAAAGCCTGTCCTGGGACTCAGCGATCGACCCGGATGTGGTCGCCGTGGCGGTGCTGAAAGCGCTCCACGTCGGCGGGGTCGAGGTTGACCTTCAGGTGGGCGTAGCGTTCGTCGTCGCGCCGGTCCATCACGTGCCCACGGTCGTACAGCCACGCCAACGCCCGGCCGTCTTCCAGCGGAACGTGGACATCGACGCACCGGAAACCGGACGACAGGCGCGCCTCGATCGTCCGGCCCAGCGCCTCGGCCCCCTCGCCCGTCTGGGCGGACACCGGCACCTTGTTGGGGTCGCGCGCGGCCTGCTGCTCGACCACCTTGCGCGGCTCCGGGCTCAGCTTGTCGATCTTGTTGAGCGCCTCGAGCAGCCCCTCGTCGACGGCCGCACCGACGTCGAGCTCGCGCAGCACCTGCTCGACGTCCTGCTTCTGCGCTTCGCTGTCGGGGTGGGAGACGTCGCGGACGTGCACGATGATGTCGGCCTCCTGCACCTCCTCCAGCGTCGCCCGGAAAGCGGCGACCAGCTGGGTCGGCAGGTCGGAGATGAAGCCCACCGTGTCCGAGAGGATCACGTCCTGCCCGTCCGGCAGGCGGATCCCCCGCATGGTCGGGTCCAGGGTGGCGAACAGCATGTCGTTTTCGAACACCGTCGCCCGGCTCAGCCGGTTGAACAGCGTCGACTTGCCGGCGTTGGTGTAGCCGACCAGCGCGATCACGGGATAAGGCACGCGCCGGCGTTGCTTGCGGTGCTCGTCGCGGGTCTTGCGGACCTCTTCCAGGTCGCGCTTGAGCCGGGTGATACGGTCGTCGATGATCCGGCGGTCCATCTCGATCTGACGCTCGCCCGGACCGCCCATGAAGCCGTAGCCGCCGCGCTGACGCTCCAGGTGGGTCCAGGAACGCACGAGCCGCGAGCGCTGATACGTCAGGGCTGCGAGTTCGACCTGCAGCTGACCTTCCTTGGTGCGCGCGCGGGCGCCGAAAATCTCCAGGATCAGACCGGTCCGGTCGACGACCTTGCAGTTCCAGGCCCGCTCCAGGTTGCGCTGCTGCACGGGCGAGAGATCGGCATCGACGATTGCGATACCGATCTCTTCGACCTGCACCATCAGGCGATAGCGCTCGACGTTGCCGCTGCCGAGCAGCGTGCCGGCATTGGGTCGCTGCACGCGGCATACTTCGGCCTCGACCACGTCCAGGTCGATCGCCTCGGCCAGCCCGGCGGCCTCTTCCAGCCGCGCCTCGGGCGTGCGCGACAGCGCCTGGCCGTTCCGCAAGTCCGGATGGACGACCAGCGCGCGGTGGTTGGACGCGCGCCGGTCGTCGGTGCGGCCGGGAACCGCGCTGTCGAGAACGCCCTTCTCGGGCCGATTGCCGCTCACTTAGGCCTCGGCCTCCTCCTTCTGCCCCTCGAACAGCGAGATCGGCGACGCCGGCATCACGGTCGAGATGGCATGCTTGTACACGAGCTGCGAGTGCTGGTCGCGGCGCAGCAAAACGCAGAAGTTGTCGAACCAGGTCACGATGCCCTGCAGCTTGACCCCGTTGACCAGGAACACGGTCACCGGAACCTTGTGCTTCCGGATGTGGTTCAGGAACACGTCCTGAACATTCTGGGACTTTTCAGCGGCCATTCAGTAGTCCCCTCTTTTGTTATCTGTTCGGTCTTAAGCGTCGGTCGCCGCGGGGATTGCGGACGATACCGCGCCCTTATTGTTACGTCGCGACGCCGGCATCGGTTCGCCGCCGGCCGGCCTCCAGGCCGACGCGCCGCGATCCCGGCGGTCCCGCCTCCAGCTTACGAAACCCATCGCAATGGCTCCGCGCTCGCAACCGAATGTCGGATGCGGGCGGAGGCCTATCAAGATGTGCGGAGCAAAAACACCCCTAATCGCCGCGTAAATAGGACAGCAGGGCGCGGCAGTCGGGGAAATGCCGGCTGGGCGGACAGTCGGCGAACTCGCCCGCGCCCGGGCCCGTCTGGCGCAGCAGCACCGGCGTGCAGCCGGCATTATGGGCGCAGGCGAGATCGATGTCGGTATCGCCGACGAACCAGAGCCGGTCTCTCGGCGTGCTGTCCAGCGCCCCGCCGGCGAGCGCGTGGTCGACGACCGCGGGATCCGGCTTGTCGCGGATGGCGTCGTTCGCGCCCACGCAAGCCACCAGGTGCTGGTCCCAGCCGAGTGCGGCGGCCTCTGCGCGCAACAGCCGGCCCTGTTTGTTGGAGATCACCCCCAGCGGATAGCCGGCCGCGGCCAAACCCTCGATCAACGCGCCGGCGCCTGGAAGCGGCGTCAGGCTCGCCAGATGGTCCTGCTCAAAGGTGGCGTAGAAGATCTCGGTCGCCCGCGCCGCCTCGGCCCCGAACAGCTCGGGAAACGCCTCGCGCGCGCTCTTGCGCACGTTTGCCTTGGTCTGCTCGAAAGTCCACGGCCGGTAGCCGAGTTCGGTGAAGGTCACCCGCAGGGCGTGGTGAATCGCCGCCCAGCTGTCGACCAGGGTGTTGTCCCAGTCGAACAGCAGCCCCTCGGGCTTCGCCTCGGCGCTTGAAGAGGGGTTCACGGCGCCGTCCGCTAGACCGCCATCGAGCTGTAGACGTCGCCCGGCGCGGCGCCGCGGCCCTCGTGCACCACCTGATCGATGTAGGCCTGGCGCAGCTTCATCGTCAGGATGCCGGGGTGGCCGTTGCCGACCGGTTGGCCGTCGATCTTCGTGACCGGCATGACGAAGTTGGTCGAGGAGGTCAGGAACGCCTCGGTCGCGTTCATCGCCTCCGCCTGGCTGAACGGCCGGATCTCCAGCTCGTAGCCCGCGCGCTCCATCACCTTGGTCAGCGACAGCCGCGTGATCCCCGGCAGGATCGAGCTGTCGGCCTGGCGGGTGATCACCTTCTTGTCGTCGGTGACGATCCAGGCATTGGTCGCCGCCCCCTCGGTCACGTTGCCGTCGGCGTCGATCAGCCAGGCCTCGTCGCAGCCCGCCTCGGCCGCCTGCTGCTTGGCGAGGATGTTGGGCAACAGCGAGATCGACTTGATGTCGCAGCGCTTCCAGCGCTGGTCGGGGGCGGTGATCACCGCGAAGCCGCTGTCAAGCTGCGCGTCCGATTTGGTCGGCAGCTGCCGGGTGGTCATGGTGAGCGCCGGGCGCGGCTTGGTCTTCGGGAACTTGTGGTCGCGCGGGGCCACGCCGCGGGTCACCTGCATGTAGATGAAGCCGTTGGTGAGCGCGTTGCGGCGGATCAGCTCGTGGCTGACCAGCTTGAGCGCATGGCGGCTCATCGGCATGTCGATCCGCAGTTCGGCGAGCGAACGTTCCAGCCGGTCCAGGTGCGGCTCCTCGTCGACCACCTGGCCCTTGTGCACCGGCACCACTTCGTAGACGCCGTCGGCGAACTGGTAGCCGCGGTCCTCGATATGGACGCTGGCCTGATTGTGCGGGAGGAAACGGCCGTTGGCGTAGGCGTAGCGCGGCATGGTGACAAGCCTCTCAAGTCGCGGGCAGAAATGCGCGGCCCCTGTGTAGCGGCATGGCCGGCCAGAATCCAGCTAAGGCCGCTTTAGAAGAATTCCAGCTTCACGGAGAACAGGCGCTCGACCTTCTTCACGCTGGAGGTGGTGGAGAAGATGATTACCCGGTCGCCCGCGCGCACCACCGTCTCGCCGCGCGGGATCACGATCCGCTTGCCGCGCACGATCGCGCCGATCAGCACGCCCTCGGGAAGGCGCGCGTCCTTGATCGGCACGCCGACCAGGCTGGAGGTTTCCAGCGCCTCCGCCTCGATGAGCTCGCCGAACCCCTCCGACAGGGAGTGCACGGAGCGGATCCGTCCCCGCCGGACGTACTGCAAGATGGTCGAGACCGTGATCGCGCGCGGACTGACCACCGTGTCGATGCCGAGCGAGCCGATCAGCCCGCCGTAGCTGGTCTTGTTGACCAGCGTTACCGCCCGCCGGCAGCCGTAGCGCTTGGCGAGCAGCGAAGCCAGGATGTTGACCTCGTCGTCGTTGGAGACAGCGACGATCGCCTCCGCCGACTTGACGTTGGACTCTTCCAGGATCTCGGTGTCGAGCGCGCTGCCGTGGATCACCACGGTGCGGTCGAGGGTCTGCGCGACCTGCTCGGCGCGCGCCTTGTCGACCTCGATCAGCTTCACCGCAACGTGGGGATTGGTATCCTCGACCTGCCGGGCGAGGTTGAGACCGATGTTGCCGCCGCCTACGATGATCACCCGGCGCGCTTCGCGCTCCTCGTGGCCGAACGCGGCCATAGCGCGCATCAGGTGGGAGGTTTCCGCGACGAAGTAGACATCGTCGCCTTCCATCAGCTGGTCGTCGGCGGTCGGGACGATCCCGCGGCCCTCGCGCTGAATGCCGACGATCACGATGTGCAGGTCCGGGAACATGCCGGTGAGCTGGCGCAGCGGCGTGTTCAGGATCGGCGTCGATTCCGTGCAGTGCACGCCGATCAGCGAGACCTTGCCGTCGGACAGCGGGATCACGTCGAACGCGCCCGGCACCTGCAGCCGCCGGCCGATCGCACGCGCCACCTCGATCTCCGGGGAGATGATGTGGTCGATCGGCATGTTGTCGCGGGAGAACAGGTCGGACCACTGCGGATCCAGGTACGACTGGTGGCGTACCCGCGCGATCTTGGTCGGCACCTCGAAGATCGAATGGCAGATCTGGCAGGCCACCATGTTGACCTCGTCGGCGTAGGTGACCGCCACCACCATGTCGGCATCGGGCGCGCCCGCGCGCTCCAGCACGTCCGGGTGGGAGGCGAAGCCGACCAGACCCTGGACGTCCAGCGTGTCGGTGATCCGCTGGATCAGCTCCTGGGAGCGGTCGATGACCGTGATGTCGGCGTTCTCGCTCGCCAGATAGCGCGCGATGTTGAAGCCGACCTGACCGGCCCCACAGATGATGACCTTCATGCCTGCCTGCCGTTGTGACGTGGCGTGCCTGGCGGACGAGTCGCATACCCGCGGGGATGTGCCATTGCCAGGGTGCGCGACAGCCTAGAGCACCGGGTGCGGCATGGAAAACGGTTCGCGGGCCTGGCGCGTGCGCCCGCCCATTTATCCAATTTTAACGAACATAGACCTAAATCCCCCCGGGCGGGTGTTTCGTGAAAAAAGCTTTTTGGCGCGCATCCGGCTGCGGGCGGTTTGGGACGGGGGAACCGGGTCAATGAAACAGCTGCGGCGGCTGACAACGGCTCTGACGCTGGTATTTGCGCTCACCGGGTGCAAAGACGACGGCAGCACGGGTGACGCGGCTGCGGCCGTCGGCAGCCGGGACGCACCGATCCAGGTCGGGCTGGTGATGAAGACCCTGACCAACCCGTTCTTCGTCACCATGGAAAAGGGGGCCCGCCAGGCCGAGAAGGACCTCGGCATCGAGCTGGTGGTCCGCACGGCCGCCGAAGAAACCTCGATCCACCAGCAAATCGACATCGTCGATACGCTGATCCGCGAGAAGAAGGTCGACGCGATCGTCATCGCGCCCGGCGATTCCGTGCAGCTGATCCCGGTGCTGAAGAATGCCCAGGATCGCGGCATCAAGGTGGTCAATATCGACAACCGCCTCGACCCCGACTTCTCGCGCGAACACGGGCTGACCGGCGTCCCGTTCATCAGTGTCGACAACGAACAGGCCGCTTACCGGTCCGCTCGTTACTTGGCCGATCGGCTCGACCGACCGACCGAAGTCGCCGCGCTGACCGGCATGGAGAGCGCGGACAATTCGCAAGCCCGCGAGCGCGGCGCCCGGCGCGCGTTCGACACGCACCCGATGACGAACTTGGTCGCGGTGGAGAGCGCCGATTGGAAGGTCGACAAGGCCTACCGGGTGATCCAGGACGTGTTCGACCGGCATCCCCGGATCGGCGCGGTGTTCTGTGCCAACGACATGATGGCGATCGGCGTCCTGCGCTACCTGGAGGAAACCGGCCGGACGGACGTCAAGGTTGCGGCGTTCGACGCGATCGCCGAGGCGAAGCAGGCGGTGCGCGACGGGCGGCTGACCGTGACCATCGATCAGTTGCCGGAACGTCAGGGCTACAAAGGCGTCGCGACGGCGGTGGCCATGGTCCGCGGCGAGAGCCCGCCGGAGCAGGTCATGGTCGACGCGCGCGTGATCGACCGCGCAGCGCTCGACTGATCCCCCAACCCCGACGCGCAACCGACAAGGCAGGCGCCCCAGCGATGCCGTTCTGGTCCAGACTGACGCTCGTCCAAAAGCTGGTCGTCTACCTCGTCGGGCTCAGCATCCTGCCGTTGATCGTCGTTGGCGGCACGGCCTACTGGACCGCGTCCAACGCCCTGACCGACCAGGCACGCCAGTACAGCCAGACGATCCAGAACAAACAGGCTGAAATCCTCTCGCTCCAGCTGAAGCAGCTCGAAGCCCTGACGGCGCAGATCGCCGGCCTGGAAACGGTCACCGACGCGCTGACGACGCCCCTGCCCGATCAGGACTCCTATGCCCAACTCGCCACCAACGCCCAGATCGGCTACATCCTGAACCGCCATCTCAACGTCGACGGGCTGCAGTCGATCGACCTCGTGGGCACCAACGGTGCGTATTACCATGTCGGCGACACGCTGCAGACCGGCGACGTCGATACCGAACTGCGCGACAATCTGTTCGAGGACGCGCTCGCCAGTGAGCAAGCGCTGTACTGGCCGGGGATCGAGGCGAACATCAACGGCTCATCCACGGCGAACCTCGTCGTCCCCGCGGTCCGGGTCCTGCGCCGGGTCAACCGCGAAACCCTGAAGTTCGAACCGATCGGCATGGTGATCGCGAACTTCTCGGTCGATCATCTGTACGACACCCTGATCCAACTGAACGCGGCGCGCAGCGGCTACCTGATGATCGCGGATCAGCAGGGGCGCCTGATTTACCATCCCGACCGAGGGCAGGTCGGCCAGCCCTACGCCATGCCGATCGCGCTGGACGCGCTCGACGGCACGCGCCAGCACACGACCGTCCAGGTCGACGGCGAGAGCCTGGAATTGAACCACATCCGAACGCCGCGCTCCGGCTGGCACTTGCTGAGCGTGGTGCCGGCCGCGCAAATCCGGGCGAAAACGGCGACGATCGGCGTCGTGACGCTTTCGGTGCTGGCCGCCAGCCTGCTGCTGGTGGCCCTCGCCGGGCGTCTGGTGTCGCGCTCGGTCGCCCAGCCGATCCAGGAGGTCATCGGCGGCTTCAAGCGCTACGAAAGCGGCCAGCTCGACCTGGACCGGCCGCTCGAGGTCACGGGGCGCGATGAGATCGCGCAGCTGCGCACCTGGTTCAACGCGTTCCTGGCCACGCTGAAGACGCGCCTGGCCTTCGAGCGCGAGCTCAAGCAGGCGAAAGACGACGCCGAGCGGGCCAATCGCTTCAAGTCGGAGTTCCTGTCGAACATGAGCCACGAGCTGCGCACGCCGCTTAACGCCATCTCCGGCTTCTCGGAGGTGATGCTGATGGAACTCTACGGACCGGTCGGCTCGCCGCGCTACGCCGGTTACCTCGCCGACATTCACCAGAGCACCCGGCACCTGCAGACGATCGTCAACGACATCCTCGACCTGTCCAAGATCGAGACCGGCAAATGGGCCCTGGAGGAAAGCTGGTTCGACCTGTCCGGCGAGATCCGGGGGTGCCAGCGGTTGATGCGCCAGCAAATCGCCAACAAGGCCATCGCCCTCGCGGTTGATCTGCCAGACGATCTGCCGGCGCTCTACGCCGACCCCACTGCGCTTCGGCGGATCCTGCTCAATCTCTTGAGCAATGCCGTCAAATTCACGGCCGAGGGCGGCCGGATCACGATCGCCTGCACCCGCCTTTCCGGCGACGCGGGCGGCGGTCTGCGCATCGATGTCGCGGACAACGGCATCGGCATCTCCGAAGACCACCTCAACACGGTGATGGAGCCGTTCGGGCAGGTGCACGCCGCCACGGTGCGCAACCAGGAAGGCACCGGGCTCGGCCTTGCGATCGTGCGCTCGCTGATGGAGCAGCATGGCGGCTCGGCAGAGATCGACAGCGTGTTGGGGGCCTGGACCCGTGTCACCCTCACCTTCCCCGAACACAGGCTCTCGTCCGACCGCGTGCAGGCCCGGCTTCCGGCGCCGCAGGCGGTCGCCGCCGGCGCGTCTGGCTGAGCGGCACGCGATCCGAGCGACGACCGTCGAATGTGCTTGACGCCTTTCCCGACGCGTGCTGCAGTTGCAACTCAGTCTCAACTGCAGGAAGCGCCGGGGTCTTCCGTGTACGTCTGTCTCTGCAACGCCATTTCCGACAAGCACGTCCGGGCCTGCGCGGGCCAGGGCCGCTGCTCCGTTTCCGATGTCTACCGCGCCCGCGGCTGTCAGGCGCAGTGCGGCAAGTGCGCCGGGTCGATCCGCGCGATCCTGAACGATATGGCGCCCCAGCCCGCCGGGACGGGCGCCTATCTCGAGGGCGCGGCCGCCAAGCCGTCGGAGTGACGTTTTCGTCTCGTCAGCACCGTTTTTGTCCGGCACACTCGCGCGTGTGTTAACGACGGGCTGATAGGGATTCCGGGATGAAGGGCGACAAAAAGGTTATCGCGTACCTGAACAGTGCGCTTAAGAACGAACTGACCGCGATCAACCAGTACTTCCTGCACGCGCGCATGCTCGACGACTGGGGCGTCACCAAGCTGGGCGCCAAGGAATACCAGGAATCGATCGAGGAGATGAATCACGCCGACAAGCTGATCCAGCGCATCCTGTTCCTGGAGGGCCTGCCCAACCTGCAGGACCTGGGCAAGCTGCAGATCGGCGAAAACGTGAAGGAAATCCTTGAGTGCGATCTTCGGATCGAATACGAGGCCTGCCCCCCGCTGCGCGAGGCGATCAAGTACGCCGAGAGCATCGGCGACTACCCCAGCCGCGACCTTTTCCAGGAAATCCTCCGCGAGGAGGAGGAGCACATCGACTACCTGGAAACCCAGCTCGGCCTGATGGAGCGCATCGGCGAGGAACGCTACGCCCTGCTCAACTCGGACTCGGCGAAAGAGGCGGAGTAGTCGGGCGATTCAGGACTGCGACGCGTCACCGTCGATCGCGCCCGTTTTCTTGCGTCAAATGTTGCCCTTCCACTTCGTCAGACCCTGATCCTGTCGGTCCAGATCTCGACTGACTGGCAAAGTGACGCGGTCACCGCGTCTCGGTCGCCGGCTGGATGCCGAGCGAGCGCAGCTTGCGGTGCAAGGCCGAGCGCTCCATGCCGACGAAATGGGCGGTGCGGGAGATGTTGCCGCCGAAGCGCAGCACCTGGGCTTCCAGGTACTGCTTCTCGAACAACTCGCGCGCCTCGCGCAGGGGCAGCGACATGATCTCCCCGTCGTCGTTGGCGCGCAGCGCCGCGGGCGCGCTGGAGCCGATCTCGGGCGGCAGCATGTCGGCGTGGATGGCGTCCTGCGGGTCCCCCGGTGCCATGATCAACAGCCAGTCGATCACGTTGCGCAGCTGGCGGACGTTGCCGGGCCAGCCGTAGGCCTGCAGCGCCGCCATCGCGTCGTCGCTGATCCGGCGCGGCGGCAGGCCAGCGCTCTCCGCCGCGCGCTTCATGAAGTGGTCGACCAGGGCGGGCACGTCCTCGACCCGCTCGCGCAGGGAGGGCACGCGCAGCGGCACCACGTTCAGGCGGTAGTACAGGTCCTGGCGGAAGCGGCCCTCCTCCAGCAGCTGCTCAAGGTCGCGGTTGGACGAGGCGATCACCCGGACGTCGACCTCCACCCGCTTGGTGCCGCCGACCCGCTGGAAGCGCTGGTCCTGCAGCACCCGCACGATCTTGCCCTGGGTCTCCAGCGGCATGTCGGCGACCTCGTCCAGCACCAATGTGCCGCCGTGGGCGCGCTCGAACTGGCCGATCTTGCCGCCGCCCTCCGACTGGTCGGCCTCCGCCTCAACGCCGAACAGCTCGGTCTCCAGCCGGTCGGGGTGCATGATCGCGCAGTTCAGCACCATGAACGGCCCCTGCGCCCGGCGGGACTTGCGGTGCAGCATGCGCGCGACGACTTCCTTGCCCGCGCCCGGCGGTCCGGTCACCAGGACCCGGCTGCCGGTCGGGGCGACTTTCTCGACCGACTGGTGCAAGGTCTGGACCGGGTGCGACCGGCCGATCAGCTCTGCCTCCGTGCCGGCACGCAGGCGCAGTTCGGCGTTCTCGCGCTTCAGCTGCGCCGCCTCGATCGCGCGCTCGACCACCAGCAGCATGCGGTCGGTCTTGAACGGCTTTTCGATGAAGTCGTAGGCGCCTTCCTTGATCGCCCAGACGGCGCTTTCGATCGTGCCGTGGCCGGAGATCATCACCACCGGCAGATCCGCGTGCTCGCGCTGCAGCAACTGCAGGATCTCCAGCCCGTCCATGGCCGAGTTCTGCAGCCAGATGTCGAGCAGCACCAGGCTCGGCCGGCGCGTGCGGATCGCCTCCAGCGCCTGGTCGCTATTCGCGGCGGTCCGGCATTCGTAGCCCTCGTCCTCCAGGATCCCGGTAACGGCCGAGCGGATGTCGGCTTCGTCGTCGACGATCAGGATATCGTGCGCCATGGCGTTGTCGTGTCCGGCTCTCTTTTAAAAACTCACGTCGCGCGGCCGCGTTACGCCTGCGCGCGGGCCTGATCCTTGGAATCGCTCGCGTCGCCGGTCTCGCCAGCCTCCTCGCCCAGCGGGAAGATCAGGCGGACGCACGCGCCGCCCTCCGGCCGGTTGGTCAGCGCGACCTCCCCGCCGTGGTCCTCCATGATCTTCTTGACGATGGCGAGCCCCAGACCGGTGCCGCGCTCGCGCGTGGTGACGTAGGGCTCGGTCAGCTTGTCCCGATCCTCAGCCGGCAGGCCGCGGCCGTTGTCGAGGATCTCGACCGTGCAGGCGTGATCTTCGGTCGTGACGCGGACCCGCACTTCGCCCTGCGACGGGTCCTGGCTGTCGGAGCGGGCGCGCACGGCCTCGATCGCGTTCTGCAACAGGTTGGTGAGTGCGCGATCGATCTGCCGCCGGTCGCAGGGCATGCGCGCCGGCTGGTCGGCCAGCTCACGGACGAACGCGATATCCGGGTTCGCGGTCTCCTGCAGGAAGATCGCCTGCTCGGCCAGCTGGTTCAGGTCTTCGGTCTCCATCACCGGCTCCGGCATCCGGGCGAAATTGGAGAACTCGTCGACCATCCGGCCGATGTCGGTGACCTGACGGACGATCGTATCCGTGCAGGCTTTGAAGGTCTCGGGGTCCTGATCGATCTGCTTCAGGTAGCGCCGCTTGAGCCGCTCCGCCGACAGCTGGATCGGCGTCAGCGGGTTCTTGATCTCGTGCGCGATCCGGCGCGCGACGTCGGCCCACGCCGCCTTGCGCTGGGCCGCCAGCAGCTCGGTGATGTCGTCGAAGGTGACGACGAACCCGCTGATCGGCCCGCCGGCTTCCTGCTCGACCGTGACCCGGACCAAGAGGGTCAGGGTCCGGCCGTCCTGGGCGGTGAACTGGATCTGGTCCTGGGCGCCGCGGCCCGGACGCTTCCGCGCCCGCTCAACCAGGTTCGCCATTTGCGGGGCGACCTGGTGCAGCGGTTGGCCGACCAGCTGGTCGCGCGTCGTCTCCAACAGCCGGCAGGCGCTGGTGTTCGGAAGATCCACGCGGCCGTCCGGATCCAGCCCAATCACGCCCGCCGTCACACCGGAGAGCACGGCTTCGGTAAAGCGCCGGCGTTCATCCAGCTGCCGGTTCGCGTCGACCAGCGCGGTCTGTTGGGTTTGCAGTTGGCCGGTCATGCGGTTGAACGCCCGGGTCAGGCTGTCGACCTCGTCGCGCGTGTCCGGCGGGGTCGCGCGGGTGGTCAGATCGCCGCTGCGCACCCGTTCGGTCGCCATGATCAACTGGCCGATCGGCTGGGTCAGCTGGTTGGCGAAGGCAAGCCCGACCCAGACGGCGGCGAGCAGCAGCAGCATCGCTACCACCATGAAGATCAGCGCGAAGGTGATCTGCATGGTCGAGCGCTTGCCTTCCAGTTGTTTGTAGAGCTGGACGGCGTTCTCGGTGCGGTCGATGTGATTGAGCACCTGCGGATCGACCAGCCGGCCGACGTAGAGGTAAGCGTCGACGAAGTTGTCCAGCTTGATCAGGGCGCGCACCCGATCCTCGGTATCCGCCGTCAGGGTGACGACGTCGCCTTGTTTGGCGCGCTCCATCGCCCATTGCGGGATCTCGGGATCGAACTCCAGCATCAGCGAGAACCCGGCGCGCGCGATCACCCGCCCGGAGCTGTCGAACACCACCGCCTCGGTCAGGGAGCGCAGCGCCGCCTGCGTCGCCAGGCTGCGTTGGAAGCGCTGCTGATTGTACATCAAAAGCGGCCCTTCCCGGTTCAGGTCGTTCGCCATCGACAGCACGTCCGCGTTGATCGTCTCGCGGTGCTCGTCGAGATAGGACTGCGCGACTTCCAGCGACGCGTCGAGGGCGGTCGACACCCGTTCGGAGAACCATCCCTGCAGGCCGTAGTTGAAGAACAGGACCGAAAATACGGCGAGCACGATCGCAGGCGCCACCGCGACCAGGCTGAACAGCCCAACCAGGCGGGCGTGCAGCCGCGCCCCTGCCCGACCGCGCCGGCGTGCGACCCAGACCAACACCAGCCGGCGCGCGATCAGCGCCCCGATCGCCAGCAGGAAGACGAGGTTCGCGTTCAGCAGCAGCAGGATCGTCGTCGGATCCGCCACGCCGGAGAAGTTGTCCGTCATGGCGGCGAAGGTGGCGAGCCCGCTGGCAACACCGCCGACCACCAGGACGATCGCCAGTTTCCGCTCCAGATTGCGGCGCGCGGCCCAGGCGGCCAGACGGCCCAGGGCGCGCCGGCGCGGCGCCCGGTCGGTCTCGCGGGCGGGACCCGTCTCGGCGGTCTCGGAGTTGGCGCTCATCGGCATAAATCCACAAGGACGGCGCGCGGCGATGGGCGGCGATGGGGGTTGAGCGCGTGGCCTGACGGCTACAGGTACTGTTGCCTTAAAACCACAGCTACTTCAATCCGCGAACGACATCGATCTCCAGGTCGCGGATCTTCTTGCGCAGCGTGTTCCGGTTGAGGCCCAGCAGCTTGGCCGCGCGCAGCTGATTGCCCTTGGTCGCGGCCAGCGACAGTTCGATCAACGGCCGCTCGACCTCGCGCACCACGCGGTCGTAAAGGCCGGAGGCCGGCAGGCTCTCGCCGTGCGCCTCGAAGTAGTCGCGCAGGTGACGCTCCACCGCACCGCCCAGGGAATCGCCCGCGGCCGGCGGCGCCGGCGCGGGCTCGGTCTTCTCCGCCGGCGCGTCGCCCAATTCGGCCTGCAGAATCGCGAGATCGATCACCTCCTGACTGTAAAGCGCGGTCAGGCGTCGGATCAGGTTCTCGAGTTCGCGGACGTTGCCCGGCCAGCGGTAGCTTTTCAGGTAGCTCATCGCGTCGGCGTCGAGCGTCTTGGGCGCCAACCCCTCGTTCTCGCACCGCACGAAGAAGTGCCGGGCGAGCTCGGGAATGTCCTCCGCGCGCTCGCGCAGCGGCGGCAGGCGCAGCGGCACGACGTTCAGACGGTAGAACAGGTCTTCGCGGAACAGGCCGTCGCGGACCAGCTGACGCAGGTCCCGGTGGGTGGCGGCGATGATCCGGACGTCCGCCTTGATCGGCGTGCGGCCGCCCACCGTGGTGTACTCCCCCTCCTGCAGGACGCGCAGCAGGCGGGTCTGCGCCTCCAGCGGCATATCCCCGATCTCGTCCAGGAACAGCGTGCCGCCGGAGGCCTGCTCGAAGCGGCCGGCGTAGCGCTGGTTGGCGCCGGTGAACGCCCCCTTCTCGTGGCCGAACAGTTCGCTTTCGATCAACTCGCGCGGGATCGCGGCCATGTTGAGGGCGACGAACGCCCCGGCCCGCCGCTTGCCATAATCGTGCAGCGCCCGGGCGACCAGTTCCTTGCCGGTGCCGGACTCGCCGTAGACCGTGACCGTCAGATCGGTCCCCATCAGTCGGGCGAGCACCCGGTAGATCTCCTGCATCGCCGGCGACCGGCCGATCAGCGGCAGTTGTTCTTCCTCGCCTTCCGCGTCGGTCGGGTTCTGCTGCTCGCCGGGCGTGCTCGGGCTGACCTGCGGGGCGGACAGCGCGCGTTCGACGATGTTGATCACCTCGCGCAGGTCGAACGGCTTGGGCAGGTATTCGAACGCGCCGCGCTCGGTCGCCTTGACGGCCGTCAGCAGGGTGTTCTGCGCGCTCATCACCACGATGCGCAGGCCCGGGCGGGCCTTCTTGATCGCGGGGATCAGCTCTAGGCCGTTCTGGTCCGGCATCACCACGTCGGTGATCACCAGATCGCCGTAGCCGGCCTGCACCCACTGCCACAGCTGCGCGGCGCTGCCGGTCGCCTTAACCTCGTGGCCGTGGCGGCCGAGCGCCTGGCTCAGCACGGTGCGGATCGCGCGGTCGTCGTCCGCGACCAGGATCGTCGCCGGCATCATTGCGGCGCCTCGCCGTCGGCCTTCGGTAGCATGATCCGGAACACGGTCTTACCCGGTTCGGTGTCGAACTCGATCACCCCGCCGTGGTCGCCGACGATCTTGGCGACCAGCGCCAGGCCCAACCCCTTCCCGGCACGCTTGGTGGTGACGAACGGGTCGAACAGATGCTCCTGCAGGTCGTCCGGGATGCCGGGGCCGTTGTCCTGCACGCTCACCAGCAGCGGCAGGTCGACGCGCGCCCCGCCGCCCGGCACGGCAAGCCGCACGCCCTGCTGATAGCGCGTCGACAGCACCACCTGGCCGGCCTCCTCGCCGGCGGCCTCGGCGGCGTTCTTGACCAGATTCAGGAGCGCCTGGATCAACAGGTCGCGGTTGCCCAGCACCGCCGGCAGCGACGGATCGTAGCTCTCCCGCACGCGCACGTTCCGGGCGAACCCTGTCTGCGCCACCTTGCGAACGTGCTCCAGCACCTCGTGGATGTTGACCGGCCCGCGTTCCAGCGGCCGCTCGTCGGAGAACATCTCCATCCGGTCGACCAGCGCGACGATCCGGTCGGCCTCCTCGCAGATCAGGGACGTCAGCGCCTGGTCGCCCGCGTTGGCGCCCTGCTCCAGGAGCTGCGCCGCGCCGCGGATGCCGGACAGCGGGTTCTTCACCTCGTGCGCCAGCATCGCCGCCATCGCGGTCACCGACCGGGCGGCGTTGCGGTGGGTCAGCTGGTGGTCGATCTTCCGCGCGATCGAGCGTTCCTGCAGCGTGACCGCGATGGTGCCCGGCATTTCCGGGATCGGGGCCACGTCGATCGAGACGTAGCGACTGCCGAAGCGCGGGGATTCGATGGTCACGCCGTACTGCGACACGCTGGTGGCGTGGCGGCGCACCTGGTCGACCAGGGCGTGCAGCGGGCTATCCTGGGACACTACCTTCGTCAGCGGCCGGCCGACCATGTGTCGGGCGCTGGAGCCCAGGAACTGCTCGGCCGCGTTGTTGAGCGAGGCGAACCGCCCCTCGGCGTCGACCGTGAACACCGGATCGGCGAGCGCGTTCAGGATCGCGCTCGAGTCCGTCTCCGGAAGCGGTTGCTTGCGCGGCTTGTTCGGTTCACTCATCAGGCAGCCTTGGCACGCGGCGTCGCGGACCCGGCGTCTTGCGCCTCGGCATAGAGCTGGCGGATCAGCGTCTTCGCGGCTTCCGGCTGCTCGGCGGCCATGACCGCGCGCTTGAACGCGGCCGCACCGGGCAGGCCGCTTGCGTACCAAGCCATGTGCTTGCGCGCGATCCGCAGCCCCCGGTGCGTGCCGTAATAGGACAGCAGCGCGTCGTAGTGCTCCAGCGCGATGTCGCGCTGCCCCGCTAGGTCGGGCGCCGCCCCCATCCGGCCGGTCGCAAGCAGGTGCATGACCTGCCCCAGGCGCCAGGGCGCCCCGCAGGTCGCCCGGCCGATCATCACGCCGTCGGCGCCGGAGGCCGCGAGCGCGCCGCGGACGTCATCGGCCGTGTCGATGTCGCCGTTGACGATCACCGGCAGATCGGTGGCGGCCTTGGTGTTCGCGACTTCCCTCCAGTCGGCGGTGCCGTTGTAGAGCTGCTGCCGGGTGCGGCCGTGGACCGTAATCATCCGGATCCCGGCGTTCCGCGCCATCCGGGCGAACGCCGGCGCGTTCAGGCTGTCCCGATCCCAGCCCAGGCGCATCTTGAGGGTCACCGGCAGGGGATGCACCGCGTCGGCCACCCGTTCCAGGATGCGCCCGGCCAGCGCCTCCTCGCGCATCAACGCGGAGCCGGCGTACTTGGTGACGATCTTTTTTACCGGGCAGCCGAAATTGATGTCGACGACCGCTGCCCCGCGGTCGCGCTGGATGCGGGCCGCTTCCGCCATCGTCTCGGGGTCGCAGCCGGCGAGTTGGACCGCCATCGGCCCTTCGTCGCCGTAGTCCTCCTGCAGCTTGCGCGCGCGCATCGCCTGGCGCGCCTCGCGCACCGAAGCCTCGCTTGCAATCATCTCGGATACCAGCAGCCCCGCGCCCAGACGGCCGACCAACCGGCGAAACGGCTTGTCGGTCACGCCCGACATCGGCGCCAGGATCACCGGCGTGTCCAGCCGGACGGTCCCCAGCTCAAATCCGCCAACGTTCATGCCCATAAGCTAGGCACACCCTTCGCGCTGCCTAAAAAACGTGCTTCCCCCGACCCGTTTGTACGGACCTTCCGGCGCCCGCGCAACGGAATCGTCATGGCGGCGTCGAGGCAGCTCACGCCATCAGGACGTCGGTAACGAACTTCACACCGGGGTAGCCGAGGGTGAGCAGGAGGTAGGCGAGCAGGACCAGGCGGGCGGCCCGGCGGCCGCGCACGCCGGTGCGGTAATGCAGGACCAGCAGACCGGCGATCAGAAGGAATGCCAGCATGGTCAGCAGGGTCTTGTGCGAAAACCGCATCAGTTGCCCGCTGGAGACCAGCTCGACCGCCATGCCGGAGAGGATGTCGACGCCCAGGACGACGCACGCGGCCGTCAGCAGGCCGATCTGCAGGCGCTCGGAATCGGCCACCGAGGGCAGGATCTCGGTCACGCGCGTCGGCCGTTTCGCCTTGAGCGCGCGTTCCTGCAGGAACACGGAAACCCCCGCGACGGCCGCGGCGGTGGCGAGTGCGTAGGCGGCAACGGACAGGACGATGTGCACCAGCAGCCAGGTGCCGACCGGGATCGACACCCGCGCGGAGGCCGGCGCGAGCGTCCAGGCGGTCGCGATCAGCGCCAGCACCACCAGGTAGCCCAGCATCAACGGCGCCAGCCGCCAGGCTTCCCGGACCGTCCAGGCGATCCCGGCGAACAGCAGCGCGCTCGCGGCGACGGTGACCCACAGCGTCGCGCTCAAGCCCGTGTGCCAGCCGCTCGACAGCTCGAGGGCGACGTCGGCGACCGGCCCCAAGACGGCGACGGCGAGCAACAGCCAATAGAGCGCGTCCGGCGCGGCATCGTTCCGGCGCAGCGGCCTGAGGGCGGCCGGCAGCATGGCGATCGTGGCGGCGAGCGACAGGGTCAACGCGGTCATGGCGCAGGCGTTATATCACCTAATGGCCGTCGCGACAGAACGCCCTTTGAGCGCAGTCGCGGGTGCGGTTTGTTTCGCCAGCTTGGGTCGCGACCGGCCGCGTGAAAACCAGCGCGAGCCCCGAACGCCTGGATTCGCGACCGAGGTGATTTTACCCGGTCCGATCTTGCTCTAGGCTCCGGTCGGCAACCGCCCGGCGCGCTTTAAAAGCGCGCCCACCTTCTTGCAAGCCGGGAGCCGGCGGACAACCCTTGAGCCAAACCATCGCCCTGGTCGTCGCGGCCGGCCGCGGCAGCCGGCTGGGCGGCGACCGACCCAAGCAGTACCTATCGCTTGCCGGCGCGCCGATCCTGCGCCACACGCTGCGCGCTCTGGCGGCGCATCCGGAGATATCGGGCGTGCGCGCGGTGATCCATCCCGACGACGCGGACGCGTACCACGCGGCCGCGTCCGGCCTTCAGGCGATGGCGCCGGTACACGGCGGGGCAAGCCGGCAGGAGTCGGTGCTGTCCGGGCTAGAGAGCCTGGCCGCGGCGCCGCCGGAGCGGGTGCTGATCCACGACGGCGCGCGGCCGTTCGTCGACGCGGCGACGATCGACCGCGTGCTGGCCGCGCTCGACACCCACGCGGGCGCGATCCCTGCGATCCCGGTCGCCGACACGCTGAAGCACGCCGGGGCGGATCGCACCATCCAGGAGACGGTCCCGCGCGCCGGCCTGTGGCGGGCGCAAACGCCGCAGGGCTTCCGTTTCCAGGAGATTTTGGCCGCGCACCGCCGGGCCGCGGGCACCGCGGAGGCCAGCGACGACGGCGCGGTGATGGAACGGGCCGGCCACCCGGTCGGTCTGGTCGACGGCAATCCGGAGAACGTCAAGGTGACGACGCAGGACGATCTGACCCGCGCCGAACGCTGGCTGGCCGGCGCGGCCGAAACGCGCGTCGGCCAGGGCTTCGACGTGCACCGCTTCGCCGAGACGCCGGGACCGGTGATGCTGTGCGGCGTGCCGGTCGACCACGACCACGGCCTCGCCGGCCATTCGGACGCGGACGTCGGGCTGCACGTGGTCGTCGACGCCCTGCTGGGCGCGCTCGGCGAAGGCGACATCGGCCACCACTTCCCGCCCAGCGATCCGCAGTGGAAGGGCGCCGACAGCGCGCAGTTCGTCAGCCGCGCGCTGGAGATCGCCGCGGCGCGCGCGGCCCGGGTGGTCCACGTCGACGTCACGCTGATCTGCGAGCGGCCCAAGGTCGGGCCGCACCGGGCGGAGATGGCCGCGCGGATCGCCGAGCTGCTGCAACTGCCGGCGAGCCGCGTGTCGGTCAAGGCGACCACGACCGAGGGGCTGGGCTTCACCGGCCGGCGCGAGGGGATCGCCGCGCAGGCGGCCGTCACCGTCCAGCTGCCGGCGGGGGGCTAGCGCCGCGATGGCGACGCGCACCCCCGATCCGCCTGGACGCTGGTCGCCGCTGGCCCTGTTCCTGACCTTCGCGGGCGCCGGCTACCTGCCGAAGATGCCGGGCACCTGGGGCTCGCTCGCGGCACTGCCGCCGGGCGCGCTCGTCCTGTGGCTAGGCGGCGGCTGGGCGCTCGCCATCGCGGCTGCGCTCGCGATCGCCGCCGGCACATGGGCGGCGCACGTCTACCACGCGCGCGTCGGCGGCAGCGATCCGCAGGAAATCGTGATCGACGAAGTCGGCGGCCAGTGGCTGGCGCTGGCGCCGATGGCGCTCGACCCGCTGCACATCGCCGTCGCATTCCTCGCCTTCCGGCTGTTCGATACGCTGAAACCCTGGCCGATCAACGCGCTGGAGCGTCTGCCGGGCGGAATCGGGATCATGGCGGACGACGCCGGCGCCGGTCTCGTCGCCGCCGCGCTCGGCGCGTCCGGCCTGTACCTGACGGGGCAGTTCTGATGTTTCCCGATGACCTGCGCACCCAGGCCGAGCGCCTGCTCGACGCCTATAGAGACGCCGGCTGGACGCTCGCAACCGCGGAAAGCTGCACCGGCGGGCTGATCGCGGGCCTGCTGACGGAGATCGCCGGCTCGTCCGCGGTCGTGGAGCGCGGCTTCGTCACCTACACCAACGCGGCAAAGCAGGAAATGCTGGGCGTGCCCGCGGACACGCTGCGCGACCACGGCGCGGTCAGCGCGCCGGTCGCCGGCGCGATGGCAGAAGGCGCGCTCGCCCGCGCGCCGGTCCAGGCCGCCGTCGCCGTGACCGGCGTTGCAGGACCCGGCGGCGGCACGCCCGACAAGCCGGTCGGCCGGGTCGAGTTCGCGCTCGCTGCGCGCGGCCTGGAGACTTACACGGTTCGCCACGACCTGACCGGCGACCGGAACCGGGTCCGGCTGGCCAGCGTATCGGTCGCCCTCGACCTGTTTCACCACGCGCTCGACCACGCGCGACCCCGCTAGCACCTTCAGCCAGGACACCTCATGTCCGATCCGAACGCGCCTGATTCCGCCCCTGCGCCCACCGGCCACGGCCCGGGGCGCTTGCCCCTGTCGGTCACCGACCTCTTGCTGATCGTGATCCTGGCGCTGGGCGGGTCGCGGCTGGTGCTGCCGGTCCTGCTGGCGCCGCTCGGGATCACGCCGATGGACCAGGGCGGTCCGGGAACGGCCGTGATCCTGGGCCTGCTGGCGCTGCAGACGGTTTTCCTGTTCGCCGTGATCTACGCCGTCGCGGTCGCCTGGCGCGGGGTGACCTGGGCGGACCTGGGCTTCCGGCCGATCGAGACCCGCTGGATGTGGCGGGCGGCGATGGTGGCGATCGCCGCCTTCCCGCTGGTCAGCTTCGTCAGCTGGCTGCAGATGCAGATCATGGGCCAGCCGATCCAAAACCCGCAGATGGACCTGCTAAAACCCGAGCAGTTCGGCTGGGATCTGTACCTGGGGATGCTGCTGGTGGCGGGCGTGCTGGCGCCGATGGTCGAGGAGTTGGCGTTCCGCGGCCTGCTCTACCGCTGGCTGCGCGAGCGCCTGGGCATCTGGATCGCCGCCATCGGCTCGGCAATCGGCTTTTCGGTTCTGCACGGCATCCCGGGCCTGATCCCGGCGATCGCGGTACTGGGCCTGGTGCTGGCCTGGATTTACGAGATCACCGGGACGATCTGGGCACCGATCATCGTCCACGGCCTGTACAACGCGATCGTGACCACGATCCTCTACGCCGCTGTCAGCCAGGGCGCCCCGATGCCGGGCGCGGGCGGGTAGGTCACGCGCCCCGGCGGGCGGTGCTGCCGGATTGCCCGCGGGCGCCGCTGCGCTGGGCCTTGGCGCCGTAAAGCTGGTCGGCGCGGGATTCGAAGGCCTTGACCATCCGGCGGACGGCTTCGTTGAACAGCGGCTCCATCATCCGCTGCAGGAAGCGGGTGCGGAACTCGAAATCGACGTAGAAGTCGATCATGCAGCCCTTTTCGTGCTCGTAGAACACCCAGGAGTTGTTCAGGTACTTGAACGGTCCCTCCAGATAGCGCACGTCGATGCGCATCTCCTCGGGCTGCAGCTTCACCTCGCTGGTGAAGCGCTCGCGGATCATCTTGAAGCCGATCACGAGGTCCGCGACGATCGTGTCGCCCCGCCTGCGGCGCACCTTGGACCCGACGCACCAGGGCAGGAACTCCGGATAGCGTTCGACATCCGCCACCAGGTCGTACATCTGCTGGGGCGAATACGGCAGCGCCCGCTTTTCGGCATGCGTGGGCATGGGGCCTCTCTGGCATCGACGCGCGGGCAGTTTGGCCCACGCGCTCGGGCAAGATGCTGAAACGTGCGATCACGTCTCAGTTGAATCGTGCCCGCTCCTTAAGAGGTTAGAGCAAAAATCCCGAGGCAAGCCGGTTCGGCTTTCCTCGATTTTGCTCTAGGCGGGTTTATTGCGCGGCAGCCTGCTGGGCTTCGCGGGCCGCCCGCAAGCGCTCGAAGTCCTCGCCCGCGTGATAGCTGGAGCGCGTCAGCGGCGACGCGGAGACCATCAGGAAGCCCTTGTTGTAGGCGCGCTTTTCGTAGGTCTTGAATTCGTCCGGCGGGACGAACCGGTCGACCGGGTGGTGCTTGCGAGTGGGCTGCAGGTACTGCCCGATGGTGAGGAAGTCGACCCGGGCGCTGCGCAGATCGTCCATCACCTGCAGGATCTCCTCCTTGGTTTCGCCCAGCCCGGCCATCATGCCGGACTTGGTGAACATCGTAGGGTCGAGATCCTTAACCCGGTCCAAAAGCCGGAGCGAGGCGTAGTAGCGCGCCCCGGGGCGCACCGGGACGTAGAGCCGCGGCACCGTCTCCAGGTTGTGGTTGAAGACGTCCGGCTTCGCCGCCACGACCGTCTCCAGCGCGTTGTCCTTGCGCAGGAAGTCCGGGGTCAGGATTTCGATCGTGGTGCCCGGCGCCTGGTGGCGGATCGCGCGGATCACGCGGGCGAAATGCTCCGCCCCACCGTCGTCCAGATCGTCGCGGTCGACGGAGGTGATCACCACGTGCTGCAGGCCGAGCTGGGCCACCGCGTCGCCGACGCGCGCCGGCTCGAACGGATCGAGCGGCTCCGGCTTGCCGGTCGCGACGTTGCAGAAGGTGCAGGCGCGCGTGCAGGTCTCGCCCATGATCATCATGGTGGCGTGACCCTTGGCCCAGCATTCCCCGATGTTGGGGCAGCCGGCCTCCTCGCAGACGGTGTGGAGGTTGTTCTGCCGGACGACCTTCTTGGTGTCCTGATACTCCCGCGAGGTCGGCGCCTTGACGCGGATCCAGTCCGGCTTGCGCGCGACCGGGTTGTCCGGCTTGTGCGCCTTCTCCGGATGCCGGACCTTGCCACTCAGGTCCTTGGTCTTGCCCGTCGTGTCGGCCTTGGTGGTGCGGCCGGTCTCGCTTTCTGTAAGCTGGCTGTCCACTGTGGTCATGTCACCCCGTGACGCTTCAATCCGTCGGTTAGAAGTGGATGGCCCGGCCATAGGCGTCAAGCACGCTCTCGTGCATCATCTCCGAGAGCGTCGGGTGCGGGAAGACGGTATGCATCAGGTCCGTCTCGGTCGTCTCCAGCGTCTGGGCGATCGAGTAGCCCTGGATCAGCTCGGTCACTTCCGCGCCGATCAGATGCGCGCCCAGAAGCTCCCCGGTGGTCTCGTCGAACACCGTCTTGACCATGCCGTTGTCTTCGCCCATGGCGAGCGCCTTGCCGTTGCCGCGGTAGGGGAAGCGGCCGACCTTGACCTTGTGGCCGGCGTCCTTGGCCGCCTGCTCGCTCAGACCCACGCTCGCGACCTGGGGGCTGCAATAGGTGCACGCCGGGATTTGCTTGTAGTTCAGCGGGTGCACGTCGTTCAGGCCAGCGATCTTTTCCACGCAGATCACGCCCTCGTGGCTCGCCTTGTGCGCCAGCCACGGCGCCCCGGTGGCATCGCCGATGGCGTAGACGCCGGGCTCGCCGGTGCGCATCCACTCGTCGGTCTTGATGTGCGAACGCTCGGTCTCGACCTTGGTGCCCTCCAGGCCGAGGTTCTCGGTGTTGGCGACGATGCCCACCGACAGGACGACCTTGTCGACCGCCAGCTGCTGGGTCTTGCCGTCCTTGGTCTTGAGCGTCGCGGTGGCCCCGGGCTTGCCGTTGTTGCCCTTCTCGACCTTTTCGACGTTCGCCTCGGTGTGGATCTTGATGCCCTTGTTCTCGAAGGTCTTACGGGCGAAGTCTGAGATCTCGCGATCCTCGGCGGGCAGGATGCGGTCGACCACCTCGGCCACCGTCACGTCCACGCCCATGTCGTGGTAGAAGGAGGCGAACTCCATACCGATGGCGCCGGAGCCGATCACCAGGATGCTCTTCGGCATCTCCTTGGGCACCATGGCTTCCTTGTAGGTCCAGACGGTCTCGCCGTCCGCCTCGATGTGCGGCAGCTGGCGGGCGCGCGCGCCCGGCGCCAGGATGATGTGCTTGGCCTGGACGTCCTGGAGCTGCTTGCCGTCCTTCTCGACCGCCAGCTTGCCCTGCCCCGCCAGCTTGGCGTGGCCGTCGATCACCGTGACCTTGTTCTTCTTCAACAGGTGCGTGACGCCCTGGGAGAGCTTCTTCGCCGTGTCGCGGCTGTGCTTCACCACCTTCGCGACGTCGAACGAGACGTTGTCCGCCTTGAAGCCGAACTGGTCGAGCGAATGCAGCAGGTGGTTGATCTGGGCGGTGTGCAGCAGCGCCTTGGTCGGGATGCAGCCCCAGTTGAGGCAGATGCCGCCGAGGTGCTCGCGTTCCACCACGCAGGTCTTGAAGCCCAGCTGGCTGGCGCGGATCGCGGCGACGTAGCCGCCGGGTCCGCCGCCGACGACGGCGATGTCGAAGCTGTTATCGGCCATGGGGTCAGCCCCCCTGAAGGTTTATATGACGGTTTCTGCGGAAGACGCGCACGGCGCTGCCTCAGAGCAGCATGCTCATCGGGTCTTCCAGCAGTTTCCTTAGTTCACTCAGGAAGTTGGCCCCGATCGCGCCGTCGACCACCCGGTGGTCGACCGACAGCGTGCAGGACATCATGGTCGCCACCGACAGCGCGCCGTCCTTCACCACCGGGCGCTGCTCGGACTTGCCGACCGCCAGGATGCAGGCCTGCGGCGGATTGATGATCGCCTGGAAATTGGTGATCCCAAACATGCCCAGGTTGGACAGCGAGAAGGTGCCGCCCTGGTATTCTTCCGGCTTCAGCTTGCCGTCGCGTGCGCGCTTGGCGAGGTCCTTCATCTCGGTCGAAATGGTCGCCAGGCCCTTGGTTTCGGCCTGCTTGATCACCGGCGTGATCAGCCCGCCTTCGATCGCGACCGCGACCGAGACGTCGGCGTGCTCGAAGAACAGCGCGCTCGAGCCGTTAAAAGCCGCGTTCGCCTGCGGCACCTTTTTCAGGCTGAGCGCGCAGGCCCGGATGATGAAGTCGTTGACCGAGAGCTTGTAGTCCTCGCCGCGCGCCTGGGCGCGGTCGTTCAGTTCTTTGCGGACCTTGAACACCTCGTCCATCTCGATGTCGACGGACAGGTAGAAGTGCGGGACCGTCTGCTTGGACTCGCTCAGGCGCTTGGCGATCGTCTTGCGCATGTTGTTGAGCGGGACTTCCTCGTAGGCCATGCCGAGCTGGTCGGCGGAGGCCTTGGCGTCGACGCCCTGCGCGGGTGCGGGTTGCTTTTGCGGCGCCGGCTGCTGCTGCGGCTGCGCGGCCGGCGCTTCGCCGGCAGGCTGGGCGGCCGGCTGCTGCGCGGGGGCGCCCCGCTCGATCGCCTGTTCGACGTCGGCGCGCACGATCCGGCCGTGCGGCCCGGTGCCCTTGAGGTTGGCAAGATCGATGCCCGCCTGCTTGGCCATCCGCCGGGCGAGCGGCGAGGCGAACACCCG
>CAYRCO010000008.1:0-2464 GCA_964422775.1 uncultured Rhodovibrio sp.
TGCATGCGGATCTTGTCGGCGTGGCCGATCACCATGATCTTGAAGCGCTCGTCCTCCCCCGGATGGCTGTCCAGGACGATGCCGGCGTGGCCGGTGAACCGGTGGACGTGCCAGCTGTGCGGCGCGAAGGACTCGAAGTACGGCTTGAGCACGCCGTAGGTCATCGCGCCCTCCAGGCCGACCGGGCTGGGGGCGGCCAGGATGTCGCGCATCCGCTGGAACTGCTCCTGGGGCATCGGCTGGGTCCAGGGCGCGTTGCTGTCGCTCATCGTTCGATCGGTCTCCCGAATTGGGTTTGGTCTCGTGGGACAAATCTAAGCCGGCACCCGGCTTAGGCCATGCCGGGCGGGGGTGTCATCCCTCGGTTTGCGCCAGTCCGTCGGCGCGCGACGGCTCAGCGCTGCGGGCGCGGGCGCAGGCCCGGGCGCGCCCGGGCTTCGCTGGCTTTCCGGCCAGCTTCCGCGCGCTGGCAGATCCGGGCTGCCATGCCCTGCAGAAGGATCGCGTGCGGCGGGCCCAGCTTGTACCAGTAAAGCAGGCCGGGTGCGCCCGCCGGGTGCCAGTACATCGTCGCGGTCAGGCGGCTGTGCCCCTCCGGTGTTTCGTCGATCTCGAACTCCAGCCCGCCGCGCCCGGGCACCACGGCGTTGATCTTGAGAGTCAGGCGCCTCGGCCGCTCGGATGCGAGCACCTCCCACATGTCGAACCGCTCGCCCGGTTCCGGGTCGCGGCCGGGCCGGCGGCGGCCGGCGGGACGGCCGCCGAGCAGCCGGTCGACCGTCTTGCGCACCTCCCACAGGCTGGACAGGAAGAAGTACCCGGCTTCCCGCGTGCCCATGTCGGACAGCGTGCGCCACAGCGTCTCCGCGTCGACCTTGGTCGTGGCCGAGCGCGACATCTTCTTGGCGTAATAGCCGATGTCGTGGCGATGGCCTCGCAGGTTGAACGCGCCCTCGCGCCAGCGGTCGTGGGCGACGAATGCCGTCTCCCGCTCGAACGCCCGGCGGGTGGCTTCGTCGAACGGCTGGGGATCGCGCGGGACGCGCTGACGCAGCGAGCGATCGTCGGCCGACAGGTCGTGCTTCAGCCCGCCGATCAGCGCGCGCGCCACGTCGGTGGGGGTGGCGGAGACGAACGCCAGCCAGTAGCTCGACAGTTCCGGCGACATGAACGGCACCGGGATGATGATCGGCTCCGGCCGGCCCAGCTCGCGCGCGATGATCCGCAGCATGCGCTCGTAGCTCAGCTGCTCCGGCCCGCCGGTCTCGTAGATCGCGTTGTCCGCGGGCGTGCGTTCGGGCAGGGCGACCAAATCGCCCAAAAGGTCGTCGAGGGCGACCGGCGGCGACTTCGCGCGCACCCATTTCGGCGTCACCATGACCGGCAGGTAGGCGGCCAGATCGCGCATCACCTCGAAGGCGACCGATCCGGGACCGACGATCACCGGCGCCCGCAGTTCGCTCACCGGTACGCCGCCACGGCGCAGCTCCTCGCCGGTGGCGACGCGGGAGGCGAGGTGCGTCGACGCCGCCTCCTTCGGCGCCAGGCCGCCCAGGTAGACGATCCGCTCGACCTCCGCCTTCTCCGCCGCCTGGGCGAACGCGGCGGCGGCCCGGCGCTCGCGTTCGGGGAAGTCGGCGCCGTCTGCCATCGAGTGGACCAGGAAGTAAGCGGTGGAGACGCCGTTCAGCGCCTTGGGCAGGGTATCGGGATCGTGGGCGTCCGCCTGCACGAGTTCGACCCCGTCCCAGCCCTCGGCCTCCAGCGGTGCCATCCGGCGCGCGGCCGCCCGGACCTTGTGACCCTCGGCCAGCAGGGCGGGCACCAGGTGGCGCCCGATGTACCCGCTGGCCCCGAACACCAGCACCGGCTTGCGGGCTTGCCGGCCGGTCTTGCGCTGCTGCGTCTTCTGGCTCGTCGTGCTGTCGCTGTCCGCCATTACCGCTCGCCGTTGTCCGTCATGGTCGCGCCGCCCGTCTCTGAGCCTAGTTTAGCCGATCCGCTCCGCCCATGGGCATGGGGCGTGTTTTCGCGCTGGATCGATCGGCTCGTTCCTGGATAGACGCGTGCGGCGGCTATGCCTTGCCTGTGCGGGGTGCCCCCCTTAGGCCTCCCCCGCCGGGCACGCCGCCGCGCCCTGCTCGCGCAGGTCCTTGCGCTTGATCTTCCCCGTTGCGGTCAGCGGCAGGGCGAGAACGTAAGCGATCTCGCGCGGGTACTCGTGCGCGGCGAGCTTGGTCTTCACATGGTCCTGCAATTCCCGGGTCAGGCCATCGCTGCCCCGATGGCCGGGGTTCAGCACCACGAACGCCTTCACCCGCTGGCCGCGCAGCTCGTCGGGGACGCCGACCACGGCCGCCATCGCCACGGCCGGATGCGCGCCCAGGCAGTCCTCGACCTCGCCCGGGCCGATCCGGTAGCCGGCCGACGTGATCACGTCGTCGTCCCGGCCGACGAACCAGAG